>DATBWZ010000001.1:0-4459 GCA_036514535.1 bacterium
ACTGTTCTGTCTCCCCGGGATGCAACTCCAGCGACAATTTCTGTCCTTCCCTTATAATATCAGTCTTCATAGGCCTGTCTTCGGATTCTGAAATTACCCTGACAAGGTTCTTTATCGTTGAGATAGATTCTCCATTTACAGAAATAATAATATCGCCCCGTCTTAGTCCATCCTTTTCGGAGGAGCTGCCCTCTCTTACATCGGAAACAAGGATACCTGCCGCATAGTTTATTCCCATTGCTTCTGCTATATCGCGGCTCAATTCCTGAACAGAAAATCCCATAACCACATCCTCCCATCCCTCGGGCAGACTGCTTATGGTCTGGACAGAATCAAAAACCTCCCTACTGACATATATTAGTGACTTGAACCTTAGTGCGAGAGCAATAGCATCGCTGGGCCTGCAGTCAAATCTAAAAGATCTTCTCCTGGCTCTTATGGCAATAACAGCGTAAAAGGTCTGATTTTTCAATTCGGTAATCGCTATTCTTTCAACCTTGCCACCGAGACCTGTTATTATATTTTGGAGCAGGTCATGGGTCATTGGTCTGGGGGGGCTGACACCCTCCAGTTCTGCGGCAATGGCCCTTGCTTCACTGAACCCGATCCATATTGGCATTAACTTCTTGCTTGCAATGTCCTCCAGAATAACCACAGGAGAATTTGTATTTGAATCAAGAGTTACCCCCTTGACTTCCATTTCTACGGATTCCACCTCATGCTTTTTGTTAATAGCGTCCTTGCAATCCACAAGAAGCATAATGGGAATTATAAAAATCCACTTGTTTTTCCTCATCATCTTGCCTCCTGTTATCTTCTTATCAATACTGTGACAAAAAAATCACACTATTAACCCTGCGCTATTTACAAAAATCCTTTAAAATTAATCAATTCCAAATGTTAATTTTTGGCATAAGAATTGCATATAAATTTAATATGAAGGTAGTTGAAATAATTGGTGTTTTAATTGGAATCATCTATGAACTCACTTTTTTTCTCTTGAAAACCCTTTCTATCCTTTTCTTTGCTTCTTCAAGCAGGATAAAATCTTTGTTTAAATCTATCCAGAACCTCCGGCAATCTTCTGCATCAGAGAGAGAAATTCCTCCTGACCCATCCTGATCTCACCACGCAGGTGTTTGAGGGCAAGTTCAAAATACAGCAGGGCATTCTGATGGTTGAGTTCCGCATTTCCTTTGCCCTCCAAAATCTTTCCAGGAACGCCAACAACAAGCGAACCCGGAGGAACAACTAAATTCTCCCTGATCAGCGCCCCTGCTCCGACGACCGACCCGCTGCCTATAACGCTTCCGTCAAGTATAGTAGAATTCATTCCGATCAGGACATCGTTCTCCACTTTGCAGCCGTGAAGGACCGCACCGTGGCCCACCGTTACATAATTACCAACATCCACCCTGTTGAAGGGCGTTGGATGCAATACGCAGTTATCCTGAATGCTTGAATATTCCCCGATTATAATACTGTTAAAGTCCCCGCGGAGAACCGCACAAGGCCATATGCTTGAACATTTGCCAACTTTTACATCCCCGATAATTACCGCAGCAGGATGGACAAATATTTGCTCGCCGGACGACATCCTATATTTACTGTTCTTTTCCGCTCAAAGCATTGTAGAGCGCTGCAAAAAGCACACCGGAAATAAGTCCATCAACAAATCCCCAGATAAGACCGAGAACCGCCCCCATAAAACTGACAGAATATCCGATATAGAACTGGCTTAGTTTAGAAAGTGTTGCGCCTCCGCCTCGCCACATAACAAACAATGTCACAAGAAATATTGATATCCCCCACAGAATCCCAAGTGATAGCCCGAGAGCCTTTGCGTTTAGCTTCATCATTAATCACCTCCCCCGCAGACTTATAATTTTACACAAATTCAAAAAATTTTCAATCCCCTCTTTCTTCAATAATATTTTCAATCTGTCGCCGTTCATCCTCTGTAATATCTTCATTGCGCTTCTTGTTTTCTACATCTTTTTTCTTCGCAGTCCCGGCTTTTTGTTTTAATATGTTTACAAGCACTCTTTCAGTCTTTACTCCGACTTTTCTTACAAAATCTTTTCTAAAGAGAAATACATACCCCAGCAGAATAACAACAATAAAAAGTATTATTGTTTTTAAAATGAATCTCATTATCTTCTGCTCTCAGCAACGCGTGGAAGAAGGATCCTCACCCTGGTTCCCATATTCTTCTTGCTCTTTACTATTATCTTTCCATTATGTCTTTCCACTATACGCCTGACAATGGACAATCCCAGCCCCGTGCCCTTATCCGGAAGTTTCGTAGTAAAAAACGGCTCAAAAATACGCTTCATATTACCAACCGCGATTCCCTCGCCTTCATCTATTATTTCCATTATGATATATTTATCATCTTTTAATGTCCTAATCTCAATCTTTCCGACGCGCTTATCCATTGATTGTAATGAATTAGATATCAGGTTCAGAAAAACCTGCTGGATTTCCGTTTTGTTGCCAACAACTTTCGGAATGTCCGGAGTCATATTTTTAATAATATGAACATTTCCTTTTCGCGCCATATGCTCAATCCACTTCAGCGCTTCCTCTATGGATTGATTAAGATCAACCTGACTCACCTCATCCGATGCTGGCATTCCAAATTTCATCAGATTCCGGATTATTTTCTGCAATTTGTCCACGCAATTAAGTATAACGTTAAGCTTGTTTTCTTCATCCTCTCTTTTTTCATTATTTGCCTTTATACGCAGAACCTGCGCGTAAGAGGATACAAGAGCAAGCGGGTTATTTATCTCGTGAACAATGCTTGCTGAAATCTGCCCCAGGAGCGCCATTTTTTCAGCCTGTATAAGCTTCATCTCTGTTTCCTTGCTATTGGTAATGTCCTGTCCCATGATTATTATTTCCTTAAGTTTTTTTTCGGTTTCATGGATGCCGCCAAGATTGAATATTCCGTACTTTTTCTCGCCGTTGTTTGTTATAATTTCAAGTTCTATACCTGAGATAAATTTTCCGTTTCTAATATCTGAGAGGTGAGGCAGCAGACCCCTTTTTTTAGCCCCATTGCTGAGAAGATTAAAGACAAGTGTCAAATAAAGATCATCCCTGCGGTAACCGAAAAATCTCTCTGCTGCCTCGTTCACCCTCTGAATCCTGCCAAGCGCATCGGTTATAATCATGATCGCATTTGTCTTTTCCACCAGTGTATCAAGATAGTTCTTCATGGAATTTATCTGACCGAACAAATGATGGTTTCTGAGGGCAATACCGAACTGACTTGAGAGTATGGAGAGATATGTAATTGTCTTCCGGTCAAAATAATTTTTTGAATGGCTCTCAATATAGAGCACTCCCCTTACCTTTCCAAAAGAAGCAAGGGGAATTGCGATGGCGCTATTTGCATCTTTTATAAAGGGCATGAATCTTTTCTCCTTCCCGAAATCATTTATCACTGTATTTTTATTGTTTCTGGAGGAATGTATTATCATGCTATCTTCATCAGGAAGGATATCATGCTTTAATGGTATAGTGGAATATGCAGATAAGAACTTTTTTAACTCTTCATTTAGCGTCCAAACAACAACATGTTTGAAAGGAAATGTCCGGGTCAGTAAGTGGACAAAATTATCAATAAGATCGGTAAACGATGAGGTAAGCGTTATCTCTTTGGAAAGAGCGACAATTGCATTTAATATATCTATATTTTTTCTGACGTTACCTGGCATTTCTCACCGTTTTAACAGCAATATTATACGCTTCTTTTAAAGAAATATCCTTTTTAACCGCCAGGTTTTTAAGGTCATCGTATTCCGGCATCTCGTTCATTTTCCTGTTCCCCAGTTTTGCTATTTTAAACCGGATGGGTACCCCGCCTATTCTTTCTGTCCTTAATTTCCTTTCAAGCACTGTCCTTTCAACAAGATATGCCCTTACACCTATAGTAGTTGTATTCGCAAATATCCCTTTTTTGACAGCTTCCATGTGCAATTCATCCGTGAGCGCCGTAAGAAGATAGCCCGGCCGGCCCTTCTTCATTATCACGGGCGTTATAAATATATCCGCGGCGCCTGCTTTGAATATCTGTTCCATCGCGGTTTCAAAAAACTGCGGATTCATATCATCAATATTTGATTCAACAATCCACATGCGCTCTGAATGTGCGGAGCCAGCGGACCCAGCCACTGTTCTGAGGATATCGGGAAAGGGAATGTTCTCATAATCGCCAGCGCCGTATCCGCATTTTTCTATATTCATTGAAGGCATGCCCCCAAAACCGCTGCAGAGAGCGCTGAGAATGGCTGTACCTGTAGGGGTTATCAGTTCTTTTTCGCATGCCGAGTTAAACACCGGCACACCCTTAAGCAATTCCATCGTCGCCGGTGCAGGCAGAGGAATCCGTCCATGTTCTGTTACTGCCCACCCGCGGTTTACAGGCAGTGGAGAGGAATAAAACTTATCA
>DATBWZ010000002.1:0-4411 GCA_036514535.1 bacterium
CCTTGTGTTTTTTTATTGCCTTTTTAACCTCATCGGATCTCTTCCCTTTTCCAATCATACCCCTGAGCCCGGCAGTTAGCAGTTTTGGCGTATAAGCATCCATTCTGTAGCTTGTGGTTGGCCCGGCAGAACCGATAACATATCCTGGCTTGGGCGGTGTAGGGCCAACATAGTAAATTACCTGGCCATCAAGGTTTACAGGGAGTTTTTCCCCCTTGGACATCAACTCCGCAAGGCGTTTATGCGCTGCATCCCTTGCAGTATAAATTATTCCGCTCAAAAACACGCGGTCGCCTGCGGATAATGATTTTATGATC
This sequence comes from bacterium, assembly GCA_036514535.1. Lineage (GTDB taxonomy): Bacteria > JAMCPX01 > JAMCPX01 > DATBWZ01 > DATBWZ01 > DATBWZ01. The sequence goes on from DATBWZ010000002.1 coordinate 318, forward strand.
TTATCTGTAAGGGGGGTCTTTATCCGTTTAACAGCCCCTTCGCCGCTGTTGCTGCTATTCTTCTTACCTTCGCTTTTGCAAGAGTTCTTCTTTTTCATAGAACAACCTCTTTATGCCTGTGGGCATGACATTCAATGTTGACAGCTACAGGCAACGCAGTGATATGACAGGGATAAACCTCTATGTTGAGAGCCAGAGCCGTGACTCTCCCGCCAAGCCCCTGTGGGCCTATTCCTGTTTTATTGACTTCTTTTAATAACTCATCTTCAAGTGCAGCAATTTTTGGATCCGGGTTATGTTTTCCCACATCCCTGATCAGAGCCTTTTTAGCAAGTAACGGCGCTAACTCAAAATTTCCGCCGATTCCCACGCCAACAACTATTGGAGGACAGGGGTTTGAGCCTGCATCAAGAACAGTTCCAACCACCATCCGCTTAACCCCTTCCCATCCCTCGGAAGGCGTAAGCATTTTCAATCTGGACATATTCTCGCTGCCGCCGCCCTTTGGAAGCATGGTAATCTTTAATCTGTCTCCGGGCACAAGATCAAAATGTATTATTGCGGGTGTATTATCGCCTGTATTTACCCTGTCAAGAGGACTTTTCAACATGGATTTTCTTAAATAGCCATCAGCATAACCACGTTTTACCCCTTCATTTATTGCCGTCCTAAGGTTACCATTAACCTTAACTCCGGCGCCTATCTCCACAAAAAACACTGCGACACCCGTATCCTGACAAATTGGAAGCATCTCATCCTTCGCAACCCTGACATTCTCCAGGAGAAGGCCGATTATATCCTTTCCTATGGGAGATTCCTCTATATTTTTAGCATTCTGAAGGGCAGATATTACATCTTCGCTTAAAACACAATTAGCTTCTATGCATAAATTCCTTACTGCTTCGGAGATTTCACTTTCACCTATCTCTTTCATTATCTTAAAAGACCATCAACCATCTGGCAAAGTTCCTGTACTGATTTTACAGATTTTTCAAATTCCGCCTTTTCTTCTCCAGCAAGCTTAATCTCAAATATTTTCTCTATTCCCCTGGATCCAAGAATTACCGGAACCCCGACAAAAATGTCCTTAATGCCGTATTCTCCCTCACAGAGAGCTGCGCATGGCAGTATCTTTCTCTTGTCTTTAAGAATTGAATCTACCATTTCTACGGTGGATTCCGCAGGCGCATAGTAAGCGCTGCCGGTCTTTAACAATTTTACAATTTCACCGCCGCCATCCCTTGTCCGCTGAACAATCGCATCAAGTTTTGCTTTTGGAATCAATTCTCCGACAGGGACACCTGCAACTGTAGTATATCTTGTGAGAGGGACCATGGTATCGCCATGCCCGCCAAGCACAAAGGCATGAATATTCTCAACCGAAACCTTAAGTTCCATTCCAAGAAATGTCCGGAACCTTGCTGTGTCAAGGATGCCTGCCATTCCCATCACCCTGTTCTTTGGAAACTTACTGACCTTATAGGCAGTGTAGGTCATAGCATCAAGCGGATTGGCGACTACAATAATTATTGAATTCGGCGCTGCTTTCGCGACTCCCTCAGTCACCTTCTTCACAATATCAACATTAGTTTTAAGCAGATCATCCCTGCTCATGCCTGGCTTTCTCGGTACTCCGGAGGTTATTACTACAATATCTGAATTCGCAGCGGCGCCGTAATTGTCTCCACCCACAACAGAAACATCCACAGCGGCGACCGGAGCAGATTCCATAATATCCAAAGCCTTTCCCTGTGCCATCTCGCCCAGTATATCTATAAGAACCACATCGCCCAATTCTTTCTGAGCAAGTCTAAGCGCAGTTGTGGCACCCACATTCCCTGCGCCAACCACTGTAATTTTTGTTCTTCCCATAACTCCCTCCTTTTTATTTACATATTATCAATAATTACCGTGCCAAACTCTGAACACTTAAGCAGTTTTGCGCCATCCATCTGCCGGTGAAGATCATAGGTTACCCTCTTCTGTTTAATAGTTTTCTCCATACCATTAATAATTAAATCCGCCGCCTCATCCCATCCAATATGCTCCAGAAGCATCACGCCGGAAAGAATGACCGACCCGGGATTTACCTTGTCCTGACCTGCATACTTGGGTGCAGTCCCATGTGTGGCCTCAAACAGCGCAACCTTGTCCCCAACATTTGCGCCAGGCGCCATTCCCAATCCACCTACCTGAGCAGCACATGCATCGGAGAGATAATCTCCATTGAGGTTGGGAGTGGCAAACACATCGTATTCGTCAGGCCTGGTAAGAATTTGTTGGAACATGCTGTCTGCAATTCTGTCCTTGATAACGATCTTCCCTTCTGGAATTTTCCCGTTATATTTGTCGTAGAGGTCTGTTTCCGTTACGGTCTTGTCGCCGAACTCCTCCATAGCAAGTTCATACCCCCAGATCCTGAAGGCGCCCTCGGTATATTTCATGATATTGCCCTTATGAACCATTGTTACACTGCTCTTTTTCTTTAGCAATGCATATTTTATTGCCATCCTGATAAGCCGTTTGCTGCCAAAAAGACTTATAGGCTTAATGCCTATTCCGGAATCCTCGCGCATGTTAACTTTTAATTCTTTTTTGAAAAATTCCAAAAGCTTTTTCTGCTCCGGAGACCCGTTAGGCCATTCAATACCCGCATAAACATCTTCGGTATTTTCCCTGAAAATCACAACATTCAATTTACCCGGTTCCTTCACAGGGCTTGGCACACCCTGAAAATACCTTACGGGCCGGATGCAAGCATAAAGGTCAAGCCTCTGCCTCAGAAATACATTCAAGCTGCGAATTCCGCCTCCAACAGGCGTGGTCAACGGCCCCTTTATTGCAACCTTGTAATCTTCAATTGCCCGAACAGTTTCCTCCGGCATGTATGTATTAAATTTTTTATAAGCCTTCTCACCGGCAAGAATTTCAAGCCAATGAATGCGCCTCCGGCCGCCATATGCCTTCTGAACCGCAGCATCAAAAACACGAACGCTTGAAGCCCAGATATCCGGGCCAATCCCATCTCCCTCAAGATAGGGGATTATAGGTTCATCAGGAATCTTTAATTTACCATCAATTATTTCAATCTTCTTACCTGCCATTACTTCCTCCCAATTTTACATAATTTAACCTTCCGCCAGCAGCAAGTATCTCTCTTTCTCTTCCGGTCAGGTCGCTCTTCAAGGAAACGGTTTTATCCTTTGTCGCATTTCTGATTGTAATATCCTTTTTATTTAGAATGGCTTCCCTTAATCCATCTAACTGTATATCGTCACCTGTATCAAAAAGATTATAGTCATTTTCGTTTTCCAGCATAAGAGGAACAATGCCGAAGTTTATCAGGTTTGCCCGGTGAATCCTTGCGAAAGATTTGGTAATTACTGCCTTAACTCCGAGATACATTGGAGCAATGGCTGCATGCTCCCTGCTTGATCCCTGACCGTAGTTCATCCCGCCTAAAACCACGCCTGCGCCCCATTCCTTTGCCCTCTTGACAAACTGGGGATCAACTGCATTAAATGTATATTCTGAGATGGCAGGAATATTTGACCTTAACGGCAGAACCTTAGCGCCTGCCGGCAGGATATGGTCAGTGGAGATATTGTCCCCAACCTTAATCAGAACCTTACCCGAAACCGAATCCGGCAGCGGCTTCGTATCGGGAAGGGGTTTTATATTCGGACCCCGGATTATTTCAACCTTTTTCCCGTTTTTTACCGGAGGAATGATCATGTTATCGTTAATACTAAACTTGTTTGGAATAAAGATCTTTACAGGTTTGCCAAGTTTTAGCGGACTCGTTATTTCACCCTTTAACGCTGATATTGCAGCAGTCTCCGGACTAACAATATAAACATTTGCATCCTTTGTGCCGCTCCTTCCCTCAAAATTACGATTGAACGTCCTGAGTGAAACGCTTCCTGTTGGCGGAGACTGCCCCATACCAATGCATGGACCGCACGAAGACTCAAGGATTCTTGCTCCGGCAGAAATAATATCAGCCAGTGCGCCGTTTCTGCTTATCATTTCAAGAACCTGTTTTGAGCCCGGATTAATTGAGAGGCTCACCTCAGGGTGAATCTTCTTGCCCT
>DATBWZ010000003.1:0-2324 GCA_036514535.1 bacterium
CAAGGTTATTGGAAAGCTTCTCGGGAAGCATGGGAATGGCGCGCTCAGGTAAATATGTGCTTGTTCCCCGGGCCAGCGCATCTCTGTCAAGGGACGAGCCCTCCTGCACATAGTGGGACACATCAGCGATGGAAACCAGAAGCCGCATATTATTTTTAGAACTGGGCTCAACATAAACAGCATCATCAAAATCTTTTGCATCTTCACCGTCAATTGTCACAATTGGCAATTTGCGAAGATCCACTCTTCCTGATAAATCCCCTTCCGAAATAACCTCCGGAATCCGCTCCGAATCATTTATAGCATCCTTCTGAAATTCCTGGATTATATTATATTTGTTGAGAACAATATTTATATCTGTTTCATAATTATTTTCCTCTCCGAGAATTTTGACCACGTTAGCTGAAGCTTGCTGGTTCCGGCGGGGAAAATTTTTCAATTCTACAAGAAGGATCTGCCCATCGTTCAATTTCAGAGATTTATCCTTCTGAATAAAGACTTCAAAATTTGCTTTTTCATTCAGTGGAATTCCTGTTAAAGAACCATCATTGGAATTGCATCTCACAACAAGTCTTTTAGAATTACGCTTTATTATTTCAATTATCCAGCCCTCGGACCTATTTCTCCTTTTCAGAACGCCGGCAAGCACCGTATCCCCATCCATCGCATCGCCAACAAACCTCGGCGGGATAAACACATCATTGCCTGATAGGGGACAGACAAAACCAAAGCCATTCCGATGCAGGGACAGCCTCCCGGCTGCCAGATCTAAATCAGGGGGGAAAAGAAGCCTTTTCTTCTCAACTTTTTTAAGCACCCCATGTTCTATAAACCGGTTAATCAATGGAATTACTTCAGAAAGTGAGTCGGCAAAATCCCTTTCAATCTCCGATTGAACCAGAAGGTTTCCCCTTTTTCTTTTCAGGTATCCTATTAAATTATTGCAGGTTTTAAGTCTGTCCATCACAAAAAAATCAACTCGTTAACTCAATGGAGCTTCTTGTTATTCCTGTCGCGATTATTACAGAAATGATCATAGAAACTGCACTGGTATGTATTTTATCCTAAATCAGAAGAAGTGTAAAGGATTTAAGTACATTATTTGTGGCTCTTCCACCGGCCCCGGATCGGCTAACAATCATAATTGCAATAAATATGGTATAATGTAATGTGATGGGATCAAAGATTAAATCCATAGAGGATATCCAAGGATTATCCTACTCATTTATGGCATCACAGACATTTCTCTCCGGTATTGAACTTGATATCTTCACATGCATTGGCAGGGAAAAGCTCCAGTCCTCAATAGTTTCAAAGAGAACCGGAAGCAGTCTGAGAGGGACAGAGGCTTTGCTGAACGCCCTTGCCGGCATGGGGTTGATCATCAAAGACAGGCAAGGGAGATTCAGAAACGCACCTTTATCTCTCAAGCACCTTGTCCGCGGCGGGAAGGATTTTATTGCCGACGGATTCAGACATGCCTATTCGCAGTACAAGGACTGGGGCATGCTTGCCGAATCCGTAAGAAGCGGGAAGCCGCTCCAGGGATCGCGCGACAGCAGGAGATTTTTCCTTGCAATGCACTACAACGGCATACAAAAAGCAAAAATTCTGTCGGAAAGAATAAATACCGGAACCCCTGTAAAAATGCTTGACCTTGGATCGGGACCAGGGACATATACCATTCAACTATTGGAAAAGCACAAAACGCTGCAGAGCGTCCTGGTAGACTTTGAGGATGCGCACAAATGGGCAAGACGATTCGGTAAAGAAGCAGGAGTGCTTGGAAGGATGAAATTCATCAATGGCGATTTTTTAAAGGCCGATCCGGGCACTGATTATGATATCGCCCTCCTTTCCAACATAATCCATATCTACTCCGAAAAAGAGAACCTCCGGCTTATAAAAAAGATTAAAGGCTGTCTCAAACAATCCGGATTAATCATTATTCACGATATCTTTCTTGATGAATCAAAAACCACTCCACTCAGGGCTTCTCTCTTTTCCCTTAACATGCTGCTCCATACAAACGGCGGCAGGAGTTATTCAAGGGGTGAGGCGGCAGACTGGCTTGCGAAAACAGGTTTCCAGAAATCAACGTATCTGCCGTTTATGAATAATACAGGGGCTGTAACTGCGCTCAATGGCAGATAACTGCTTTTTTATTCCTTGACATTAAGTTTTATTGAAAGATCCCTTAACTGCTTTTCGTCCACCTTTGAAGGCGCTTCTGAAAGCGGACAGAATGCCTTCTGAGTTTTCGGAAATGCGATAACATCCCTAATGGACTGGGAACCGCATATTATCGCAACCAGTCTGTCCAA
>DATBWZ010000004.1:0-5461 GCA_036514535.1 bacterium
GCGGGATAATAAGGATATTCCCACTTATATCAGGAAGGGCAAGATAGTAGAGTCAAACCAGCATAACCTTAAGGTTATTACGCTTCCCGATAATGAGGAGGATGAACTTGATATTCCGGCATTTTTAAGGAGGCAGGCAGACTGATTGCTGTTATAAATTAATTCCTCTCTCTCTTTATAAAATGGATCGTTCCGCCATGAGCGATTATCTTGCCGTTTTTGTCAGTTACAGTTGCTTCTGCGATGGCTATGTTTTTCCCCCGGTGTATAATTTTCCCGAGTCCCGTTAGCGTCCCGTCTCTTGCCGGCGCTATGTAACTTGTTTTCAGGTCAACAGTTACAGAAATTTCATCTATTTCCATTTTTGTTACGATGGCAAGACTGCAGGCTGAGTCTATCAGTGATGCAATACCTCCGCCGTGAAGCGTGCCGTAAAGATTTTTGAGATTATCTCCGGATTTCATGATTACTTTTGATGTGCCATCTCCGTATTCAACTAATTCCAGACACATGTGTTTGTAGAACGGCGATGTGTTTACCGCAAATTTGACCGTCTCCATAAATCTTTTTTTCTCTTTTGAATTCATTGTTCCCTCACTTTATTTTTCTGTAGATTACCATCTTTTTTATTGTTTTAACAGATTCATAATTTTTTTCTATAAATTTTACAAGATTGTTTTCAGGGTCTATAAGATCGCCCGCAAGAGGATAATGTGAATTTTCCCCCTGTTCCTTAATAAATCTGTCATATCCATCGTACAGGATGTAGCCAATGTTGTTCTTCTTAATTTCTTCAATTACTTCATCCATCTGCCTGTTTGTGTTATACCCCGGGATAAAACCATCGTATTTCGTAAAATTCTTTTTGCCGGGAAGAAAATAGAAAAAGGTTGACCAGGTATAAATGAATATATTTTCCCCTTTAATCTCATCTTCTATATAAGCAAGGGTATCCCTGTAATATGCATACTCATCAGTATTATTAGTAAAAATAACGCCTCTTTTTGCAATGACAGGGAAAATATATCCTGATGCTTCTTTAATCTTGTTTAAACTGCCCAATAAGCTGTTTGCTATGAATGAAACCGCAATTGCTGCTGCAATGGCGGAAATCACGAGCGAACGCAGATTCTTCTGCTTTGGCTGCAGATAAATATCCTGCAGGCAGAGGGAAAAGAGTATTACGATTGGTTGGAAGACAAAGAGAATGTGGGAGTCGTCGGGGCGGGGAAGGACAGCGAAGACAAATAGCAGAATGGATGTAATGTAATAGAGGAAAAAAGTTCTGTCTGTTTTACCTCTGTCTGTTCCACGGTTTGAGTACAGTGTTCTGAGCAGGGTTAATCCTCCGTGGACGATTACAAACAGCGGGAGATACGCGATAAGTAAAAAATTCCGCGCTTTGAGCAGGTTTTCGGGAAAACCGAATTCCCGGAAAAAATAAGATATATATCGTTTGCTGGAATAGCAATAAGCCGGATATGAATTGAATGGCAGGTATCCCTCATAGACCCAGACGAAGCAATCGTAAAGCATATTTTTTAAGCTGCCGCTGAAGAACAAATATAGGGAAAATGGTATCATTATGCTTGCAAATCCGGCCATCAGCCAAAGACAGGGTTTTATCAAATTTTCTTTGTAATAAAAATAGCTGAAAATAAGGGTTGACAGAATCGCAAGCAACAATAAGGCTCCCTTGTGTTGCAGGGAAATAAATGTCAATCCTGCCAATAAGCCGGAAAAGAATATCATTAATAATGAATTTCTTTCGAAAGAAGAAACGGCTAAATTCACTGCCGCGAGCAAAAACAGGGTGCTGAGCCAATGGTGGGAATAGATCGGGAAAAACGGCATTGAAAACAGAAGGCAGTATGCTGCTGGCATCAGTGCAAAGAGCGGTTTTTCAATTATTCTGCGGCTCAGAATATAAGTCAGGGTTATTATAAGGCTTCCAATGAGAGCAGTGGCGAGGGTGATAATATAATACTTTATCCCGAATATAAAGAAGAGCAGCGCGGCGAGGTACATTGAGCCTGGAGTTATGAACTGAAAAAAATCCCTGTAGGGGACCTGACCGTTCAAAATCCTATCTGCTCCTGCAAGGAGATTAAACTCATCTCCGGTTAATGGGTGCATCCGCTGGAGGAAGAAATAAAATGCAAAACTAATAAGGAATACTAATACAGGTATAACCCTGCCGGGTTTTAAGATCACTTAGCCTCCATTTTTTATAGTTTATTGTTTTTATTTGTTTTTGCAAAAGTTTTTAAGAATAACAGTTTTTCTTGACCTTATTTCAACCATGTGATATCTAATAAATAATGCGTGTTTCTGGTGGTATAGCGCGTGGACGCAGGCTTAAAACACTGAAACACAGAATCCTCAGACCTACTACCGAGAGAGTCCGGCAGGCGATTTTTAACATACTTGGCAGTGAAAGAATAGAAAACAAGGATGTGCTTGACCTGTTTGCGGGCAGTGGTGCGCTGGGAATTGATGCTATAAGCAGGGGTGCGGTCCGCGCGGAATTTGTTGAACAGAACAAAATTATGTGCAATTTGATAAAGAAAAATCTGGCAGAACTAAGGCTGTTGAAATATACTAAAGTGCGGCATGGAGATGTTTTAAAGGAGATTGAAACCATATTGAATGAAGGGAAAAAATTTGGACTGATATTCGCTGATCCGCCATACGGGAAGGGATTTGTGAATAAGGTTTTATCGCAGGTAGCCTCAGGAGATATCTTAGAAAAAGAAGGAGTTTTTGTATTGGAGCATTCCAAGAACGAGATGCCGGAACCAGCGTACGGGAACATTGTTAAAGTATTCTCGCGCAGGTACGGCGATACATTAGTGTCTTTGTTTGCAAGGGGACAGTATGATATCTAACAGAGTGGCAATCTATCCGGGCACATTTGATCCTCCGACATACGGGCATATCAATATTATTGAGAGGGGATTGAATGTTTTTGAAAAAATAATTATCGCTGTGGCAGAGGATAGCGTTAAGGATCCTCTTTTTACTGCAAAAGAGCGTGTTGAAATTATAAAGGAGATATTTCCCGGTAAAAAGAATGTTACAGTGAAAGTATTCAATGGCCTGCTTGTAAATTATGCCCGGAAGGTAAATGCCAAGGTGATTCTCCGGGGACTACGTACTGTTGCTGATTTTGAATATGAACTGCAGATGGCGCTTGCAAACAAAAAACTTGATGGCGAGATAGAAACAGTCTTTATGATGACCGAGGAGTATCTGTCCTATTTCAGCTCTTCGTTGATAAAGGAGATAGCAAAATTGGGCGGAGATCCTGCCGGAATGGTTCCGGAAATTGTCGCCCGCAAGCTTAAAAAGAAAATTCAGGGATAAAATTAAATAGAGGAGGATTAAAATGCCAAAAGGATTATCTAAAAGGGCGGCAAACATTAAACCATCTCCCACGCTTGCAGTTGACGCAAAGGCAAAGGCGCTGAAAGCGCAGGGTGTGGATGTTGTGGGTTTTGGGGCTGGCGAACCGGATTTTGATACGCCGGACAATATAAAAGAGTTCGCTATTAAAGCCATAAGGGACGGTTTTACAAAGTATTGTCCGGTGGATGGAACGCCTGATTTAAAGAAGGCTGTTATTACAAGGATTAATACGGATTATGGTGTGGAATACAAACCTGAAGAAATAATCGTTTCCTGCGGGGGAAAGCATTCACTTTATAATATAGCCCAGGCATTATTTGAAAAGGGAGACGAGATATTAATCCCTTCTCCGTACTGGGTATCCTATCCGGACATTGTGATGCTTGCTGACGCAAAACCTAAGTTTATAAAAACAAAGGAAAGCTCAGGGTTTAAAATAATCCCGGAACAACTTAAGAAAGCGATTAAAAAGAGAACAAGGGCTTTAATTCTCAACAGCCCTTCAAATCCCACAGGCGCCACTTACACCGAAGACGAACTCAAGCCGATTCTTGAAATAGCGTTGAATGCCGATATCTGGATTATTTCCGATGAGATATACGATAAACTTGTCTATGATGGGTTAAAATACAGATCCATTCCATCGTTTGGAGAAGAAGTTAAAAAGAGGACGTTGCTTGTAAACGGAGTATCCAAAGCATACGCAATGACCGGCTGGCGTATAGGTTATACGGCTGGAGATGCAAAGGTCGTTAAGGCAATGGCGAATATCCAGAGTCAGTCCACATCAAATCCCGCTTCAATATCCCTCAAAGCGGCAACAGAGGCATTCATTGGCCCGCAGGATTTCGTGGAGAAAATGCGCATAAAATTTGATGAACGCAGAAAATACATAGTAAAAACCCTCAATTCAATAAAGGGTATATCCTGTTCCATGCCGCCGGGATCCTTCTATGTTTTCCCAAAGATCTCAAGGCTTTTCGGCAAATCATATAACGGAAAGCAAATAGGAAATTCCATGGAGTTGGCGGAATTTCTGCTTGATGTGGCAAAGGTTGCGGTAGTGCCTGGTGCGCCCTTCGGCGATGACAGGTATATGAGGCTTTCCTATGCGACCTCAATGGAGAATATCACGAAAGGGCTGGAGCGAATCAGAGAGACAGTTGATAAACTGAAATAAGTTTTTTCCTCTTGACATTTTTCACAGGTTTTATATATTATTGTAAATGTTTCCCCGCTTGGGCATAACCGGAAATGCAAGAGTAAAAAATCTGATACTCCTTTCGGTTGTTTTAGCAGCAGGATATTTCGGGTTTAAGTTTGTCCCGCATTACATTGATTATTACAGGGTAAGGAATATGTTCGCTGCGGAGGCAAATACTGGCAGGAATATGCCAGTGGAATATATCAAGGGCAATGTGCTTCGGAAGGTTAAAGAGCTTAATCTGCCGGTTCCTGAAGAAAATGTAGTGGTTGAAATGGAGGATAAAACGGTAAGAATCTACGCGAACTATAGTGTTATTGTGGGATTCCTGTTTGGTTATTATACAGAACTGGAGTTTGCACCCTATGTGGAGAAGGATTTCAAATGAATGCAATGCAGAAGGAAAACTTCTAAGCCTTCTCTTATGCCGGGAGAAGGCTTTTTTTTAAATTGAGGAGAATATTATGAATGAAATCTTAAATGCCTCTGAGATGAAAAGGATAATAATGCGTATGTATCACGAGTTTGTTGAGGATGTCCAGGATCTAAAAAAAGTATCGCTTATCGGCATCAGGAGCGGAGGAGTTTTCCTTGCGGAGAGATTAAAACAGTATCTTAAGGAATTTGATGATCTGCAAGTGGATATGGGGTTTCTTGATATAACCCTTTACAGGGATGATCTCTCCCGTCTCGGATACCTGCCGACACTCAAAAAAACGGATATTCAGTTTTCCATTGATAACAGGATAATTCTGCTTGTTGATGATGTAATTTATTCCGGAAGGACAATCCGTGCGGCCATGGATGCCCTTATTGACTTTGGCAGGCCTGCGGTGATCAAACTTGCTG
>DATBWZ010000005.1:0-23141 GCA_036514535.1 bacterium
TCCTCCTTCCTTGGTGAGGTAAATGGATGATGCACAGCGTTTACCTTCTTTTCTTCATCGCTGTATTCAAAGAGCGGAAAACCGAGAACCCAGAGGAAATTAAACATATTATCATCAATCAACTTAAATTCCCTTCCCAGGTGCAATCTTAAGCGGGAGAGAGAATCATTTACTGTTTTTGGCTCGCCTGCAACAATAAAAAGGATATCGCCGGTCTTCCCTTCAAAGATATCCCTAAGACCCGACAATTCTTCTGCACTGAGAAATTTTTCAATTGGCGAATCCGCTTTAGAATCATGGAGTTTCATCCAGACAAGACCAGCGGCGCCAAAGGATTTAACGAGTTCTGATAAGGAATCAATTTCCCTGCGCGTCATACCTGCCTTGCCTTCACACCGAAAACCTTTAATAATTCCGAAAGAATCAATAACCTTTTTAAAAACCTTGAAACCGGTGCTGCGAAAAACAGAGGTAATATCCCGCATTTCCATCCCGAAGCGCGTGTCAGGCTTGTCCACGCCATACTTCAACATTACCTCATCGTAACTCATTCTTGGAAATGGGGCCTTTACATCTATTCCTTTTATTTCTTTAAAAATCCGGATTAAAATTCCTTCAATGATCTGAAAAATATCCTCCTCATCAATAAAGGACATTTCCAGGTCAACCTGAGTGAACTCCGGCTGTCTGTCTGCACGCAGATCTTCATCCCTGAAGCACCTTGCTATCTGAAAGTACCTGTCAAAACCGGCTACCATAAGTATTTGTTTGAACAATTGCGGAGATTGAGGCAGAGCATAAAATGCCCCCGGATTCATCCTGCTCGGCACAAGAAAATCCCTCGCGCCCTCAGGAGTGCTTTTTGTGAGAAATGGGGTTTCCACTTCTATAAACCCATTTTCCGCCAAATAATTCCTGACAATCCGGACAATCCGGTGGCGGATAAAAAAATTCTCCTGCAATTTTGGTCTTCTCAGATCAAGGTAACGGTACTTTAATCTTGTTAATTCATCTGCTGTTGTATCATCTTCTATCAGGAACGGAAGCGGGCTGGCAGAATTAAGAATCTCAACATCTTCTGCAATTATTTCAACAGCGCCCGTTTTAAGTGCCTGATTTTGGGTACCGTCGGGCCTTATTCTGACATTGCCTGTGATCTTTACCACATATTCGTTTCTTAACTCTTTTGCAGAATTGTAAGATTCAGATGTCCCCTCTGGCGTAAAAACAACCTGAACAATCCCGGCGCGATCCCGGAGGTCAATAAAGATAAGACCGCCGTGATCTCTCCGCCTGTGCACCCAGCCGGAAACACTGACCTTACTTCCAACATCCGCGACACCTACCTCACCGCAGTAATGGGTCCTGTATGACAATTTAAACCTCCTACACTTTATCGTGTTACAAGGGTGGATAATCCTTCATTTTTATTTATATTAGCTGCTGCTTTTTCAGCTTCTTCCCGTGCATCAAAGTAACCTACTTTCACCCTGAAAATCCTCTTTCCCTTTATTGTTCCCTCCTCAACGAATGCTTTATAGCCTTTTGATTTTAATTTTTTAACCATTGCTCTGCTTTTTTCCCTGTCATTGTATGCCACAACCTGAACTACATAGATTCCTGTGGACTTGGGCTTTACCGCTTCTTTCTTTTCCTGCACCTTTTCTATCCCGCTTAATTCCTTCGGGCCAGAATCTTCCTTAATCTCCGGTTTCTGTTGTTTTTCCTGACCATCTATAACAACAGAAGGTTGTTTCTGTGTTTCCTCCGATGGTTGTATCCCTGGCGGAGGGACTCCTTTCTGGAGCGTTTCATAGAATGTATATTCCTTTTCCTGCTTTGCTCCGCCCTGCGGCACCTGAGCACCTTCCTGTGTTTTCCTTAGCACATCATTTACCTCTGCGGTGCCGCTTTTCTGGACATCCGCAATATCAGGCATTTCCACTTTTTTCAGTCCCTTCCCATACATAACTCCGATTGTAAATATAAGCCCCATGACTAACACACTCAGGAAAAACAACACAGATATCTGCCTAGCATCCAGGCTGAATTCAAACTTATCCCTAATGTTTTTAATATTCCTCATGTTGTCCTCCTTCTACATCCTTTCTGGGGCTGATATTCCAAGCAACGCAAGCCCCTCTCTTAATATCTCCTTCACACATTTCACGAGAACCAGCCTTGCATCTGTAAGATGCCTGTCCTCGTTTATAATTCTACATTTATTATAATAGCTGTGGAAATAATTTGCGAGTGCAAGAAGATAATATGAAATATTATGAACTTCCAAAGTAGAGGCTGCTCTTTCTATTTCGTCCCGAAAATGTAAAATGCTCCAGATTATAAGCTTCTCATCGGGCAATTTCAGAAGCTCAAGTTTCGTCCCCGCCGCATCAGGGAGCGTTATGCCTGCTGATGCCGTTTCTCTGAAAACACTGCAGATTCTTGCGTGAGCATACTGGATGTAATATACAGGATTTTCCACACTCTGTTTTTTTGCCAATTCAATATCAAAATTAAGACTTGCGCCTGCATCCCTCATAAGAAAGAAAAACCTCGTGGCGTCAGATTTAACCTCATCAACAAGTTCCCGGATAGTCACAAATTCGCCGGATCTCTTTGACATCTGAACCGGAATACCATCCCTGGAAAGGCTGACCATCTGCACAAATATCACCTTCAATGCATCAGGGTTCCTGTTCAGTGCCATTATCGCTGCCTTGATCCTCGGCAGATACCCATGGTGATCCGCTCCCCATATATTTATTAGCTGGACATAGCCTCTGTCAAACTTTCCAATATGATAGGCTATATCCGAAGCAAAATAGGTCTTTTCGCCGCCGGCCCTTATGAGGACGCGATTTTTATCATCGCCGTACCTGCTTGAAGAAAACCAGAGAGCGTCTTCTTCTGTGTAGGTATCGCTTTTATTCTTTAATTCCTCTATTACTCTGTCAACTCTTCCGGTTTTATAAAGGTCTTTTTCGCTGCTCCATGAATCCATTTCAATCCCCAGAGCCTTAAGGTCGTTTCTTATGTGAACCAGCATCATGCCAACTGCTATCCGGCAAAACTCATTGACAACCATTTCATACGGCTTATTGACGTATTTATCTCCGGAGTCATCCCGTATTTCTTTTGACAGGGAATCCACATACTCACCCTTATACTCCCCACCTTCCTTATCAATACCGTATAACCTGAAATAACTCTGCGCAACTGATTTAGCAAATGACATGACCTGGGAACCTGCATCATTTACATAATATTCCTTTGTCACATTATACCCGCAAAACAAAAGCACCCTGGTAATAGTATCGCCTAATATAGCGCCCCTGCCATGACCAACATGCAACGGGCCTGTCGGATTTGCGCTGACAAATTCCAATAAAATTTTTTGTCCCTTGCCGATATCCTGTTTAAGAAAATTCCTGGCATTTGCATCAATTTCCCTGAGCGCCTTCATGTAAACCGCTTGTGTCAAAAAAAAATTAAGATGCCCGGAAGTCGCATCTATTTTTTCCAGCATTCCCCTGGAATCGGTTATTTTCTCCTTTAATGCACGGCCTATTTCAACCGGATTTTTTTTAAAAATCTTTGTAAGCGAAAAAGAAACAGATGATGTATAGTCTCCATGCTCCGGCGCCTTCGGCAAACCTATCACAGCGGATGGCAGGTTCTCCGCAGGGACACCTGCGTCCTTCCCCAGGAGTTGAACTGCTTCATGGAGTATTTCACTTATATATTCCTTCATCATTTGTGGTCTGAAATCCTGCTTGCTGATTTGCTATCCTCTTAAAGATCCGGTAAAGATCTTCTATTAATCTGAGCCATATTACATAATATATTATACTCTCTATAAAACTTCAAAGAAAAACCCTTGATTCATTTGACATTAAAGAACTGGTTGTTAATATATAATCAAATTATGAACAAGGTTTTGTATATGCTATTAGGTTTTGTCTTTCCGGGCGCGGTGTTCTTTGCGAAAAAGAAATTCTTCAAGGGGATATGGGTTTTAACATTTACAGCCCTGCCTTTTTTTCTTGGCGTGCTACTGCTGCAATCCGCCGATCCATCCAATACCGGGTTCTTGAACTGGTTCCGTTCCATGCTTGGAACAAATATTGATGCCTCCGGTGCCATAACTTACGCTATTTTAAGCGTATTACGGCTAATCTTCATAATCTATCCCTTTATAACATCTGTAGGATTTTTCGCAATGGGCATTGTCATTGACCACATGAACATCGGCATTGATCTGAGCAATACGCTTTACATGGAGATCGGAACATGCTACTGCATCGTGGCTTCTTTGCTAAATATGCTGGTGCTTCTTAGTTCATACGATCTTCTGCGGGAGAATGAATGAATATAGTATTTTTATTGATAATCATACTCTGCTTCTCCGCGGTATACAGCGCTTACACACGAAGCGAAGAATGGGACATTATTCTTTCAACAGCGCGGATATTTGCCGAATTTGCAGGCAGCGTATTAATTATAGCGGCAATTATCGCATTCCTAATCTAACGCTCCTCTATTTTAAAATCTCTCTTGCAATGATATTTCGCTGTATTTCGCTCGTTCCTTCATAAATTTCCGTGATCTTTGCGTCTCTGAAAAATCTTTCCACACGGTAGTCTTTTATAAACCCATACCCACCATGGACCTGAACAGCCTTTGTTACCACCCACATTGCTGTCTCAGAAGCGAAAAGCTTTGCCATGGCAGCCTCTTTTGTGAATCGCTGTCCTGCCTGTTTGAGCATTGCTGCCCGCCACACCAGCAATTTTGCGGCATCAATCCTCACCGCCATATCCGCAAGCATCCACTGGATGCCCTGAAACTCTGCTATTTGCTGACCAAAAGCCTCCCTCTGCCTTGCGTAGGAGAGAGCTTCCTCGTAGGCACCCCTTGCGATTCCGAGCGCCTGGGCAGCAATACCGATTCTCCCGCTATCAAGCGCTGTCATTGCAACCTTGAACCCCCCGCATTCGCCACCAAGCAAGTTCGCCTCTGAAACCCTGCAATCCTCAAGGATAATCTGTGATGTTCCTGAACCGCGAATACCTAACTTCTGTTCAACCTTCCCTATTGAATATCCGGGGGTATCCCTTTCCACTATAAAGGTATTGATGCCCTTATAGCCCTTAGACCTGTCTGCGATTGCAAATATTATTGCTATATGGGCCTGGGGTCCATTTGTTATAAAATTTTTCGTCCCGTTCAGTATCCATTCATCTCCGCTCTTCCTGCATGTTGTTTTCTGTGCCGCAGCATCGCTGCCGGTGCCAGGCTCCGAAAGACAGAAACAACCAAGCCTTTCCCCTTTTGCAAGCGGAACCAGATACTCCTGTTTTTGTTCCTCGGTACCGAATTTATAAATTGGATCACAGACAAGGGAGTTGTTAACAGACATGATTACCCCTGTGCTTGCGCAGACCCTTGATATCTCCTCCATAGCAATAACATAAGAAATAACATCAAAACCAGCGCCACCGTATTCAGCCGGAATACACATACCAAGAAGCCCCATCTCAGCCATCTTCTTCACATTATCCGACGGAAACAGTTCTTCCGCATCAAGCCGTTCGGCAATTGGAGCTACTTCTTTGTTAGCGAAATTGCCGACCATTTCCTGAATCATCCTATGCTCATCACTAAGTTTAAAATCCATGAAAAAACCTCCTTAAATTTTTATACTTATCCCTGTCACCTGCAACGGAGGCAGACCAGCGGAACAACATGAAAGCATATCAATGTCATTATTTCCCCTGGAATTTTGCCGGCCTTTTTTCCAGGAATGCCGCCATTCCTTCTTTCTGATCCGTAGTGGCAAATAAGTTGGCAAAAATAGCCTTCTCAAGTATCAGAGCCTGATCAAGATTTTCCTCAAGCCCCTTGTTTATACACTGTTTAGCAAATTGAATAGCAATCCTCCCCTTTGTAATTATCTTAAGCGCCATGGCATTTGCTTCATCAAGGAGTTTCGTCTGCGCCACGACCTTATTAACTATCCCCATATCATGCGCCTCCGCAGCGGTTATAATATCACCGGTGAATATCAGTTCCTTAGCCCTGTTTCTGCCAACAAGCCTGGGTAGCCGTTGGGTTCCGCCAAAGCCAGGAATAACGCCAAGATTTACCTCTGGCTGTCCAAATTTGGCATTCTCCGAAGCAATCACAATATCGCACGCAAGCACCAGTTCACAGCCGCCGCCGAGAGCATATCCATTCACTGCTGCTATTACCGGAATTTCCATGTTCTCCATAAAATTCAGCACACGGTGGCCAAGATCTGCAAACTCAATGGCCTCAAGGGGCAATTTATCCTTCATTTCGCCTATATCCGCGCCAGCCACAAATGAGCGATCACCCGCACCAGTAATTATCAGAACTTTATAGGCCCTTTCGTTATGGATTTCAAACAGCCCGCACTCAATCTCCTTCAAAACACTGGAATTAAGAGCATTTAGCGACTTTGGACGGTTAATGGTAAGCACAGCAATTCCTTCTTTTTTTGATAGAATAATATTTTTATATTCCATACCCTACCTCCTTATTATCTCTCTATCCCTTCCCGGGCCATAATCCCCTTATTATAATAATGCTTCAAAAGCCTCATCTCTGTGACAAGGTCTGCAGCCTTTAATATCTTTGGATCTGCATAACGGCCAGTGAGAATCAGTTCAACATGGGACGGTTTTATTTTTATCAATTTTAAAACATCGTTAACATTCAGCAGATTGAACTTCACAGCTACATTAATTTCATCAAGGATAACAATATCATATTTGCCGCTGCTGACTACCTTTTCTGAATGTTTGAGTGCATTTTTTGCCATTTTTATGTCTATTTTTTCCGGTTTTTCA
This sequence comes from bacterium, assembly GCA_036514535.1. Classification (GTDB taxonomy): domain Bacteria; phylum JAMCPX01; class JAMCPX01; order DATBWZ01; family DATBWZ01; genus DATBWZ01. Next base: position 6,876 of record DATBWZ010000005.1, read on the forward strand.
GGGTTTACAAAATCAGGCCTTCCTGCCTGCTTTATCACAAAATTAGGGTAGAGTTTCCCTGCTGCCGCCAGTTCGCCGTAAAAGATCTGCCCCTTCATAAATTGCACCATATAAACCCTGAATCCATGACCAACAGCACGCATTGCAAGCCCCAATGCCGCAGTGGTTTTGCCCTTGCCATCGCCTGTATAAACCTGGACATAGCCGCACTGTATCCGTTTTTTCATGGATACAATCTTAACATAATTTTAGAATTAAATGAACGGTAAATTCGGAAATTATTCTGTTACTAAAAAGATTTTTTCAACTTTACAGCATAGTTCTCTAAGCGAAATAACTCAAACGCCCATTACAGCTTCAACTCGCTTTATCTCGGGGATTTCCTCCCTTAATCTCTCTTCAATGCCAATCTGCAGGGTCATGTAAGCAGCATCGCAGCCAGCACAGGCGCCTTTAAGTTGAACTTTTACCACACCGCTATCATCAACATCAACCAATTCAACATCCCCACCCTCCATTTGGAGCATGGGTCTTATCTTCTGGAGAACTTCGTCTACTCTTTCTCTAAGTGTCATAAACTTCTCCTTTAGTTTTTTTCATCTATTTTTAAGCACGATAATAAGCCTGTCCCCCGGCTTTATGGGGTTGCCGTCAAGATTGTTCCATCGCTTTAAATCATGAATCAGAACATTGTGCTCGCGCGCAATCTCCCACAGTGTATCGTTTTTTTTGACAATGTAAGTTACTCTCGTTATACCGTCCTTATCCATTTCAAGAGATTTAGTTTTTTTTATTCGTCCGACTACAGGGATAACAATGTTCTTTCCGATTCTCAGCCCGCGGCTATTTTTAATTCCATTAGCATCCTTTATCAATGCAACCGTGGATCCATATTTAACAGCAAGCGTGGAGAGCGTATCTCCCCTTCTGATTTTATGGACACTGAATGTATAACGCTCGCTGGCTGGAATCTGTATCACCGCTGTCTGGCATAAATCTTTGTTCTCCGGTGGAACCTTCAGTAAATACTTCATTTCGTAAGGCGGAGTGAAATTTGTTTTAAGTTCAGGATTCAGTTCTTTCATAACGCCATAGGGAATATTGCAAACATCTGAAATTACCCTCAGGTCATAGGTACCTGCGAGTGTAATTTTTTCGTAATTTATGTTTTCGCTGTAATCAATATCAACAAATCCGTATTTCTCCGGCTCTTTTGCAATAAGCGCCGCGGCAATCATTTTGGGCACATAATCCCTTGTCTCCCTTTTCAGATATCTTGTGTTTATCATTTCCCAGTAATCGTTGCTGCCAGACCGCTGCATAGCCCTGAGAACTTTTCCCTCGCCTGCATTGTAGGCTGCTGCCGCAAGATACCAGTGTCCAAACATATCATAAAGATCCTGGAGGTATTCGGCTGCAGCAATCGTTGACTTCTCCGGATCCCGTCTCTCGTCCACCCATTCGTTAACTCTAAGTCCATATCTCTTTCCGGTTGATTTTATAAACTGCCATGGACCGCTTGCCCTTGCCCTGGAATAGGCATGGGTGCTGAAGCCGCTCTCAATAAGCGCAAGGTAGACCATGTCTTCAGGCAGACGCTTCTCCTTCAGTATCTTTTTCATCATCGGAATGTACTTTTCCGACCTGCTGAGCCATTTTCTGAAAATATCTGTTCTGACTGTCTGAAAATAATTTATGAAATAATTGACTTTTTCGTTGATTATTATAGGAATGTCAAATTGAGGTGACCCGGTAAGACTCTCGGATTTCACAGGCCCCTCCTCTGCAAGAACTGCGTTTATTTCCGCATCATCTTTATTTTCCTTTATATCATTTTTTGCCTCTGTCAGATTAACTGGGCCGTCTTCTACTTTAGACTGCACGTCCACTGAATTTCTGGAACAAGAAATCAGCAAAAAGGAAACAATTATCAAAAATAACATTCTCAACTTGAAAACTCCTAATTTAATTTATTTTAATTTAGAATAATTGTTATGTCAATAAAATTCATATAATCATCCCGTCAAAAATAGTTATCTTTCTTGTAGCGTGACTTGCCACATTTTCATCATGGGTAACAAGAATTACGACAAGCCCCTTCTTATGGTTAATTTCCTGTATTAGATTGATGATCTGCGCTGCGGTTTTTGAATCCAGATTGCCCGTAGGTTCATCGGCAAGCAGGATTTGGGGATCATTCGCCAGGCTCCTCGCAATGGCAACCCGCTGCCTTTCACCTCCGGAAAGATGCGCTGGATAATGCCTTTCCCGTGCCTCCAGTCCAACAAGTTCAAGAAGGATCTCGGCGCGCTCACGCCTTTCATGCGGGTCGGATATTCTCTCAAACATGGGCAACTGCACATTCTCAAGCGCGGTTAAAGTATTTATAAGGTGAAAAGACTGGAATATAAATCCTACGGTTTTGGACCGGTATTCATCAAGATTTTTATTGTTTGTAATTGTTGTTCCATTTATGTGTATTTCTCCGGATGTAGGAATATCAAGCCCTCCGACAAGATGCAGAAGGGTGGATTTACCACTTCCGCTGGGTCCCATAACCGAGACAAATTCCCCATCTTTTATAGACAGGCTTACCCCCTTCAGGGCCTGAATTTTTCCACCATCATAATGCTTTACAAGGTGTTTAATCCTGAGAACATCTTCACTCATATCTCAGAGCCTCCATTGGAGAAAGATTTGAGCCCCTTATTGCCGGATAAATTCCGCCAAGAATCCCGAGAATCATCGCAACTACAAAAGCCTCTCCTACAATATAAAGAGGAATATCGCCTCTCACGAATGTTTTAGTCAATGAATAATGGCTCAGCAACATGAGCAAAATCTTTCCTGTTACAGAACCGATAAACCAGCCGGCAACAGACATTATTACTGATTCCATCAGAATCATACGGGTAATCCTTCTTTTGCGCCATCCAACAGCCCTTAATAAGCCAAATTCCCTGGTCCTTTCAAAGACCGACATGCTCATGGTATTAAGGGTGCCAACCATTCCCACAATAAGGGCAATAATAGAGGTTGCCCATGCCATTCCCTTCGCTATATTGATTCCATTATGCTGTTTTATCGCCTCATCCGAAGCCGTTATTCTAAGTTCGGGGAATTTCCCCTCAATTGCCTTTTTTACCTCAGGATACTTATTCTTATCCTTAAGCCGGAGGTTGAAAAAAGTAACCTTGCCTTCCCTTCCCATCAGTTCCTGCATCAGTTTTATTGGCATAATAAGGCTTCCGTTCTCAAAGATGCTCTCGCTTTCATAAATTCCAACCACATTGAACACATCCGTTTCAATATTAATCTTATCCCCTGTTTTCTTTTTAAAATTCTCCGAGGTTATCGTTCCTATTATAAGTTCTTTCATTTTATTGTCTTTGGGAAATCTTCCTTGATTGCCCCACTTGCCATTTACTATCTTTATATGCTGGAAAAGAAATTCATCCGGCTCCCAACCGTAGACTACTATTCCGGGACTATCTTCAATCGCCATCAGATCTACAAGTACGCCAGCTACACTCTCAATATTTTCCATCATGAGCAGGCTTTGCTTAATTTTTTCATCCACTGAACTGGTCATTATATAAACAGTCCCCTTCCTCATAATAATTGCATCTGCTCCACGGGCTTTTATTGTTTCTATCCACTCATTCTCAAATCCGTTGGAGATTGTTACAAGCGACACGACAGCCATTATGCCCACAGAAATACCAGCGATCGTGAGAAGTGTCCGCATCTTCCTTCTTATCAGATTTTTAATTACCAGGGAAATGAATAACATGTTTTTACTCTCCGCTGAATAGTTTATTCCATTTTTTCATTGCGTCCTCGTTTGATCCTGCCTGTCTGGCAGAAAACGATGATTCTTTGAACTCAAAATACTCGCAGTAGTTGGCTTTCTCCCTGTCTGAAACCCATTCGGCCTTTGGTTCGCGACACTTGTTATAATAATTTTCATCAAAAAAGCGGCAGTTCCTGCAGATGTGAATCTCTTTTGAACAATGCACGCACAAGTCCCTGAACCCGGGCGACCTTTCAATATGGAGTCCCTTTGAGCAAAAATAGCAGATCTTCATTTTTCCCCTTGGACAATTTTAAATCAAATTATTTTTATTATAACACTAAGAGACATAAAAATCATTAATACAAATGATAACCACTTCATAATACCTACTGCCGGATCATACCTTACCGATAATGTTACGTATTGCTCATAGTCACTCAAGGCCACACTAATTCCGTCAGCTTTACTGTCTGTTCCTTTCCCTGCTTTCAAAAATTTTACCCAGTTGGAACCACCCCCTGCATCCTTTCTGGACAATACCACCATTGGAGATATCTCATCCTCACTGCTGTCCACTCTCAGTACCTTTCCGTTAATTATCGCAGAACTCTTGAAAATTCCGTCAACTCCCGGCACAATGAATTCTTCGTCCGGTTTCACACGATAGTTTTTGCCGTTTATCAGGATATTCATAACCTGGTCAAAACCAAAAAGATATATGGTATAAGAGAAGAACCTGAGCGGAGAATTGACCTGAATTATTTTTGATTTTACATCCGTTCCTGCAGAAACCTGAACCTCTGCATTGAATTCCCTATAGAAAGGAAGCGAATCCTGGTCCAGTATCAGCAAAGGGGCATTGCTGCTATTTCCAAAAATGCCCTTTACCCTTTCTGTAAATCCTTTTTTAAAGGTAAGGGATGGCGATTCAATGTATTCAACAATAAATTTCTTTAAAAACACTTTAATATCCTTATTGTTCAACTTAACCTGCGCATATCCTCCCTCTTTTATCTCCAGCACCGTCTCCCTCCATGTGAAGGTTGATATAAAGATTGCCGCAAGAACACCTATAATAAGCATATGATAGATTTTGGTTAAATAAAACCTCGGGTTCCCATTTTTAACTGACAGATTCAGACTGCACAGTATTAGATTGAGAGAAAAAAGTCCGGCGGTAAAAAGAAAAGCGGGAGAGTTGAAAATATTCAGCAGCCGCAGATTTTCCGCAAGAAAGATAAATCTGCCGCCTGCCATTTTATATTCCTCAAGTGAAATTCCCTGGGGGAATATGGTCCCCGCGAGATAAAATGCGCATAGAATCAGAAGACTGATAACTGTAGTCCCAGCAGAGGAAAGAATATTATAAAATCTATACAGTGTAGGCATGAATACTTGGAACTCCGAGGAGTTTAGCAAGCCAGTTGACCCCGAGAAATGTCATTACCATTGCAATAAACCCCAGCACTCCTATAACAGAGGCTGCTGTTCCGGAAAGTTTTGTCTTATGGGAATGGTGGAGGTAGGCAGCATATATGGTCCAGGTTGCAAGCGCCCATGTCTCCTTAGGATCCCAGCTCCAATACCGTCCCCATGCCTGTTCCGCCCAGGCTGCTCCTGAAACAATTGCAAATGTAAGCAGGGGAAACGCAATGAGAACACTCTTGTATGCAAAGAGCCTCATCCTGTATCTTAGGGCAGTGTCCCTCGCTAATATTCTGATAAATTCATGGGCAAAACTTACCACAAGGATTGCATAGGCGGAGAATGCAGCGAAAGCATGCCAGAAGAACCACCTGCTGTTGAGCGCAGGCGGCAGGCTGGCTGGCAGCGGATCCAGGAAAAAGAGCGAGTATCCTGTGGCCCCGGCAGCAAGAGGAAGGACAATAAGCCCGGAGATGTAATCCCGCCCTGTTATTATTATTGAAACAAGATAAGATAACAGTGTAACCATGCTGAACCAGATTAGACTTTCGTACAGGGTTTGGAACGGCGGACGCCCTGTTTCATACCATCGCAGGGACGTGGATATAATCAGGAGGACAAGGGTGGAATAAAGAAAAATATCCATGATGCGGTGCAACCGCAGGATTCTCATAGACTGGAGCAAAACAACAAAGAACAGCGCCGGGATTAAGAAAAACGCAAATAATGCAGCCCTCAATTCCAGAATCAGCAGCAGATTTCTGGTGTCAAGAATTTCGTATGTCGTCATCTTTCTCTACTGTTTCATTTGTTTGAGCGGCAACAGTTATCTCTTTATCCCTTTTTAGTTTTTCTATTTCTGTCCCTTTGTTACTTAATTCCCTGCGGAGGAAAAAATTGCGAATTGCAAACTGCAGCCATCCTGCAACATATCCTGTAATTAAAAAAAAGGCAAAAAACACAAACATGGGCATATTGTATGTTTCATATTTCACAAATGGGAATGTAAATTTAGTTGTTTTCATCAACTGCTCCATATTAGCCCCGAACAATAGAATCACAGCCACACCGACAACCACTAAAATTATCCATTTTATAATCTTCATCTGATTTCCTTTTTTAACCGTTTGTACGTCTCCTCAAGCTGCTGAGCAACTACCTTTGTTCCCGCTGATACCGGCATAAAGTTCGTGTCTCCACTCCACCTGGGAACTACATGGAAATGAATATGATCTTCAAGCCCGGCACCGGCAACCCTTCCGAGATTTAGCCCTATATTGAATCCCTGAGGCGCAAATGCCTTTTTGAGCAAGTTAATGGAAAAGACTATAAGCTTCATCAAATCCATATTCTCTGCGTCTGAAAGGGCTTCAAGAGATGAAATATGGGAATAGGGTGCCACCATAAGGTGTCCGCTGTTGTAAGGAAACCTGTTAAGTATTATGAATGCCTCTTTCCCCCTGTGCAGGATAAGATTTCTGCTGTCACTCCGTTGTTTTATGTATTTGCACAGAAAACACCCTTTCACGTTTGAAGAATCAATATATCTCATACGCCATGGTGCCCAGAGTCTTTCCATCTTCAGACTCTTACAATCTCTCCGGTTAATTCCTTTTCAACCCGCAGAATTCCGAATGTATTCACATCGCTAAATCTCCTGTCAAGGAGCGTTCCCGGATTGAACATCAATATCCCGTTCTTACTGGAATTTCTCGGAGCATGGGTATGTCCGTAAACAATGCAATCAACATTCTGAAATTCCTTCAGCAGGCGATCCTCAATCCCCCACGGCGTACCCCATCCATGGATAAGACCTATACTTGCTCCATTTGCTTTAACTGTTAATTTTCCCGGAAGAGAGGCTCTGATGTCAGAACCATCCATATTCCCAGCCACAGATTCAAACTTCTCCCCATTGAGAAAACTTAGCATTTCTATACCGGTTATATCACCGGCATGAAGCAGAAGATCGCAGTCCTTGAGGTTCTTTTCATAAATTTCCAAAAACCTATCATCGGGAGATTCAAGATGGGTGTCTGAAATCACGATTATTTTCATGTCCGGTTTATTTTTTATTTCCCTGATTTAAGAACATAATCATTTCTTTGCTCGCCTTAAAGAATGGATGAAGCCTCTCTGAAAGCTCCACGGACGCCCCGGACTTTGGATTCCGCGCTTTTCTCTTTCCCCTTTTACGGCCCTCAAATGTTCCAAATCCCCTTATTTCCACTCGATCGCTCTTCAGCATTGATTCAGTAATTGAATCAAAAACAACATCCACCGATGTTTTTATGTCCAGAAATGGTATGTCCATAAATTTTTCCGCTATTCTTTTTACAATATCACTTTTAAGCATATTCCCCCCCTAATAGTGTAAAATATAATTCAGGGTAAGTCCTCTTAAAACCTGCTCTCTCCCAACCAAAAGCCTGTTGAGGTTATCAACAAACTTTTCAAATACGCGGAACTTTTTTCTCATAGGATACATAAGCTCCGGTTTGCCTTCAATATTTGCAAGATTAGCTGCAAGATCAATAGCGTCCTGAAAATTGCCAAGTTCATCAACCAAGCCTAATTCTTTTGCAATTTCCCCTGAAAAAATTCTGCCATCAGCAAGAGCCTTTACCTCTGTAAGCGGCAGTTTTCTCCCATCTGAAACTGCGCGGATAAATTGCGAATGAACATTATTTATAAGGCTCTGAAGGTAGCGTCTTTCTGATTCTTTCATTTCCCGGAATGGTGAACCAGCATCTTTGAATTCGCCGCTTTTTATTACCACCGGTTCTACCTTTGCCCATTTCAGGAGGTCTTTTATTTCCACATATTCCATTATGACCCCTATGCTCCCTGTTATAGTCCCTGGATTGGCAACTATCTTCTGCGCTCCGCAGGCAATATAATAAGCACCGGAAGCGCCAACGCTTCCCATAGACGCCACGACAATCTTTTCGTTTGATAATTTAGCAAGTTCTTCATAGACCTCCTGAGACGGACCTACAGCCCCACCGGGGGAATCTATTCTAACAACGATTGCTTGGATGGAGTCATCCTCTTTGAACTGATTGATATCCCGGATAGCATATTCTGAATCCATGATGATACCCTTTATTTCCACAATGCCTATCTTTCCCTTCTGGAAAGCAATCTTTGAAATCATTTTGCCTACAGGTTCCCGCTGAACCGTCCGCAACACAAAAAATCCTATTATAATGACAATAATAATGCCGATGAGGGCCCTGCGCCGTTTCATGACCCCGCCATTTGGTTAATCAGTTTTTTTCCCCTCAGGAAGGCTATAAAGAAGAATATCGCCAAGTTTCATTGTTGCGCCCTCTGTGGTATTCATATATTTTTTAAATTCTTTTTTCTCTCTATCACGATCAAGCGCACGAATGCTTAAAACTATATTTTCGTTCTTAATATCAAATTCAATGACCTTTGCCTCTATCTGAAGCCCCGGGCTAAAAACATCCCTTGAATCTTTGTCTCCGGTATTCAGTTCCTTATTGGGAATAAATCCTTTTAAGCCGATTTCAAGATCAACTATTACGCCCGCATCAATGACCGATTCAACCTTTGCCTGAATCTCATTGCCGGTCTTGTACAATTTTTTTGCCTGTTTCCATGGATCCTGAGATAGCTGTTTGATCCCAAGGGAAATTTTTTCCTTATCATGGTCAATCTTAAGAACAGAGACATCAATCATATCGCCAATCTTAAACATTTTATTCAGATCCGATGTATTCTTGAACCATGAAATATCCGAGACGTGAACAAGCCCCTCGTAACCGTTTTCTATCTCAACGAAAAGCCCAAATTCCGTGATACCTGTAATTTTTCCATTTATTTTAGTTCCTCTCGGATATTTAATTTCAAGTTCCTCTAATGGATTATGCAGAAACTGCTTCAATCCAAGGGACATTCTCTGCTTCTCGGGGTTAACCTCAAGTATAAGGACCTCAACCTGATCGCCAAGTTTTACCACAGCCGATGGATTACCGACTTTCTTTCCCCAGAACATTTCAGACACCTTTACCAGGCCTTCAATCCCGGGCTCCACCTCAACAAAGGCACCAAAATCTGTCACCCCTGTTACAGTACCCTTGATCTTAGTTCCCGCCTGATATTTCTCTCTTACGGAATTCCATGGGTTGGGCGTCAACTGTTTTATACCGAGGGATATCTTTTCCTTATCCCTGTTAAAATCCAGAACCACAACCTTAATCTTGTCTCCGGTCCTAAGCAGGTCTGTCGGGTGCTTGATTTTGCCCCAGGTCATATCAGAAATATGCAACAGTCCCTCCAGCCCTCCAATATCAACAAAGGCCCCATAATCTGTTATATTTTTTACTACACCGTTAAATATTTTATCCTTATCAATAATTTTTAGGGTTTCCGTTTTCAGCTTTCCCCTCTCTTCTTCTAAATATGCTTTTCTTGAAACAACAATGTTCTCCTTTTTAGGATTGTATTCTGTAATGTAGAATTTTGATACCTTTCCGATATAGTAGTCAAAATCATTATGCCACCGTATATCAACCTGGGATGCGGGGAGAAATGCTCTGGCTCCCAGTTCTACAATAAATCCACCCTTTGTCTTTGAAACAATCCTGCCATCAACAGGGGTACGGTTCTGAAAACATTCCTCAATCTTTTTTATAGCCTTTTTTCTGTCAGCTGCCGCTTTAGAAAGTTTTATATACCCCTCATCCTCATCCTTTCCGATAACAAGGACATCAACCCGTCCGCCTACTTTTACATCTATTTTGCCTTCGCTATTCTGAAACTCCTTTATATCAATATAGCCTTCGGTTTTGGAACCGATATTAACAGCAACAAAATTTTTTGAAACATCCACCACTACGCCGGAAATAATCTCTCCGCTGGAGTAGACAGGGAGTTCTATCTGGTTGTAAAAGCTTTCCATTTCATAAGCATTCACATTTTTTAAATTATCGCCCATATTTTTAAATAATATCATATAGATTTTACATTTCAACAAAAATCAACTAATTTTTATATTCCTTTTAACGGGCAGCGATCGCATTCAGGGTTTTTCTTACAAAAACCTTTCCCGACCTTCACAAACAGCGCATGGAATTCGTTAAAGAGCTTAACATCATGCGGCAGGTTATCCATAAATAATTCCTGTAGTTCGTCATAGGTTGCATCTTCGCTGATTATATTATGCCTGCTGAGCACCCTGCTTGTGTATGCGTCCACCACAAAAACAGGCTTTTCAAGAGCATAAAGGAGAATGCTGTCTGCAGTCTCTTTTCCAATACCTTTAACTCCAAGCAACTGCTCTCTCAATGTGGCAGTTGCTTCCATCTTCATTTTTTGAACAGACGCATTGTATTTATCTTTAAAAAATTCCAAGTAATTTTTTAATTTTTTCGTTTTCTGATTAAAATATCCCGAAGACTTGATTAACAGCGCAAGCCTGGCGGACGGGACCGCAAGCATTGTATCTGGATCAAATACGCCTGCGCCCTTCAGGTTCAAAATTGCCTTCTCAACATTTTTCCAGTTTGTGCTCTGCGTGAGGATTGCCCCTGCCATCACCTCAAATGGAGTTTCGCCAGGCCACCAGTGCTGCGTTCCGAAGGCATTGAACAATCTGTCATACACCGCCGTCAATCTTTCAGCCCGCCGCATTTACCTGATTAGCCTTTTTTTTGCTAAATTTACCGCTAAGATAAAAACAGGAATAGAAAGAAAAATAATTGCAAGCGCATCATACAATACTGAAACTTCAACCGTGCCCAAAACCAGCTTTCTGCAAGCATCCACAGAATATGTAAGCGGCATGAACCATGCTATTTTCTGTATTATCTCAGGAAGGGAATCCAGTGGGAAAAACACACCCGAAAGCAGGAAAAGAGGTGAAATTATCAATGTAAAATAATAACTGAAAAATTCATACGACAGGGCAACCGATGTCACAATCATTGAGAGCGATGCAAAGAAAAGGCCGGTAAAGAAAATAATAAAAATGGAGAGAATCCCGCTCCAGGAAACAACGAGGTTCAAAATCACCATTACCAGCATCATCACCAAACTGTTAATAAGCCCCTTCGTTGCTGCCCATAGGATATCGCCTGTTATAACCTCCTCAACATTCAGAGGCGTTACAACAATTGCATCGTATGTCCTCTGCGGAACCATCCTGGTATAGGAGCCGAATGTAGCCTCATATGTAGCCCCGTTCATGGCTGTTGCGGCAAGCATGCCTGGAGCCAGAAACTGGATATAGGGAAGACCCTCCACATTCTTTACCAGAGCACCAAAACCGTATCCGAATGCAAGCAGGTAGAGAAGCGGTTCGCCGAAGTTGCCCATGAGGCTTGCCTTATAATGCTTCATCCAGACCCTGAGATTACGCTTCCATACCTTCAGGCACCGTATGGATATCTGCGGAATTATGCCGTGCATATTAAACAATTCCTTGCAAAATTGTCCGGCAACCGTATGCTGAGATCAATTTTCCTCCCTCAACGCCCTGCCGGTGAGTTTCAGGTAGACATCCTCAAGGTTCGCCTTCCGAAGATAAAAATCAGCCCCTGCACTGCTCAATTTATTAACAAGATCTTTCCCGTTGCTTGAAAATATGTATGTGGTGTTGCCCCACTTCTCTGTATAGCCGCCCATAGTCTTTATCTCTTCCAGAATACCGCTTGCGGGTTCATCTCTTAGTTCAATAACATCCTCGCTCACCACGCTCTGTATCAACCCCGCCGGCGTACCCTCGGCAATTTTACTCCCGCGATCAATAACCATTATCCTGTCACACAACCGCTGAGCCTCTTCCATATAATGAGTGGTTATAATCATAGTAACGTTGTTCTTTTTCAGCAACTCAAGTTTTTCCCATACAAGGTGCCTTGACTGCGGATCAAGGCCGGTTGTCGGTTCGTCAAGAATAAGCAGTTTAGGCTTATTTATCAACGCCCTCGCAATCAGGAGCCTCCGTTTCATCCCGCCCGAAAGGTTTGGTATATACTCATCTTTTTTATCCTTTAACTGAATAAACTCCAGCAATTCAACAGCCCTTTCAGAAGCCATACTTTTAGGAATATTAAAGTATCCGGCATAGACCATCAAATTCTCATATACTGTAAGGTCAGGGTCCAAATTGGTCTCCTGGGGAACAACACCCATCATAGCCTTAATCTTTCTGGGTTCTTCCCGGACATCCATACCAAATACACGGAGCATCCCAAATGTAACCGGCGAGTAGCAGGTTATCATGTTCATTGTGGAAGATTTACCAGCTCCGTTTGGGCCTAAAAACCCAAATGCTTCCTGGCTGTAAACTAAGAAACTAATATTTGAAACAGCCACGATGTTCGCATATCTTTTTACCAGATCCCGAGCTTCAACTACTGGGGTTTTCATCAATTTTTTCAACAACAAACTCATCCTTGTCGGGAAAGTACTTTAATCTGAACTTTTTCCTGCCATCCTGCCCTTTAAACTCGGTTGTCCTGTATGTACCTGTCTGCGCTTCTTTTAACAGGTATTTGAGATAAAACAGTTTGTTCTCCCTAATAAACTTAAGTTCTTCCAGTCCTTCATTGTTTCCGGAAAGCTTCATGAGGTGAATTTTATCAAAAACTGCGGTAAAATTCAAGTATCCTGTAATCAAAATCAAAAATAAATTATTGGCTAATTCTCTTGACAGCGCATAACAGTTGAATTATCATAATGAATGAATATTCATTCATTTATTAAATTAATGGAAGGAGGCAATCAATGGAAAAGAGGGATACAGTAATCGTGTCAGCGGTAAGAACCCCTATCGGCCGGGCTAAAAAGGGGATTTTTGCAAAGACAAGGCCGGATGATCTCTTTGAAAAAACTATTACTTCGGCACTAAAAAAACTCCCTGAATTTGATTACAAGGAAATCGACGATATAAGGTGCGGATGCGCATTTCCCGAGGCTGAACAGGGAATGAATGTGGCAAGGCTTTCTGCCATCCTTGCAGGTCTGCCTGTTGATGTGCCGGCAACAACATTCAACAGGTTCTGCGGCTCTGCGATGACTGCGCTCCATACCGCAACGCATGCTATATGGGCGGATGACGGCGATGTATTCATCGTCGGAGGAACAGAAACCATGTCCCTTATCCCTATGGGCGGAAACAAATTCAGTCCCAATCCGCGCTTTACCGAGGATGGGAATAATTATCCCGATGTATTCATTTCAATGGGCGAGACAGCTGAGAATGTCGTTGACCGGTACAAAAAAAAGTATCCGGAACTGGACAGGGAAACCCTGGACAAATTCGGCTACTCTTCCCAGATTAAAGCCCTGTCCGCACAGAAGGGGGGGAGGTTTGACGATGAGATTGTCAAATTGATTGTCAATGATAACGGCGAGGTTCGGATTTACGACGAAAAGAAAGGCATACCCCAAGGGTGGAAACTAATAGATAAGGACGATGGGCCCAGGGCTGACACGACACTGGAGGCGCTGGCGAAACTCAAGCCGGCATTCAGAACTAATGGCTATCACACCGCAGGAAATTCATCGCAGGTAAGCGACGGTGCATCCGCTATGGTTGTGATGTCTTCAGATAAGGCAAAAAAACTTGGCATTACGCCGCTTGCAAAAATAGTTGCCACGGGGCTTGCAGGGCTGGAGCCCGAGGTTATGGGGCTTGGACCAATACCCGCAAGCCGGAAAGCGCTTAAAAAAGCAGGCATCAGCATAAAGGATATTAAACTTGTTGAGTTCAATGAAGCATTTGCTTCTCAGTCCCTTGTCTCTATTTGGGAACTGGGATTAACCCCTGATATCGTTAATGTAAATGGTGGAGCTATAGCCTTGGGGCATCCCCTGGGAATCTCTGGCACAAGGATAATTACAACCCTGCTGCATGAAATGCGGCGAAGAAAACTGAGCCTCGGATTGGCTGCGATGTGCATCGGCGGCGGACAGGGTATAGCCACAATTATTGAAACAGTATAATAAAGGAGGAAGATATGGGATTCAGAATAAAAAAAGTCGCAATACTCGGCGCAGGCATAATGGGTTCTGGCATCGCGGCGCACCTTGCAGGAGCAGGGATTCCTTCCTGTCTTCTTGATATCGTTCCGAAAGAACTTGCGGACGAAGAGAAGAAAGCAGGACTCACATTGAACGACAAAATAGTTAGGAACAGGTTCGCCCTGAAAGGGATTGATAACATTCTCAAGTCAAAACCAGCCCTCATATATTCGCCAAAAGATGTATCGCTCATAACCCCGGGGAATATGGAGGACAACATGGACTGGCTTAAGGATGTGGATTGGATCATTGAGGTCGTTGTTGAAAGGCTTGACATAAAGAAAAAGGTATTTGAAATGGTTGACCGGATCAGAAAACCAGAGGCCATTATCTCATCAAACACATCGGGCATACGGCTGCGTGATATGGCGGAGGGAAGAAGCCCTGGCTTCAGAAAGCATTTCCTTATTACCCATTTCTTCAATCCCGTGAGATACATGAGGCTCGTTGAAATTATCAAGGGCGATGAAACCAGCAATGAAGCCGTAAAGTACATGACAGATTTTATAGAAAACATACTCGGTAAGGGGGTGGTCTTCGGCAAAGATACACCAAACTTTATAGCCAACAGAATCGGAATATTCTCCATGCTGGATACCATTAAGGTGATGCTTGACGACAAATACGAGGTGGACGAGGTGGATGCAATAGTTGGCAGGCCCATGGGAAGGCCCGGAAGCGCTGCCTTTGGAACCGCTGACTTGGTCGGACTTGATACATTCGTACATGTGGCAAGTAATGTTTACGAAACTGCAACCAACGATGAGAAAAGGGAGATCTTCAATGTCCCTGAATTCATTAAAAAAATGGTGAAGAAAAACCAGCTGGGAAATAAAACAGGCCAGGGATTCTATAAGAGAGAAAAAAAAGAAAGCGGAGAGAAAACAAAGCTCGTTCTTGATTACAATACCTTTGAATACAGGGAGGCAAAGAAATATAAATACGATTCCCTCGGAGCCGTAAAAAACATTGACGACCCGGCGGAGAAGGCAAAAACCATTCTTGGCACCGATGACAGGGCATCCCAGTTAATCTGGAAAGTTCTGCGGGACACCTTTATCTATTCAATAAACCGCATTCCTGAAATCGCCGACGATATCGTAAACATTGATAACGCAATGAAATGGGGATTCAACTGGGCGTTGGGGCCATTTGAAACATGGGATGCAATAGGAGTAAAATCTTCCATTGAAAGAATGGAGAAAGAAGGCATAAATGTTTCTGAAAAAGCAAAACTCGTAGCCGCCACGGCCGAAGGGACATTTTACAAAGATGTAAACGGAAGGAAACACTACTTTGATTTCAATACAAAATCCTACAAAGAGGTCCCTGTAAGAGAAAATGTAACCAATATTGATATATTGAAGAAACAGAACAAAATCATAAATGAAAATTCCAGTGCGCGTCTGATTGACATTGGCGATGGAGTAATTTGCCTTGAGTTCTTCTCCAAGATGAACTCAATAGATGGCGATATAATAGCAATGATAAATGCGGGGATTGACAAACTGGAGAAAAATTACGAGGCAATGGTAATTGGAAACAATGGGGAGAACTTCAGCGTTGGGGCGAACATCTTCATGATTCTTGCGGCTGCCCAGGCAAAGGAATGGAAGCAACTTGAGGAAATAGTTAAGAATTTCCAGGATGCTAACATGCGCATTAAATACGCCTCAAAACCCATTGTATCCGCTCCCTTTGGCATGACCCTGGGTGGAGGTGCAGAGGTGGCAATGCATGCTCACAGAGTAAGAGTTCATGCAGAACTCTACATGGGGCTTGTTGAGGTTGGGGTTGGATTACTCCCAGGCGGCGGTGGCTGCAAGGAGGTCTTAATCCGCGCACTCGGTAGCGGCCCTGTCCAGCCGGATTTAATGAAAGCAACAATCCACACCTTTGAAGCAATCGGCATGGCAAAGGTCTCCATGAGTGCAAAAGAAGCACAGGAAAAGATGGGGCTCTTAAGACCAGTTGACAGCATTTCCCTCAAC
>DATBWZ010000006.1:0-22343 GCA_036514535.1 bacterium
CTACCTGACTTTTCCTTTTCATCGAAATTTCGTTATGTTTCTGATCCTCTGCCTGTTTTAAAAGCCTTGACCGCAGAACTTTCAGTGCCTTGGTTTTATTTTTATACTGGGATCTCTCATCCTGGCATACGACAACAAGTCCGGTGGAAATATGGGTAATCCTCACCGCAGTCTCTACCTTGTTCACATTCTGCCCGCCACGTCCACCAGCGCGAAAGGTGTCTATTTTCAGATCTTCATCCCTTATCTGAACATCAACCTCTTGAGCCTCGGGAAGGACAGCTACTGTGGATGTAGAGGTATGAATTCTGCCTGATGCCTCGGTTTTTGGCACCCGCTGAACCCTGTGAACGCCGCTTTCATATTTAAATCTGCTGTATGCGCCCTCGCCTTCAATGGAAAAAATAACCTCTTTGAAGCCGCCGATTCCGGTGGAGTGGCTATCCATTAGCTCGGTTTTCCAGCCGTGCCTTTCCGCATACCTTGTGTACATCCGGTATAGGGCACCAGCAAATAAAGCCGCTTCATCTCCGCCTGCGCCGGCCCTGATCTCAACAATAACACCCTTCTTGTCCAGGGGGTCATTGGGCAACAACAGAATTTTAAGCCTTTTATTTAATTCTTCTGTTTGCTTTTCAAGTTTCTCAATCTCGCTTTTTGCAAGATCCCTTATTTCTTTATCTTCATCCTTCAGCAATGTATTATTTCCACTTATCTCCGCTTTTATCCTTTTATAATCCCTGTATACCTGAACTATATTCTCAAGAGACGCCCTTTCCCTGGCAAGGGATGCATATTCCTGCGGATTTGCTATAATAAATGGATCGGCAAGTTTTTGTGTTATATCCTCATACCGGCTTATTATTTTCTCGGCCTGGCGTAAAAGATCGTTCATAAAACCTTTGCACCGTATGAATTTCGAGATAACTCGGCAAACTCCTCCCTGACCCCGTCAAGGTCTCCGCAGTAAAACTCACCCTCGGTGCAGCCGCCGGTCAAGCAGCCCGGACCAGCCCTCTCAAAAAGAAGTGGCGCAACCTGTTTAACAAGGCGCTGCATTTCCATAGCAAGAGATCTTATTTCCCATTGGGCTCTTCTGCATCCCCGGAGTCTGAAGAAGTGGTGCAATTCCCTCGCATTCATAGTAACAATAATTCTTGTCTCGGACGCATTGGGCAAAACAAAACGCGCATCCTCCGCCGGGATTCCTATCTGCATTAACTCTCTGTAAGTACGAAAGGACGATTCAAGACATCTTTCAAATATCTTCTTTGCTCCGGGATTTCCTGAAACCGAAGGCGGGGTTATGAAATTCACGTTGTCCTTAAAGACAACATACCTCTGGCTCTGCTGGGAATAAGAAGCAAGCCTGTGCCTGACAAGCTGGTGGGACGCTGCTCTGGAGATCCCTTCAACACCAAAAGAAAAATTAGCATGCTCAAGTACAGAATGGTGACCCATTCTGACGATTTTCCTCAATAATTTCTCAACCTGAGGCGGCTCAAGCTTGCTTTTTAATTTCGCAATGTCGCTGGACGAATAACACAGTTTTGCTGCTACAGCCACGGCCTTCTCAGGATCAGGTGTATAGTTGAGAAGAACAGCCTTCATACCATATTACTTTGACTTTTTATACTTTTTCATAAACTTCTCAATGCGGCCTGCAGTGTCCACAAGCTTCTGTTTACCCGTAAAGAACGGATGGCAGTTTGAGCAAATTTCAACCATGTAACTACCTTTTGTGGATCGCGTTTCGTAGACCGCGCCGCAAGCACACTTGATAGTGGCGTAAGGGTAATTGGGATGGATATCTGTCTTCATATTTTCCTCCTAAGTTAATTATACCATTTTAACAATTACAAAAAACTTTTTCAAGAAAATGCCAGACAAAAAAAATTTCACCGGATGGCGTTATCAAAGAATGCGGAAATTTTCCCTTTGACAATTTTTTAAAATTGCTTATACTCAAAAACCTATGATTAAAAAAGTCTTGGTAGCAAACAGGAGCGAGATTGCTTCAAGAATAATAAGAGCATGCAAAGAACTCGGTATAAATTCCGTTGCCATATATTCCGAAGAGGATTCTACCGCTCTTTATGTAAGAAAGGCAGACGAGGCATACCTTGTTGGACCCGGACCAATAGAAGGCTACATGAATCCATACAGGATTATTGATGTTGCCAAACGGGTAAATGCCGATGCCATTCACCCCGGGTACGGCTTTCTCGCCGAAAATCCGGAATTTGCAAAACAGTGCAAACTCCATAACATTATCTTCATCGGACCGGACAGCGACTGCATGAAAAGGCTCGGGAACAAACTGGAAGCAAAGTCACTTGCGGAAAAATTAGGCATACCTGTACTGCCAGGGAGCAAGAACCTTGAAAGCCCCGAGGAATCAATTATAGCAGCAGAAAAAATCGGCTATCCTGTAATCTTTAAGTCTCCCATGGGAGGCGGAGGCAGGGGAATGAGAGTTGCAAGGAATGAAAAGGAATTAAAAAAATTCTTCCCCATTGTCCGGATGGAAACTAAAAACTTTTTTGACGACGACTCGGTCTACATTGAAAAATATTTGGAGAATCCGCACCATATTGAATTTCAGATGCTTTCTGATTCCCACGGGAAAATTGTCCATCTATTTGAAAGAGACTGCTCAATTCAAAGAAGGCACCAGAAAATTATAGAGATTGCACCATCGCTCCTGCTTAACGACAAAACAAGACAAAAAATAGGAGAATGTTCAAAAATGCTTCTCAATGAGTGCGGTTACGAAAATGCCTGCACCATTGAGTATCTTGTGGACAGGGATATGAATTTCTATTTCATGGAGGCAAACACAAGGCTCCAGGTTGAGCATACTGTGACAGAGGAAATTACCGGCATTGACATAGTCCAGGAACAGATTAAGATTGCATCCGGCATGCCACTCTCAATAAACCAGGAAGATGTGCATATACACGGCTTCGCGATTGAATGCAGGATCAATGCTGAGAATCCCAAAAACGGCTTTCTTCCCAATACCGGCATGATCACAGCATACTACTCGCCGGGTGGTATTGGCGTCCGCATTGACGGAACCGTGTACAAGGATTACATTATTCCTGAATACTATGATTCATTGCTTGCTAAACTCACAGTCAGGGGAAGGTCGTGGGATGAAACAGTAAGAAGACTGAAGCGGGCACTGGGGGAGTTTGTTATCAGGGGCATAAAGACCACCCTGCCCTACCTGCTGGAGATAGCAATGTATCCGGATTTTGAAAAAGGTATTTTTGACATAAGTTTTATTGATTCGCATCCGGGACTCCTGAATTACAAACAGGATCTCCTCATGGAGGATCTTGCTGCCATAATTGGGACTACAGTTGGCGCCTATGAAGGATTGTGAAAATGGCAAAAACAAACAAAGAAATTAAGAAAAAGGTATTGATTACCGAAACAGTTTTCAGGGATGCACACCAGTCGCTCCTTGCAACAAGGATGCGGACGGAAGACATGCTTCCTATATGCGAGAAAATTGACCGGGTGGGGTACTGGTCTGCTGAGGTCTGGGGCGGCGCAACATTTGATTCCTGCATGAGGTACCTGCGGGAGGATCCATGGGAAAGACTGAAGCAGATCCGGAAAGCGCTTCCAAATACAAAGCTTCAGATGCTTTTAAGAGGACAGAACCTCGTGGGCTACAAGCATTACCCCGACGATGTAGTTGAAAAATTCGTTGAAAAGGCAATAGAAAATGGAATAGACATAATAAGAATCTTTGACGCTCTCAATGATATCAGAAATATTAAAACCTCTGCAAATATTACAAAAAAAATGGGGGCGCATCTGCAGACGGCAATTTCTTATACTGTAAGCCCTGTGCACTCTATTAATTATTTTGTTGAACTTGCGGAAAAGATGGAGGATTTGGGCTGCGACTCCATATGTATAAAAGATATGGCTGGACTTCTTACTCCGTTTGTTACATATAAATTGGTAAAAAACATAAAAGAAAAAATAAAGGTTCCACTTCATCTGCACTCGCATGATACGGGAGGCTTTGCAAGCATGAATGCCCTCAAAGCAATAGAGGCAGGGGTTGATATGATTGACACCGCCATCTCACCCCTTTCATCCGGGACATCCCACCCTCCGACAGAAAGCATTGTCGCAGCGCTTAAGGATACGGAATACAATCCAGATCTGAATCTTGAATTGCTGGGCGAGATAGCAGATTATTTCCGTACGGTTGTTAAAAAGTACAGCAGGTTCAGATCAGAATTCACAAGCATTGACACAAGCGTTTTGGTGTGGCAGATTCCAGGCGGCATGCTCTCAAATCTCGCAAATCAGCTGAAAGAACAGGATTCACTGCATCTTATCAAAGAGGTGCTTGCGGAGGTTCCAAGGGTCAGAAAGGACTTCGGTTATCCCCCTCTTGTTACCCCCACCAGTCAAATCGTAGGGGCACAGGCAACACTGAATGTTCTTACAGGAGAGAGATACAAGGTTATTACAACAGAATCCAAAAACTACCTCTGCGGACTGTACGGCAAACCACCCGGACAGGTCAATCAAAGCCTTCTTAAAAAAATAATAAAGGAAAAAGAAATTATAAAATGCAGAGCTGCCGATTTGCTGGAACCGGAAATGGAAAAACTGACAAAAGAACTAAGAAGCAAAGCCAAAAACGTTGAAGATATCCTCTCATATGCACTCTTTCCCAATATTGCCCTTGAATTTTTTGAGTTAAGGGAGCAAGGAAAACTAAAACCGGTTGAGGAACTGGAGAAGCCACTGGAGAAGGTCCATCTTCAGCCGAAAATTTCGCCCTCGGAATTTATAATAAAACTCCACGGCGATACATATCACATTAAGGTTGCAGGGGTCGGACCAAAGGGCGAAGGGCCGCGTCCATTTTTCATAAAGGTTAACAACCATCTTGAAGAGGTGCTTGTTGAATCGCTTATGGAGGAGGTCAGGTCTCTGGATGGGAATTTGCTTCCCCCTGTTACAACCGCCGGAATCAGACCGAAAGCAGTAAATGCCGGAGATATAACAACCCCAATTCCAGGAAAAGTAAGAAGAATAAAGGTCAAAGAGGGCCAGCATGTAAACGCAGGAGATACAATAATGATACTTGAAGCCATGAAAATGGAGAATGAGGTTCATACACCTACTGATGGAATTGTAAAAAAATTGTATGTCCGGGAGGGTGACGACGTGAACCCACAGGAGACACTGGCAATGGTGGAGGAACAAGAAAAAACAAATTGAAGGAATGCAGTGAATGATTAGAAACCCGGCAGTAGCAGGATATTTTTATCCAGGAGATCCAGACAGATTAAACAAAGAATTAAAATCATACATAGGTGAACCAATAGAGGCAAAAAAGGCTGCGGGCATTGTAAGTCCCCATGCAGGATACATTTATTCAGGGATGGTAGCGGGGAGGGTTTATTCTGCTGTCTCTGTCCCCGATTGCGTAGTTGTTCTCGGGCCGAACCATACCGGGATAGGATCTGAAGCAGCAATCATCAGCGAGGGGAAATGGATAATCCCTGGCGGAGAAATTGATATTGATACGGAGTTTGCAAAATTGCTCAAGAAAAATTCCTCCACTCTTAAGGAGGATCACTCTGCGCATAAAAAAGAACACTCGCTTGAAGTACAGGTGCCATTTTTATATTACAAAAACAAGAACTTCAAGATTGTCCCGGTCTGCCTTGCCGGCAGGTCTCTGAAGTTCTGCGAAGAAATAGGAAACGCAATAGCCGAAACAATCATGCAAAGCGGAAGGGAGACGCTAATTGTCGCCAGCACGGACATGACCCATTATGAATCCCATGAGACGGCAAAAAAAATGGATATGCTTGTCATTGAGGAGATTAAAAAACTCAGCCCTGAGGGACTATACAATACTGTTGCAAAAAACGAGATAACCATGTGCGGAGTTATTCCCACTACATCAATGCTTATAGCAGTGAAAAAACTTGGGGCAAAGCAGGCAGATCTAATTCTCTATCAGACTTCCGGGGATGTCAGCGGCGATTACTCCCGGGTGGTAGGATATGCCGGCATGGCGCTATGGTAATTTTTTATGGTTTGCGACTGATGGTTTCCATCACTGTTTTTAATTCGTTTGATCTGAGAAGATAAGATACTCCAGCGTATATTATCAGGCTGAGCGCAATTAATACCGTAATAATTCCGGCAGCAGCCCATCTTCCTGTAATGTCTCTCAAAAAGCTGTTATAAGCATACCAAAGGAATATACCCATAACCCCGGACGCAATGAGAATCTTAACCAATGAATTAAACAAAAGGCTGAAGCCTAACCTGCCGGCCTTAATTCTCAAAAGAATAACAAGTGGTAAAAAATTCACAATAGAGGCAATTGTTGTGGCAAGAGCAAGCCCTGCATGCTCCATAGACTTCATCAGGACAATGCTTGCAATTATGTTAACTACAAAGGCAATAAAAGCTACCTTAACAGGGGTCATGGTATCCTTTATAGAATAAAATGCCTGAACAAACACCCTTGATCCACCAACAGACCAAAGCCCCAGCGTATAATAAAAAAGAGCAATGGCTGTATTTCTGGTATCGGACCGAGTAAACTGTCCAACCTCAAATAAGACTCTGATAATTGGTTCACCTAATATAATCAGCCCTACCATAGCCGGAAAAGTAATGAAAAAGGTAAACCCTAAAGCATAATTGATTGTATTCTTCCATTCATCCATCCTGCCTTCCGAAGCAAGCAAGGATAGTCTTGGCAGCGAAACGGTTGCTATGGATACGGCGAAAACACCCAGAGGCAATTCAAAAAATCTGTTTGCATACCAGAGAAAAGCCACACTTCCTTCTGGAAGAAAGGATGCCAGTATCTGCGTTAACACAATATTTATCTGATAAACGGCCGCGCCGAATGTGGCAGGGAAAAAAAGTCTGCTCGCTTCTTTCACGCCTGGATGGAGCGTTGTTCGTACAATTCTTAGTTTGTATCCCCTGCTTGATAGCGAAGGCAATTGAACGAACACCTGCAGAATGCCACCCACAAGAACACCTGCAGCCATGCTGTAAATTGGCTGATTAAAAAAAGCGTAGAATGCGAAAGAACATGCAATTATGGAAATATTAAGAACAACAGGAGCAAGGGCTGGCGCAAAAAAATGGTCATAGGTGTTTAGAACCCCGGCCATCAGCGTCACAATCCCGATTGAGAAAATAAACGGAAACATCACTCTTGCAAGGCTCACGGTGAGAGCAAATTTCCCCTCGTTTTCAAGAAATCCCGGAGCCATTATGTAAATAAAAACAGGCGCAAGTAAAATGCCGAGCACCGTTACGAGGAGTAATACAGCCGAAAGAATCGTGAATGCCGAATTGGCAAACCTCCTTGCGCTGTCCTCACCTTCCCTGTTGAGATAACGGGCAAAAACAGGGATAAACGATATTGAAAGCGCACCTTCGGCAAAGAGCCTCCTCAGGAGATTAGGCAAACGGTAAGCAACAACAAAGGCGTCAACAGCGGGACCCGCGCCGAATAGGTAAGCCATCACGCTTTCCCTCAGAACACCAAGTATGCGGCTCAATCCAGTAAGAAAACTCAGCAACCCCGCATGCCTTGTCATACCTTCATTTGATTCTTTTGCTCTCATAATCTATTGACAGAACATCTTGATTTTGCTATATAAGATAATTCAGGAGGTGAGATTATGGCTATACACAAATCAGCACAAAAAGCGCACAGGGCAAGCCTTAGAAAGAAAAGGTACAATACCGCTGTGAAGATAAACATTAAGACGCTTGTTAAAGCAGTGAGAACATCAATACTTGAGAAAAAAATTGATGAAGCAAGGGGTAGCCTTAACAAGGCTATAAAATCCCTTGATAAGGCGGTTACACAGGGGATACTGCACAGAAACAACGCATCACGAAGAATCTCCAGATTAATTCTGCAGATTAATAAATTTGCAGGAAGCATTAAGTCCTGACCCTTTTCTTTTTCCCAAGAGAAAGAAAAAATTCATCGAAAAGAACCATCTTAGGCACGCTGGAACTTTTACTCGCAAGATCAATTTTTAATAATTTTTTCAGGGCATCAAGAAGTTCATCAGTGCTGTAATTCATGCATCCTTCCATTTTTCTCCTTACCGGGTAGGATTTTTCTCCTGTCTCCTTTTCTATCTCCTGAGGGGTCATCCCTCTATCCATTAGGCATTTAACAATGAAAAGACTATAAATGTAAGTAGCCATGGCGCCTAACATGGGTAAAAAATCATAATCTTTCTTTATCATGCTTCTGAAGCTTTCCATGGCAAGGGAAGGATCCCTATTAGCTATTCCGTTAAGAAGGCCATAAAAATCCTCCTGTGTTTCGGCAAACACAGAGTTTTCAACATCCTCCAAAGAAATTCTTTTTCTGTCCTTGGAAAGGAGTTTCAGTTTTTCAATTTCGTCTCCCAGGTGGGACATGGTATCGCCAGCAAGTTCCACAAGCATTTTAAGAGCATTCTGATCAACAATAATACCTTCGGACACAAATTCCTCCGCAATAAATTGCTCCTTATCGCTCACCTTCTCATAGGAGAGGAATTGGATTACCGAACCGAATTTCTGATTGATCAGTTCATGAATCTTTTTGTTTTTAAACCCGCTGTCCGCAAGAATGATCAGACAAGAACTTTCTGAAGGATTTTTTAGATATTCAATTAATTTCTCATTCATCTCTGCCGCCAGGTTCTCTGCCCGTTTTAACACCAGGACTTTTTTACCACCGAGAAAAGAGAGGTTTTTTGCGTTTAAAATCAACTCAGTCATATCAACATCTTCTGCATTAAAAAAAAACAAATTATCTTTTTTCCCATCAGGAAAAATTAACTGAATAAAACTCTCCGTATTTTTCTCAATAATGAACGGTTCACCCATCAGGAGATAAGCCTGTTTCACTCTTCCATTTCTTGCGTCATTCAAAAAATCATCTATCTTCATTCAAATGACTCCAGGAGCATATCGTAGATCTCTTCCGCAATATTATCGGATAGATGTTTAACAGCACGCCACTCATCTCTTTTTATATCAAGCACATTTTCCGGCACAAAGTACTCATTTGCATCATGCAGTAATTCTGAATCCCAGAGTAGATCTCCAGTTTTGCTGCGCAGCACAGAATGGATATCCACATTGACCCTGTACTGAATCGGAAAACCTGAGGGGTTAAAAAATATAGGTGCTACGGAATAATTCTTTATCGTAGTATGAAGAATAATCTCCGAATTATCCTTTTTGACAATATTAA
The DNA here is from genome assembly GCA_036514535.1 of bacterium. Taxonomy (GTDB): domain Bacteria; phylum JAMCPX01; class JAMCPX01; order DATBWZ01; family DATBWZ01; genus DATBWZ01. The sequence continues at coordinate 9,290 of DATBWZ010000006.1, forward strand.
CACTCTTTGATTTTATAAATTCCTTGTAAATCGACTCCGTAAAAAGTTTCTCTATGCCGACCTCTGCCGTTTCGTTTCTGACGACTTCAATGAAAAGGCCGGGCATATCCCTGAAAGCGGATCTGCTTTCTCTTAAATGGTATCCACACCCTCCAACAACTATAAAGAAAACAAACAAACATGCTAACTTAAATTCCTTATATAACAATGTTCACCAATTTGTCGGGAACTACCACTATCCTTCTAACCGTCCTCGTTCCGAGAAATTCCTTTACACGCGGATCCAGCACTGCCATCTGTCGCAGTTTTTCTTCGTTGATTCCCGGGGTAACAGTCAGATGACCTCTAACCTTTCCATTTACCTGAATTACCATTTCAATTTTATCAGTCTTGATTGCGCTTTTGTCCCAGATCGGCCATTTTTCTTTGAATATGCTTTTACTGTTCCCAAGCCCCGCCCACAGTTCCTCAACAATATGCGGAGTAAACGGGCTGAGCAAAACAAGGAAAATTTCTACGCTTCCCCTCAGTTTTGAAACAAATAACCTGTTTTGCCGCAATGTGGAAAGATCAATTTTTGAAAGGTAATTCAAGAATTCCATAAGAGCACTGATTGCGGTATTGAAATGAAAGTTGTTTTCAATATCTTCGGTTACTTTCTTAATTGTGATATTGGTTATTCGTCTCAATTCATGAACCTCTGCAGAATGATTATCGTTACTTTTATAGTTTCTCACACTGTTGATCTCCGGCATAAAGCCGTTGATAATTCTCCACAAGCGGAACAGAAACCTGTTTGCTCCCTCAACGCCCTGATCGCTCCAGTCAAGATCGCGCTCTGGCGGGGAAGCGAAAAGGATAAACAGCCTGACTGTATCAGCACCATATTTTTCAATCAGAACATCAGGATTCACAACATTCCCTTTTGACTTGCTCATTTTCGCGCCATCTTTAATTACCATTCCCTGTGTAAGCAGATTAACAAAAGGCTCATCCAATTCTATTACGCCTATGTCGCGAAAAACCTTTGTAAAAAACCGCGCATAAAGCAAATGGAGGATCGCATGCTCAATTCCGCCGATATACTGATCAACAGGAAGCCAGTATGCAGCCTTATTTTTGTCTGCAACCCCCCTTCTGTACTCCGGGGAAGTATAACGTATAAAATACCATGATGATTCAACGAATGTATCAAGGGTATCCGTTTCCCTGCGTGCTTTACCCCCGCATTTGTAGCATTTTATATTGAAAAAACTTTCATGCCTTGCAAGGGGGGAATCGCCAGTGGGATTAAACTCCACATCCTCAGGCAGCACAACCGGAAGTTCTTTCTCGTTTACGGAAAGGATGCCACATTTATCACAGTATATTACAGGAATTGGCGCCCCCCAGTATCTCTGTCTGGAAACACCCCAATCCCTGAGTCTGTAACGGACCGATTTTCGCCCCTTCCCTGTTTTTGCAAGTTTTGCAACGATTTGTTCCTTGGCGTGCTCGCTTGGAATTTTGTCAAATTCGCCGGAATTTGTCATTATGCCGCTCTCTATATACGCCTCTTTCATTGTTTCGGACAGCAGAGTTTTTCCCTCCGGCTGAATCACTACAATAACTGGAAGATTATTCTCTTTTGCAAACTCAAAATCTCTCTGATCATGGGCAGGCACACCCATAACCACGCCTGTACCATATTCCATCAGCACATATTCAGCCACATAAACAGGCAGATGGGCATTGTTAGCAGGATTTATGCAGTATACACCGGTAAACATACCCTTTTTGCTCTGGGTTATGTAGCGTGACTTTGTATCCTTGACTAATACCTCATTTATAAAGTCCCTTACCGGTTTGCTATTGGGATTGTTTTTCAAAAGATTATCTATAAACGGATGCTCAGGGGCAAGGCATACAAATGTGGCTCCATAGAGCGTATCTGGCCGAGTTGTGAAAACTGTTAACTTTTCACTTATTCCGTATATCTGAAAATCTATCTCGGCACCCTCACTCCTGCCGATCCAGTTCTTCTGCATTGAAAGGACTTTTTCTGGCCACCCCTTCAATTCATCACACCACTTAAGCAACTCGGAGGCATAATTTGTTATCCTGAAGAACCACTGCGGAAGCTCCTTGAACACTACCGGAGTATCGCACCGCCAGCAGGCACCTTCCTCCACTTGTTCATTTGCAAGAACTGTATTACACTTAGAACACCAGTTAACATATGATTTTTTTCGATAGACCAGCCCCTTTTCCAGCATTTTTATAAATACCCATTGTTCCCAGCGGTAGTATGCCGGATCGCAGGTAGTTATTTCTCTGCTCCAATCATAACTAAAACCCATTTTTTTCAATTGGGATTTCATATATTCAATATTACTATATGTCCATTTTGCCGGATGGGTTTTGTGTTCTATTGCGGCATTCTCAGCAGGCAAACCAAAGGCATCCCAACCTATAGGATGGAGAACATTAAATCCACGCAGGGTTTTGTATCTTGCGATTACATCACCGATTGTATAGTTTCTCACATGCCCCATATGGATCTTGCCAGATGGATAAGGGAACATCTCAAGGCAGTAATATTTGAGAAGGGACGGATCCTCTTTTGATTTAAAAACCCGCTTCTCTTCCCAGTAATTCTGCCATTTTTGCTCTATTTCTTTTGGTTTATAATCATCCATAATCTTTTTATTACACTTAGTATGCTACTGAATTTAATAACATATCATATGAATTCTTTCAAGTAAAATGACCTTTTTTCTTGACCTTAGCAAATTCATACTTTATTTTAATATGATGGACCTCAGAAAAATTTTAAAAGAAATAAAATGGAACAGCAGCGGACTAATCCCTGCTGTAGTTCAGGACTATAAAACAGGAGAAGTTTTGATGCTTGCTTATATGAACCGGCTGGCGCTAAAGAAAACAATAGAAACAGGGCTGGCCCATTTCTACAGCAGGAGCAGAAAAAAATTGTGGATGAAGGGAGAGACCTCCGGACACGTTCAGAAGGTCAAGGAGATAAGAATTGATTGCGATGCAGACGCCGTTGTGCTGAAAGCAGCACAAAAAACTGCTGCATGCCATACCGGTTATTGGAGTTGTTTCTACAGGACAATAAAAAATGGAAAAATTATTACAAAAGGAACAAAAAAATTTATCCCGGAAAAGGTATATAAAAGATCAAAAATATCTTGACATTTATTTCTTTATATAATATATTATTATCAAATAATGAGTATTAACTCTTAGATTAACACCTTTACCCCCTCCAAACCCACCCAAGGCGGGCCATTCGGCCCGCCTTTCTTTTTGAGGAAATGGCGTTCTGGTACTTTTATAGAGGTTAGATTTTATGCCTATAAGTGTATTTGTTAATTATCTTTTATTACTTTCTGTCAATTCTTCAAGGGATATGCCGGTTATGTAAGTAACATAGGAAGGGACAAGCGGCAATATACAAGGAGAAAGAAACGAAAGCAGCCCGCCCAGCAACGCCACCAGATAAGAGATTCCAAGGCGACCGGCAATCCTGCCCTCAACATAATTCTCAGGAAATAGCCCCAGCAGCCATACATTTATAACCCTCCAGCTGTCCGTAACAAGGAGTATTCCTGTAATTATCAAAAGCAAACCTGAAATAATAGAAAGATATGTCATAATTTTTTTGAATTGGCTGAAAAAACCGAGGAAATACCCTATTGCAATTGATGACAAAAAAAATGGAATTCCTATGCCAATGGAATAAAAAAAGAGCATAATACCACTCTCCGTAAGCCCCCCGGAAGTCCCTGCAGCAAGGGCAAGAATAGACGCAAGTATTGGCCCGATACAGGGTGTCCATCCCGCTGCAAATCCTATTCCGATCAGGAATGTCCCTAGGTAACCTGATGGTTTTCTGTAATACTCAAGTTTGTATTCCTTTTCAAGGGCGAAAACACGGAAAATTCCTGAGAGGTGCAAACCAAAAAAAATTATTATTGCCCCGCCAATAATGCTGAGAAATCTTTTTGAAGAATGTAGAATTCCCGGAACTATACCCGCAAGGATGCCAAAAGAAACAAACACCATTGAAAACCCTAAAATGAACAACAGTGAATGAAAAATAATTCTGGCGTGCAGATTCTTATTATCCATGGGAATATTTTATCATTGTGCGTATTTATAATCTATGAAGAAGCACAAAAGAATTTTTATAAGCGTATAGATGCATGCAATGAAGACAAAAATCTCCGGATATTTTTTATACTCCTGCGATAATCCCTGTTCTCCTGGATTATTTTTATAATTGCGCTGCCAACAATAACGCCATCAGCAACCTTGCCAAGCATCCTCACATGTTCCGGCGTTGATACTCCAAATCCTACACACACAGGCAGATTGGTAAACCTCTTTATTCTCCGGATGTTATTCGCTATTCCTGCGGGAAGTCTGCTTCTGGAACCAGTAACACCCGTAAGCGAAACATAGTAGAGAAATCCACGCGATACCCGCGCAACAGCTCTTATCCTGCTCTCTGTGCTTGTCGGTGCAAGCAGGAATATTGTAGCAAGGCCATACTCCCTCGCATGTTTTATCAGTTCGCCAGATTCCTCAGGAGGGAGATCCGGAACAATTAACCCATCCACACCTGCACAAGAAGCATCCTTAACAAAATCCTCCACTCCATACGAGAGGATCGGGTTGTAATATCCCATCAAAAGGACCGGGATTTCCGTAATCTTTCTAATCCCCTTTACAAAATTTATAACTCCGCTAAGAGTTATCCCACGCCGCAGAGCGTATTCCGATGCCCGCTGAATTACAGGGCCATCAGCAACCGGATCAGAAAACGGGACACCGAGTTCAATAATGTCAACCCCTGAAGACTCCATTGTCATAACAATCTTTCCGGTAAAATCAAGTGACGGAAAACCCGCCGTCATATACCCTATTAAAGCGCTCCTTCGGATTTCGCTTAATTCCCTGAATTTTTTTGTAATCCTGTTCATCCATCAATCCCAAGTGACTTTGCTACAACAGATACGTCCTTGTCTCCACGGCCAGAAAGGTTCAGAATGACAACTTTGCCCTTAAACGTTTTTGAGACCTTATTCAAGCCTGCGATTGCATGCGCACTCTCAAGGGCAGGAATAATGCCTTCTTTTTCAGAAAGCAGTTTAAATCCATCCAGAGCCTCCCTGTCAGTCACTGTCAATATATTGATGCGGCCTGCATCCTTCAGGTAACTCAATTCCGGTCCAACGCCGGGATAATCAAGTCCTGCAGAAATTGAATGCGCCGGTTGGATCTGCCCGTCCGCCGTCTGGAGCACATAACTCATGCTCCCATGGAGGACTCCGCGCCTGCCCGCTGTAAGCGATGCGCCGTGTTTTCCGGATTTCAGACCAAATCCCCCTGCTTCCACACCGGTCATCATTACTTTTTTGTCTTTTAGAAATGGCGAAAAAAGACCCATTGCGTTACTTCCGCCGCCAATACATGCAATGAGAATGTCCGGGAGTTTTCCCTCATGCTTCAACACCTGGCGTCTTGCTTCTTTTCCTATTATTGACTGAAAATCCCTAACCATCATAGGATAAGGATGCGGACCCGCAACCGAACCAATAATATAATGCGTATTTTCAACATTGGTGACCCAGTCCCTTATTGCTTCATTCATTGCATCTTTTAATGTACAGGAGCCTGCATTTACAGGGACAACTTCTGCCCCGAGAAGCCTCATACGAATCACATTCAGTGACTGTCTTTTTATATCTTCCGATCCCATGTATATGACGCATTCCAGATCCAGAAGGCTGGCTGCAGTCGCCACTGCCACTCCATGCTGTCCCGCCCCGGTCTCCGCGATTACCCTTGGCTTATTCATTTGTCTGGCAAGCAGCGCTTGTCCTATAGTGTTGTTTATTTTATGGGCACCGGTATGACAGAGGTCCTCCCGTTTGAGATAAACCCTCATACCAACATATTGAGAAAACCTTCCCGCAAAAAAAAGCGGAGTTGGCCTGCCTGCATAGTTTATAAGATAATCATTGAGTTCCCTTTTGAATTTGTTATTCCCTTTTGCTCTTCTGTATTCAGCCTCCAGCGCCTCAAGGGCAGGGATCAGGGTCTCCGGAACATATCTGCCTCCAAATTTACCGAAATGGCCTTTTTTATCAGGCTTTTTCATGTAATACATTCTACCAGCAGGGGAGAGTTTTGCAAATTATTTGACTATTTAATTTTACAGTGTTAATGTAATTTATTATGCCAAACGGCAGATTATATATAACAATGTTTTTAGCAGCCAATCTGTTTTTCTCATGCGGCGCCAAAAAAGAAATAGTCAAGCAACAGGATTTGGAGCCTTCTAACTTAGAACCAGTCCCGCAGAAAGATGTTACGCTGAGCCTATCTGCAGAATCACTGAGAACAGTAAACGAGGGATACCCTGTAGGGCCATGGGATGCGCTTATAATCAATGTCTGGAATCACCCTGATCTTAGCAAAACAACAATTGTACGAAAAGACGGAACAATTTACATGCCACTCATAAGCGAGGTCGTAGTTGAAGGTCTGAGCGTACAGGAAATACAGAGATTAATAACTGAAAAGTTTTCCCAGTTTTTGAAGAACCCTATTGTTGACGTGGAAATAAAAGAATATCATAGCAGAAAGGTGTACTTTCTTGGTTCAATCCAAAAACCGGGGGCATATTCCCTTTTTGAGGAAATCAATATACTTGAGGCCATTTCACTTGCCGGCGGGCCAACAATGGACGGAAACCTTGCAGGAACATTCCTGATCAGGGAGAATAGAGTATATCCGTTGAACCTTTTCAAACTTGTAAAATCTGCAGATCTATCTCAGAATATTATTCTGCAAGACAAGGACATCATTTACATACCGAGCAGCAAAGATATGAAGATATTTGTTCTTGGCGAGGTAAAGAATCCGGGCATAGTTCCGTTTATGAATGAAATATCCGTCCTTGACGCAATCTCCGTATCAGGAGGCGCATTACATTCCGCGAAACTTGACAACGTAAAAATTATCAAGGGCGGCCTTTCTTCCCCATCAATTATAAATGTGAACTTTGAAAAAATACTAAAAGGAAAACAGAGCTATGAAATTTATACGCTAAGCCCCGGGGACATAGTTTATATTCCGAAAACTGCCATAGCTTCATGGAACCAGATAATAGAGGATATCACTCCAACGCTGCAGACACTTATTATCAATCCCCTGCAAGCAACATTGCAGGTATTGTTGTACTCACAACAATTAGAGATTCTACGGAGACAATAAATTGGAAAAATTTGACGAACAGCAGGATATACGAGTTACCGATTATCTTATAATTCTCTTCAGAAGAAGATATATAATACTTTTTTTTCTTACCGTAATATTTTTTTTTACTGCTTTAAAAACATTTCTTACCAAACCCGTATATGAAGCGATAAGCACTATCCAGATTGAAGAAAGAACCAGGGAAAGCCAGCTGCTTTCGGAACTTGTCATTATGAGCAGGTGGAACCCGGTTAATACGGAAAGTGAAATTCTCAAAAGCAGAACAGTTTGCGAAGAGGTTGTAAGAGAACTTGGACTGGACAAAGAATTGACTGTCTCTTCAAAAAATATAAGTGTAAATATTGAAACACTTAGCACCGATGTCTTGCAAAACGCGAGGGTTTTTGAAATAAAATTCAAAGACGACACCGGTAATTTTACAGTAAAAGATGGCGAAGTGCCACTACTCGGAAATGGCAGCGTTGGGCATTTATTCAGCGTAAAGCCCCTAACCTTCAAGATTGAGTCAACAAATGCAAAAAAGGGCGATTATCTGAAAGTATATGTAAAACCCTTTAATAAAGCTGTAACGTCAATCAGAAATAACCTGAAAGTTGAAGATATTGGAGAGCAAACCAATATACTCCTTATTAAATACCGCCATCAGGATCCGACGCTTGCAAGAAACATTCTGAATAAACTGATTGAGGTTTATCTCAAGCACAATGTGGCGCGAAAAAGCCAGGATATCTCGCAAACATTGAGCTTTATTGATTCACAGTTAAATATTATAAGGAGCGAGCTTGAGCTTTCGGAACTCAATCTTGACAAATATAAATCCGAACATGGCTTTGTGGAATTGAGCTCCGAAACCACATCCCTTATAAACAAGATTTCGGAGTTTGAAAAAGCAAAAACCGAATTGACTTTAAAAAGGAAACAGATTGAACCTCTCTATAACAGCCTTCAATCCAACGATAGCCTTGGCAGTGAATTTATCCTTCCAACGCTAACAACAGAAGATCCAATTATAACGACGATGGTTTCAAGTCTGACGCAACTGGAGATTCAGCGAAGGACACTACTTGAGGACTACACTGAAAAACATCCGCAGATTATAATGCTTACCACACAGATAAACGAATCAAAGAAAAAAATACTTGAAACACTCGGGAATATGCTTAATGCCATCAATCAACGCGAAAGCGCCCTCAGTATGGTACTGAAAAGGTATGAGGAAAACCTTAAAAAGATTCCACAGGCAGAACGGCAGTTTGCGATGCTTACCCGTTCTACCAAAGTCAATGAAGAGATTTATACCTTTCTTTTAAAAAAGCATGAAGAAACAAGAATTGCAAAAGCAGCAACCGTCAGCAGTATCAGGGTGATAGACCCGGCGCTTCTGCCAGAGTTTCCGGTGGAACCCAAAAAGAAGAAAAATCTTATAATAGGACTGATAGTGGGACTTTTTGCGGGGGTATCCTTCGCTTTTATAGCAGAATTCTTTGATGATTCAGTTAAATCCGTTGAGGAAGTTGAAAGAAAATTAAATCTGCCTGTGTATGGCTTCATTCCACACTTTCCTGATCAATTTTTTGAAGGCGCTGTGTCAGCAGAAAAAGAAAGAAGCAAGAAAAGTACACCAAAATTGTTTACAAACCTCGATCCGCGCTCAAGTGTAGCCGAAGCATACAGAACGTTGAGAACAAATATTCAATTCGCTGAACTGGAAAAGCCGGTAAAAACAATATTAATCACAAGCACAGGGCCGGCAGAAGGCAAATCAACCACAGCAATAAATCTCTCTATTGCCATTGCGCAAACCGGGATAAAGACAATACTGGTTGACTGCGATCTGAGAAAACCATCAATACATACCTCTTTCGGCATTCCCCAGGAACCAGGAATAAGCAATTATCTCTCAAGCGGAGCTAAAATTGAGAATATAACTCACAGAACACAAGAAGAAAACCTCTCAATTATACCCTGTGGTGTAATTCCGCCAAATCCCGCTGAAATTCTCAGCACAAAAAAAATGCAGGATTTTATAGGTGAACTAAAAAATATCTACGATTTTATTATAATTGATACCCCTCCTGTGCTCGCTGTAACAGATGCGGCAATCCTTGCATCACGGATTGATGCTGTTTTTCTTGTCGTTCAATCCGGAAGAGCCACGCTGCAAGGTATTACCCGCGCCCGTATATCCCTTGACAATGTCCATGCTCCGCTTAAGGGTGTTATCGTCAACAATCTTAAAGCCGAAAGCTTTATGAAGTACGGCTATTACAAGTATTATTATAAATATCCTTATTCGCATTATTCCTCTCCTGATGCTGAAAACAAATCAATAATAAAAGAACTCGCTGAGAAAATACGCAACTGGGTAAATCCATTCAAAAAGAATGATTGATATCCATTCACATCTTCTCTTTGACATTGACGAAGGGGCTAAAACACTTCAGGATTCGTTAGAAATTGCAAGGGTTCTTGCTGATAACGGGTTTAATAGAGTCGTCGGAACACCACATGTACTTTCGGGGGTGTATAATAATACCCCTGAACAAATCACAATCAGGGTTCAGGAAGTAAATCAGGCGCTTGAAAGGGAAAAAATACCGGTAAAAATACTTTGTGGCGCTGAATACTATATTGATTTTGTTTTTTACAAATCACTCTCAACACCAGGCGCAATTTTAACCATAAACAACACCGGTAAATATGTGCTTGTTGAACTCCCAATGATTGATATACCAAATGTAATTGATAATATAATCTTCCAGATTAAGGTCCATGGACTGACCCCTGTCCTTGCTCACCCGGAAAGAAATGCAGCAATAATTTCCAAACCGCAGAGAGCTGGAGAGCTGAAGCAGAAAGGATTTCTTCTTCAGGTAAACCTTGGCAGTTTCTATGGTATCTACGGTGTTGAAGCAAAAAAAACTGCCGAAGTCTTAATAGACAACGGGGCAGCGTACTGCGTGGCGTTGGATATTCATTCTGTAGAACAGGCTAAATCATGCGTTGAAAAAGGGCTCCCCGCATTGAAAAAAATTGCCGGAGACAACGGAGTAGATTTGCTTCTTAATAAAAATCCTGGGAATTTGATTAGCGGATAAACATATAAAAAATATCTACATAAAGTCCTTTCGCGTATATAAAGTAATCAAATTATATCCAGCACTTACTATTCCCTCTCTGCCACCTTCCTCCCTGTCAACAATAGCAATCACACAGTCAACCTTTAAGCCTTCATTTTCAGCAGTTTTAATTGCTTTCAGAACAGAGCCGCCAGTGGTAATCACATCTTCAACAATGGCAACTACTGCGCCTTTTTTTAGGTTTGCCGCACCCTCTATCCATTTTCCGGTTCCGTGAGCCTTCGGCTCTTTCCGGATAACAAATGCAGGAATAGGAGATCCTTCAATATAGCTTATAACCGATATCGCAGCAGCAATAGGAACAGCAGCAACAGGAACAGCTCCAACGGCATCAATTGTCGCTGTATGGCTTTTCAAAATTTTGAAAAAGACTTTACCTGTAAGATAGATACCTTCAGGATTAAGGGTAACCTCCCGGCAATCAATATAAAAATCGCTTTCTTTTCCTGAAGCGAGCACAACCTTTTTTCTTTGGAAGGACTTGCTTCTTAAAAGTTCAAGGAGCCTTTCTCTTTCTTTTTCCATTTTTCCCCTCAAAAAGTCCCAATTGCGGTGCATGGAGAATAAAAGGTATCTCTACCGGGTAATCTCCTGTAAAACATGCACAGCAGAATTTATCCCTGCCTGCCGCCGAGAGCAGCCCCTCAGAGCTCAAATAGCCAAGGGTTTTTGCCGTTATAAATTTTGCTATTTTCTCAACAGGATTAGAAGATGCAATCAGTTCTTCCCTTGTGGGGGTATCAATTCCATAAAAACAGGAATGGGTTGTCGGAGGGGAACTGATTCTCAAATGAACTTCTTTTGCGCCCGCGTTTTTGACCATTTTTATAATCTTTCTGCTTGTTGTTCCCCGGACAATTGAATCATCAATTAGCACAACCTTTTTCCCCTTCAGAATATCTCTTACAGGATTTAGCTTAACCTTAACGCCAAAATGCCTGATTGATTCTTCTGGTTCAATAAATGTCCTGCCCACATAATGGTTTCTGATCAGTCCCAGTTCAAAGGGCAAACCTGATTCCTGGGCGTATCCAATTGCGGCAGGAACACCTGAATCCGGAACAGGTATAACAATGTCCGCATTAACCGGCTGCTCCTTTGCAAGTGCCCTCCCAAGATCTTTTCTTACATTATAAACACACTTTCCAAAAACATAACTATCCGGCCTTGCAAAGTATATATATTCAAAAACGCACATGGACGGTTTTTGCTTCTCAAAGGGTTTTACATACTCAACTTTATTCTTGGATACTATGACAATTTCCCCGGGTTCAACTTCCCTTTCATAATCGGCGCCTATAAGGTCAAAAGCGCAGGTCTCGGACGCAAAAACTACAGCATCCTTGAGCCTTCCCATCACAAGCGGCCTAAAACCATATGGGTCCCTTGCAGCGATCAGAAATGACTCTGTAAGAATTACAAGCGAATAAGCGCCCCTGACCCTGCGAAGGGCGCTTACCAATCTTTCAACAAGAGTGGGGCTCTTGGCTGTCGCAATAAGATGGACGATAACCTCTGTATCCATTGTGGATTGGAAGATCGAGCCATTGTTTTCAAGTTCCTCGCGCAAAAGCATTGCATTTACAATATTACCATTATGAGCAATTGCTATACCGCCTTTTGCGTAATCAACAACAAAGGGCTGGGTATTCCTGATTGAGCTTTCACCTGTTGTTGAATACCTCACATGTCCAATAGCACTCCTACCCTGCAGTGATTTCAGGCTTGTATAATCAAAAACTTCATTGACCAGTCCCATTCCCTTGTGGTGATAGAGACCCTTGCCATTAGAAGAAACAATACCCGCACTCTCTTGCCCCCTGTGCTGCAACGAATAAAGACCGAGGTATGACAGATTTGCCGCCTCGTTGTGTCCGAAGATGCCAAATACACCGCAGTATTCGTGTATATCTTTTTGAATATTCATACTATAGAATATTTCCTCTCAACCATGCTACGTAGCGAATCCTTCCATACTTTCAGCATTTTATTAACTTCTATATCAATTATACCTTCAATAATTAAACGGTCCCCTTCCGTCTTTCCGAAGACGCTGAATGGCACAGAATATTTGCTTATTACTTCCAATAATTTTTGAAGGTTTTCTTCGCGGAATGACACAATAATGCGGGATGGAGCTTCGCCAAAAAGCATAAAGTCCTTTCTGGTGTATCCCTCTATTTTCAATCTTGCACCTATTCCCATTCCAAAACAACATTCCGCAAGTGCCACAGCCAGCCCGCCATCCGAACAATCATGGGCAGATTCAAGAAGCCCCGCAGCATTGGCCTCCCTGCATGACCGCTGAACCATTTTTTCCATTTCAAGATCAATTTCAGGCGGAGCGCCTGTATCTTTTCCGCAAATCAACCTGAGGTACTCGCTGCCACCTATATCTTCGGATAACGGGCCAATTACCCCGACCAGGCTATTCTCTGCCGCAAACCAGGAATGAATAGATCTTGATGCATCCTCAATCAATCCTACCATGCCTATCGTTGGAGTGGGATAGATCGGCACACCATTTGTCTCATTATAGAAACTCACATTTCCGCTCACTACCGGTATATCCAATGCCTTGCAGGCAGCGGCAATCCCTGCAACGCATTCCCTGAATTGCCACA
>DATBWZ010000007.1:0-12412 GCA_036514535.1 bacterium
CTTTGGAAGGATTACAGAGAATTGTTAACATTGTGCAATTTCATTGTTACCAACAGACCGGGGAGCAGAAGGATTGATTTTAAAATGGCTTTACCGCTTGATTTAAGAAAAAAAGTAAAGTATAATATAAAATCAGCATGCTACAGAATAGATTCTATTGTCTCTGTATACCCGGCTACTATAACAGGACTGGATATATCATCCCAAAAAATAAGGGGAATATTGGAAGATGGTAATAGTATCAGCTATCTTGTGCCCGATAAAGTAGAAAGGTTTATAAAAAAGACAGGTCTTTACAAAAATTGATGGGGCAGAACTGAGTGAAGGATATTGGAAAAGGATAGTTTGGAAAAATCCGGGCTTGACCTGCTTCGTGTGATTTGCTCTGCAGCATTGGATAAGAAAGCGAAAGATATTAATATTCTCTATGTTAAGGACTTATTTAAAATAGCGGATTATTTTTTTATTTGTAGCGCTGATTCTACTGTGCAGGTGGGGGCGATAACAGAAAATATTCTTGAAAAAACCCACCGGCTTGGGATAAGGCAGATTGGAATTGAGGGGAACAGGTACAACCAGTGGGTTCTGCTGGATTTTGACAATGTCATTATCCATATTTTCTATAAATCGGTAAGGACATTTTATGACCTTGACGGGCTGTGGAAAGATGCCCCAAAAGTAAAGTTGGAGGAACTTGAGAAATTTAACAATGAAGCGAAGACTTCTGATTTCAGCACTTAAGGAGTGATTATGCTTAGGTCCATTGTGATAGTTATTATCTTTGCGTTGGCGGTTGGCTACATAACCGTGCTTAATCCTGGTAGTATTATTTTTAAATGGAGCCCCGCAAAAGAGGCAGAGATGCCATTAATGTTTCTGCTTTATATCACTTTTGTTCTCGGAGTAATTGTGTCTCTTATTGCGTTTGTTACAAGGGATACAGTTAAGGCATACAGGGATTACTCAAAAAAGAAAGCGGAGGAAAAGAAGAGAAAGAGCGAAGAATTATACAATGAAGGAGTAGAGGAAATATTGAAAGGTGATTACAGGATGGCAGAAAGTAAATTAAAGGTAGCTCTTGAAAAAAATCCTGAGAATATAAAGGTCTACTTCAGGCTTGCCGATATACGGGAAAAACAGAATAAAAAGAAGGATGCCGTGGATATTCTTTTGAAGGCCCGCTCAATGTGGAAAGACGATCTGGATCTTTCTTTCAGGCTCGCAGAATTCTACGAAAAACTGAAGGAATATAACAATGCTATAGAAATTCTGAAGAAAATGCTTGTGTTGGACGAGGGGAATCTCAAGGTTTTGAGAATGCTAAGAGATTTGCTATGGAAGGACGGCAAATTTGAGTCAGCATACAGGGTACAGAAAAATATTGTTAAGATAACCCGGAAAAGCCCTGGCTATTACAAGGAAAGGGAATTGATGGGGCAATTTAAGTATGGTTATGCGACCGAGATTCTTGCCCAAAAGGATTATGATAAAGCTATCAGAAAACTCGGCGATGTGATAAAACAGGCTCCGGATTTTGTTCCTGCCTATGTAACTCTCGGGGAGATCCATCTGAATAATAAAAATAATCCGGATAAAGCCGGCGAGAACTGGGAAGATGCTTATAAGAGGCTCGGACATCCGGTTTTTCTTATTAAACTTGAGGAGATGTATCTGCGCCTTGAAAAGCCATCGGAAATTCTTGATGTATATAACAGGTTAGTTTCATCAAATTCCGAAGACCCGATACTGCGGTTCTTTTTCGGCAAACTCTGCCTGAGACTTGAGATGCTGGATGCAGCAATGGATCATTTGTCCATTCTTGAAAGCAGGGGTGTGTTATCTTCTTATTTGCATCTTCTTATGGCAGAAGCTGAGGCAAGAAAGGGCGATTATTATAATTCTGTTAAGGAGTTTCGCAAGGCGACGGATATTGTAAGCAGAATTGTAATCCCTTACATATGTTCAAGTTGCGGCGCCGAATCAAAGGAATGGAACGCTTATTGTAAGAGTTGCGGGAGCATGAACACGTTATATATTGATATAGGTTTTGATAAAAGCACGAAATCAAGCGAAACCGAGATCATATAAAAGATTTAATTAGTATGAATAACGCATTTGTGGATATGAAGTGAAGAAAGACATAATTTCAAAACAGTGTGAAGAAAACAATACCAAGATAATAATGGTTGTTCTTGATGGTCTTGGAGATATACCGTCGCCGGCTAATGACAATAAAACACCTCTGGAAACAGCCAAAACCCCCAATATTGATAAGTTAGCTCCTCAGTCTGCTATGGGGAGGCTTACACCTGTTATTGATGGAATTACTCCCGGAAGCGGCCCTGCTCATCTTGCGCTCTTCGGATACGATCCGCTTGAAGATCTTATTGGCAGGGGCGTTCTTGAGGCATTCGGTCTTGGAGTGGATGTGGGGAAAAATGATGTGGCTATCAGGGCAAACTTTTGCACAGTTGGCAGTGACGGAAAAATAGAAGACAGGCGCGCCGGAAGGATTCCCACCGAACTGGGTCAAAATCTATGCCGTTTGTTGTCCGGAAAGATAAAGAGCGCGAACGGAGTGAATGTGTTAATTACTCCAGGTATGTCCCATAGATTTGCTGTTGTTTTGAAGGGCAAAGGGCTCGGCAACAAGGTTACAGATACTGATCCACAGCATGAGGGAATGTTGCCGCTGAAAGCAACTGGTCAGGACGCAAAATCAAAAAAGACAGCTAATGTTGCTAATATTCTGATGGAAAAGTTCAAGGTTGCGCTGAAGGATTCTTATCCGGCAAATGGTGTGCTCTTCAGGGGTTTCTCTTCGCCTCCAAATCTGATTTCTTTTCCTGAGCGTTTTAATATCAAGGCCGCTGCCATAGCTACATATCCCATGTATAAGGGACTTGCACAGATTGTAGGAATGGATATTATTAAATCAGGCAGCACATTGCGCGATGAGATTGAAGCGTTAAAGACCTGTTACAGCGATTTTGGGTTTTTCTATTTCCATATAAAGGAGACCGATGCGGGGGGGGAGGATGGCGATCTTGAAAGAAAGGTTTCAGGAATTGAGAAATTTGATAAAGCCCTCCCTGAGATTATGGAATTAAAACCGGATGTATTGGCAATTACAGGTGACCATTCCACTCCTGTTATTATGAAGAGACATTCCTGGCATCCTGTTCCGGTGATGGTTCTTGCAAAGGATTGCTTTAGGGATGGCCTCGCAAGGTTTACTGAAAAAAATTGCATTGTTGGAAGCATTGGCAGCGTTCCCATGCTTAATCTAATGCCTCTGCTGCTTGCCCATGCTGGAAGGCTGGGGAAGTACGGCGCATAACAACTATCCCCCCCGCATCGGTCCAGCGGCTTTTTAAAAAAATTTGCCCTATAAATGCGTGCAGTTCCTAAAGATGGAGCGCCGTGATTCTACTTTGCAATCTCGTCTATTTTATTGGTGGCTTTTTCGCCTGCTTTTTCAAATTTTTCAATAACGCTTTTCCTGAAGTCTTCGCTTTTAGTCCCTGTCTTCAGGATCAGTTTTCCCCCACCAAGCACGATGAAGAAAAAAGTAAGAGCGATTCCCGCTATTAACCCGTAGATTAAGTTTTTCATGTTATCCTCCATTCCGGTATTTTAATAATTCTGTGTATACAATTTTTTTTGGTATTGATTTCATAAAATCCATTATATCAAATATTTCATGCGTAGTGAAGCCTGCTTTCAGAAATCGTTCAATAATTTTAGCGATTCCGGTATTTTTAGTCTTTTTTTCCCCCCCGCCGGTAATTACAATTATCCATTCCCCCTTAATGTTGTCAAAATTTTTTACAGTATCCAGTAATTGCCCGGCAGTGCCGGAAAGAACACCCTCATGTATTTTGGTCAATTCCTTGAACAGGAAAACATTGGATCCGCCGGAAATATTTTTAACAGCGGCCAATGTCCGAATCAATCTGTGCGGTGCTTCAAAAAACACATGAATGCCTCCATCACAGAGGGTTTCTTCAATGACTCTGTTGCGTGCGTTTTCCTTATGGGGGAGAAAGCCATGGAATGTGAAAAAATTGAGTTCAATCCCTGAAATACTTAATGCAGTTATGATTGATGATGGACCAGGGACAGGTATTACCTGTATGCCTGCATTTCTTGATTCTCTTACGAGTTCTGCGCCGGGGTCCGAAATACCAGGTGTTCCTGCATCCGAAATAAGCGCAACATCCCTGCCTTCTTTAAGAAAGTGGAGTATTTTCTCTGCCATAATTTTTTTGTTATGTTCATGGTAACTTAGGGGAACTTTATTAATCCCGTATTTTTCAAGAAGTATTCTTGCCCTGCGCGTATCCTCCGAGACAATAACCCCAACTTCCCGCATCGTCCTCAACGCCCTGAGTGTTATGTCCTCAAGATTGCCAATTGGAGTTGCAACAATGTATAGTTTGCCTTCGGGCATGCGGTTATTATACATCCGGTTCAGAGCATGTTCAAAGGTTATTATTTCTCTGTTTTAAACGGGTTGACACGTTTGTTAATTTATGGTTTACTTATAAAAATGCTCCAGGATTTGTTGATGATCGGAATTGATGAAGCAGGCCGTGGTCCTGTAATAGGTCCCCTTGTTTTTTGCGGATACACCGTCAGGGCGGACAAGGTCGGGGCGCTGAAAAAAAGGGGGGTCAGAGATTCTAAGGAATTGAGCATCGGTAAAATGTTTGAACTGGCGCCGGAACTGGAGAGTATTGCGGCCAGAATTTTTTACAAAGAGGTGCATCCTAAGGTGATTGACGGAAAGAATCTTGGCGCCATTACGTTAGAAGCGTTTGCGGAATTCATAAATTCATCCGACGCAGATGAGGCTTTTATTGATGTGCCCGCAAGCGGTAACAATGTTGAAAAGTATGTTAACCGTCTTTACAGAATGATAGATGTTCCTATAAAAATTACAGGTGCGAATAAAGCGGATAAAAAATTCCCCTGTGTCAGCGCGGCGTCTATTTGCGCTAAGGTAAGAAGGGAGCAACGCATTGCGGAGCTTAAAAAAAAATACGGTGATTTTGGGAGCGGTTATCCGCACGACGAAAAAACCAGGGATTTTATAAAACAACTTTGCATAAAGGGCAGTTTCCCAGAGTTCGTAAGAAGGAAATGGCAGACGCTTGCGAAGATTGAATTCTCCCTTAAACAGGAACAGTTTGAATTCTAAGAAAATATTTGTCATTTCTGCTGCATTGCCAGCTGTGGTTCTGGCGCTTTTTAACCGTATAGAATTATCTGCGAACCTTCATGTTGCATGGATTTCAATCTCGTTGATCCCCGCAGGCTTTGTTGCAGGAGTGGCTGTTTCTTCAGTATTTAGGAAAAACGATTACACAACACTTTTTCTTTACCTGACAGGTATTTCCTCTGGCCTTTCAATATTGCTTGTGCAATATCTCCCTTTTAACGATCAGGGATGGCTTTGGGCTGCGTCTGAATTTTTGCATCTTATTCTCTTTCTGTTAATTGCATCCGTTCCTTTTTTTATGTATGGCATTATGACAGGGGCAAATTCTTCTCCAGCGCTCATAGGGCTTTCTCTGGGATTTATCCTTCTTCCCGTATTCAGGAGTATTGATCCGGATTATTTTGGCGCAGGATTGGTTCTTCTGGTTACTGTTTTCTGTTATTTCTATGTCAGTAGCAGACGGCTGTTAAAGTATCTGCTTCTGCCGCTTTTTTTTGTTCTGATAGTCTGCGTTAAGCTAAGCATTGATAATAAAGCCGCTGTGAAATGGTGGAAGCCGCTCGGTATCGCCCTTAATAATTTCGGCGCAATGATAAAGGAACCCGGTTTTAATTATTTCAAAAGAATTGATTTATTGGAACTTAACGGCAGTATGTATTTTTCTATTAACGGGGATATTAAAAAAAAGATTATGTACAAAACTCCACTGAATAGAAATATGGATTTCCTGACTGAATCACTGCCGTTTATGTTCGGGGGGATCAAAAAAATTGCATCTCAGGACGCTCCGCCAGTCCTTATTGAATATTTTTCAGAGCATTACATGGTTGAGGAATTTGCTAATTTTACTATTCTGCCTGATATTGGCGGGCTTGAAAAGCATATAAAGCCCTCCAGACACGGTTTGCTGAGGGGGTTTTTGCGGGGAAATGATAAACTTTATGATCTTATTCTGATTTATATGGATGATCTGCTTGAAAGAGGAACAGCATATTCATATTTTGATTCTTTCGCTATTACGGAAGAGGCGATAACAGATTATCTCCAGCACCTTGATCAAAAAGGGCTTCTGTTTATAAAAATGAATTACTCCCAGCCTTATCGTTCGGAGATAAAGGTCTTTAACGCAATAGTTAATGCACTGGAGGAAAATGGCAGCGAGCCTTCAGAGAGCCTTGTTTTTTTACGGTCGGGCATGGAATGCGTTTTTCTTGTCAAAGCGGATGGATACAGCAATGAAGAAACAGAAATGGTGAGAAATTATGCTGTGAGGCAGGGGCTGACACTTGATTTCTACCTTGGGACGCCGGGGGAATATGGTGCCGCAACCCAGAATTTCACTTATTTTCCCGGCAATGGGAACGCCGCCAACTTTGACTTCAGGTCAATAACCGACGATATGCCTTTTGTTGCAAAGACAATTAGATTTTTAAAGATTCCTGAAGCCTTCAAAGAGTATAAATTTCCACAGCGGACGATCCTTGATGAAGGCGGGATGAGCCCGTATATATTCCTGCAGAATTTGCTGATTTCAATTTTATTGCTGTTCACTGTGCTTAAAAAAAACATGAAAGCAACAGAAAAAAAACGCGCTTTCTGGATGTCCTTTGCGCTCTCCGGGTGCGCTGTAATGGTGATAGTTTTTTTCGGTTTAAGGTTTAAGCCATTTTACTGGTATTCGGATGTCCGTGCTCTTGTTCCGGCTTTCTGGCTGACTGTAATTTTTGCCGGAAGATTTTACAATAATTCAAAGAGAAAGCTGCTTTTCATTTTTGGCCCGTTATGGCTTATGCTGTCGCTTCTTGTTTTGTCTGAGATTAACACCTTCTCCCTGTTTTTTTTCAGCATGCCTGTATTTATTGTGCTTGGATGCTTTCCTGTATTACCAGTCTCCGATTCCCAGAATTCCATACAGGGAACAGGGATCGCTTTGCTGGTTTTTCCTGCATTTTCAATTTTAATAGCCTGTTCTTACGGATTGGATGCCCTTTGTGTTGTTGCGGCGTTGATTTTGACTATAACGATTTTTGTTGCTAAAAAAACAGCGGGCAATAATGAATGTAATAAAAACCTGAGCTGAAAAAAATTCAGACTGCCTGCATTTGCACAGAAGTTAACCGATGCAGGACTGGCAGCCGAATGACTCATTTTTAAAGACACCCCTAAATCTCTTGACAAATCATTCAGTCAAAATATAATCTTACGGGAAATGAAAAAAAGTAGAAAATTTCAGCCCGTCCAGATACTCGGTTGCGCTATGACCAGGGTTACGCGTGCACCGGCGAAGTCCATCAAAGAAATGGCATACGAGGTCTTTTCTGAAGCGATAAAAGATGCCGGGATCTCCAAGGACGATATTGAAGGCCTGTTTGTAACTCCTCCCAATTTTCCCGGCCCTCCATCCTTTATGTTTGGCTGTGAACTCGCTGACTATTTTCAGTTAAAGCTCAAATCGCTGAATCTCGTGGAGTGCGGAGGAAATACATCTACCGCTGCGATTCATTACGCTATTGATGAGATAATTCTTAAGAGGAACAGAATCAACGCTGTTATATCTATTGATGTAAGGTTTGATCCACAGATGGATTTGGAATTTCTGTTGCCTCAGGGTATATATTTATTATCCTCCATATACGGAGTCCATTTGTCTCAATACGGAATAGGAACGCCGCTGCCTCTTTATGCTTTGGGCGCGCAGAGATACATGCATGAGAGCAATATAACGGAGGAGGATGCAGCTCGTCTTGCGGTTACTCTCCGCGAGAATGCGTTAAAAAATCCCAATGCCCAGTACAGGGATCCTATTACGGTAGAGGATGTAATGAAATCTCCGATGATATCGCCGCCATTGAAACTGCTTGATTGCACCTCTTTCTCAACGGCTGCAGGAGCCTGCATTTTTGCGGATAAGGATATTCGTTCAAAAAAAACAAGCGTTTTTGTGACCGGGCTTGGAGAATTTCATAACAACTCAAGCTTTATACCGCTTAACGATAGCATTACCAGTTTTCCAAGTGTTAAAGAATCTGCCAGGGAAGCGTATGGAGTTGCAGGGGTAAAGCCTTCCGATATTGATGTTGCCGAGATATACGGGGTTTTCAGCTTTACGGAATTGATGCTGTACGAAGATATAGGATTTTTTAAAAGAGGCAGCGCTGCAGGAGCAGTCAGGGAAGGAATGACTAAAATTGACGGTGAAATACCTATAAACATGAGCGGCGGCAGGTTATCGCTTGGGCATCCTGCGCTGGCTACGCCAATGCTGGAACTGGTGGAGATAACCAGGCAACTGAGGGGCGAATGCGGCGAACGGCAGGTTAAGAATCCGAAGACCGGCCTTGTTCATTCTGAGCATGGAATGTTGGATGGAAGCACAGTGCTTATTCTGGAGAGGGGATAAAATGGATATTTCGGAGACTATTAAAAAATATACCCTTAACGCATTGGAGCATTTCGGAGATAAAGCCAGCCTTGAATTTTTTCAGAGATTAAAAAACCGGGAATTTTCTGCTCCGAAATGCAGGCACTGCGATAAATTTATTTTTCCGCCCAGACGATTCTGTCCGCGATGCTTTAACGAGGATATTTTCTGGACAAATCTGCCGGAGAAGGGAATTCTCTACGCCTTCACACAGCAGGAGCGGGCCATTAGATTTTCAAAGCCGGATGTAATAGGAATTGTTGATCTGAATGGAGTAGGGATGATTCTTACAAAAATTGATGCGCCTATTGACAGTCTGAGGATAGGAATGACTGTTCAGGTGGGATTTATTGAAATTGAGAATGGAATGTTTTTGCATCAGTTCAGTCCTGTGAAGTAATTTTCCGCGCTCCACTCATATAAGATACAAGCGCTTCAGGAATAATAATGGAGCCGTCAGATTGCTGATAGTTTTCAAGAATTGCGACAATGGTTCTTCCAATAGCAAGCCCTGATCCGTTTAGTGTGTGGACAAACTTTGGTTTTTCTTTTGGCTCGGGCCGGTATTTTATATTTGCCCTCCTTGCCTGAAAATCCTCAAAGTTGGAACAGGAAGAGATTTCTTTATATTCGCCCTGTCCAGGCAGCCAGACCTCAATATCGTATGTTTTTGCAGAAGCGAAACCAAGATCTCCAGTGCAGAGGCTGACAACGCGGTAGTGAATGTTGAGCCGTTTTAAGACCTCCGCTGCATCCTCAAGAAGGTTATCCAGTTCTATGTAGGATGTCTCGGGCTCAACGATCTTCACGAGTTCCACTTTATCAAACTGGTGCTGTCTGATGATTCCCCTTACATCCTTTCCGTAAGATCCAGCTTCTCTCCGGAAGCAGGGGGAATAGGCAACGTATTTTTTGGGGAGGCATTTTTTTTCAAGGATCTCTTCCCTGTGCAGGTTGGTTATTGGAACTTCGGCTGTTGGAATCAGGTAAAGATTCTCATTCTCTATCTTGTACATTTCTTCGGCAAATTTTGGCATCTGCGATGTTCCGGTCATTGATGCAAGATTAACCATGAATGGCGGCCATATTTCAAAATAGCCGCGGCTCACATGCAGTTCCATCATGAAGTTTAACAATGCCCTCTCAAGACGCGCTCCCAGCCCCTTCATGACCGTAAACCCCGAGCCTGATAATTTGGTCCCTGCCGCAAAATCCATTATCCGGAGTTTCTCCCCCAACTCCCAGTGGGAAAGCGGAGTAAATGTCTGAGCCGGTTTTTGCCCCCAGATTTTGACCACTGGATTTTGAAGTGAATCCGCGCCTT
Source organism: bacterium (assembly GCA_036514535.1). GTDB lineage: Bacteria > JAMCPX01 > JAMCPX01 > DATBWZ01 > DATBWZ01 > DATBWZ01. Next base: position 9,970 of record DATBWZ010000007.1, read on the forward strand.
CCAGAACCGAAGAATGAATAAGATTAGGTATAAGAAGCATGAGTTGACTAAATCTGGATTCAATATCGGACAATTCCCTCTCAATTGCCACTATCTTACTGTCAGTCTTATGCGATTCTTCTCTCAGGGCAGTTATTTCAGATTCATCCCCGTCTCTTTTCTTGATTTCGCCTACCTTTTTTGATATTTCATTGATTTTCTTTTTCAGTTTTTCAATTTCTGTTATTCTGTTTCTTCTCTCTGCATCAATTGTGATAATGTTGTCAATATTGAAATCCGAGCCTCTTTTTCTGAGAACATCCTTAACAATGGCCGGATTCTCCCTTATGAATTTAATGTCTATCATAATCAATTGATGGGCATAGTGTTGTTTGCCACCCTGGAGTTATACGTCAATCAATTTCCCGCCGAGGAAATCTGAATACGCCTGGAGGTCAAAATAGCCGTGTCCGCTCAGATTGAAGAGGATGACCTTTTTCTCTTTGTTCTTTTTGCATCTTAATGCCTCTTCCTCAACTGCTTTTATGGCGTGAGCTGCTTCAGGGGCAGGGATAATACCCTCTATTCTGCTGAAGTCTATTGCAGATTTGAATACAGGGGTTTGGGCAAACGCCTCAGCTTCTATTGCCTTTTTATTGTAGAGCAGGCAGACTAACGGAGCATCACCGTGATACCGCAGCCCGCCTGCGTGTATCGGCGGCGGGATGAAGGCATTCCCGAGAGTATACATTTTGAGCAACGGTGTCATCCCGGCAGTATCGCCAAAGTCATATCTGTATTCTCCCTTTGTGAGCGTGGGACATGCTGAGGGTTCAACAGCCACAGCTCTGAGTTTGGGCTTTTTGCCCTGTAGTTTGTCCATCAGGAACGGAAAAGCGATACCTGCAAAGTTTGAGCCGCCGCCGATGCATCCATAGATTATATCCGGATACTCACCGGCTATCTCCATTTGTTTCTTTGCTTCAAGCCCTATAACTGTCTGATGCAGAAGGACATGGTTGAGCACGCTGCCGAGGGCGTAGTTAGTGCTTTTTTTGGATACTGCATCCTCAATGGCTTCACTTATTGCAATGCCGAGGCTGCCTGTGCAATCCGGGTCATTTCCCCGGATCTTTCGCCCTGCCTCTGTGGTATTGCTTGGGGAAGGGATTACATTAGCGCCCCATGTTTCCATAAGGATCCTGCGGTAAGGCTTCTGTTCAAAACTTATTTTAACCATGTAAACAGTGCACTCCATGCCAAAGAGGCTTGTCGCGAATGCAAGGGCGCTTCCCCACTGTCCTGCGCCGGTCTCCGTTGCAAGCCTTTTTATTCCGGCCTTTTTATTATAATATGCCTGCGCTACCGAGGTATTGGGCTTATGGCTTCCTGGAGGGGAGTTGCCTTCATATTTGTAATAAATATGAGCTGGTGTTCCTAAAAAATTCTCCCATTTCTCTGCGCGATAAAGCGGTGTGGGCCTCCAGGTTGAGTATATTTCAAGTATTTCCTCAGGGATTTTAATCCATCTCTCAGGCGACATCTCCTGTTCAAGAAGCCCCATCGGAAAGATTGCTGCAAGTTTCTCCGGAGCAATAGGCTGTTTTGTCCCCGGATCAAGGGGTGGATCGAGCGGAGCTGGCAGGTCCGGAATGATATTGTACCACTCCTTCGGAATATCATTTGAGTTAAGCATGATTTTTTTACCCATAAATGACCTCCTCTGAAAATTTAATATAAAACTTTATCAAATATTTCTTAAAAAGTCAAAAGAAGAGGATGCTTACCACTTGACCGTCAGGTGTTTTGGTGCTAAAAGAATACTTGTCATGAAGATTGCCGCATTCTTTGACGTAGACAAGACTATTCTTTCGGATAACACAGGCACACTTTATCTCAAGTATCTTGCCCGTAAAGGGCTTGTCAGCCGCTTGGAGGTCTGGAGGAGCAGGTACTGGTTCATAAAATACAGGATGAACCTTGTGGATATGGAGACATTGAGCCGGAGGATAATGCTTGAATATAAGGGAAAGCCGGAGAAAGAAATAGAAGATACTTCAAGACAATGGTTTGAGGATATGGGCAGGAATTACATTTATCCTGAAATTAAACAACTTATAGAGAAACACAGGGTTGCGGGGCATGTGCTCCTGGTTATCACAGCGGGGACAAGGTATACCGCCGGACCAATAGCCGAATTTCTTGGCATCAGGCATGCGCTTTGCACAATCCTAAGGGTGGAGAATTCGTATTTTACCGGTGAACTGATTAATCCGATATGCTACGGCAAAGGCAAAGTCCACTGGGCAATAAAATTCGCGGACGAACACGGGATTGATTTAAAAAATAGTTTTGTTTACACTGACAGCATTACTGATATGCCACTGCTTGAAGAGGTCGGAAATAGGGGAATAGTAAATCCGGACCCAATTATAAGAAGAGTGGCGGCAAAACGAGGCTGGCG
>DATBWZ010000008.1:0-5157 GCA_036514535.1 bacterium
TCTGTTACTTCTCCTGTCACATCCGGAGGCATCTCTCCCACCCTCAACTCAATTATTTTTTCCTTTCCATCGCGTATCAGTTTTACCTTTACCTCTTTTCCTATAGGAGTAGCTGCAACAGTAGAAGGAAGTGTATGGTAATCATCTATCTTTTTGCCATCAAATTCAAGTATCACATCTCCGCCATTGATTCCTGCTTTCTCCGCAGGAGAGCCGGTCATAACACTTGAAATAAGAGCGCCTCTGGACTCATGAAGTTTAAGGGATTCGGCAATCTCCGGCGTAACAGGCTGTATGGTTACACCCAACCATCCCCTGATAACCTTTCCCGTATTTTTTAATTGGGACAGAATTACCTTTGCCATATTTATCGGGATAGCAAATCCAATACCAATGTTCCCCTGTGCGCCGAAGGCCCCCTGAGGGGAAAATATAGCCGTATTTATACCAACGACCTCGCCATTAATATTTATCAGCGGCCCGCCGCTGTTTCCAGGGTTAATAGCCGCGTCTATCTGGATGAAATCCTCGTAGGATCCAGGCAGGATGCCGTATCTTCCCTTGGCGCTGACAATGCCCGCGGTAACAGTGTGTCCCAGGCCAAATGGATTACCAATAGCAATAACCCAGTCTCCCTCATCAAGTGAGTCAGAATCCCCTAAAGCAGCCACAGGCAGTTTTTTCTTTGCATCTATCTTAACGAGCGCAACATCCGTCTTAGGATCCCTGCCAACTATCTTTGCGGTGTATTCATCCTTATCCGTAAGCCTGACCTTGATTTCATCAACATTCTCAACAACATGATTGTTTGTCAATATATAACCGTCTTCCGCAATTATGAACCCTGATCCAAGGCTGCTCTGCTTAAACTCCTTTGGACCAAAAAACTGCTTGAATTGCGGTCCGAAGAATTCTTCAAAGGGGTCGCCCCTGCCAGAAGGCGAATGAAATCCCTTCTGTTTTACTACTTTTGTGGTAAAAACATTGACAACTGCCGGGCGGACATTCTTAACAATACCTGAAAAGGAGGTTATAACGCCATTTTTCACATCAACCTTTTCCGGCGAATCGTTATTACCTTCCTTCCAGAATGGTTCTCCGCTTATTGAAGGAGTTATCCCTACCTTTGATGAAATCAATATGCCTGCCACAATGGAACATATGGCAATTGACATCAATGTTGAGGCTTTAATCCAATTGAATTTTTTTGTCATGATTTTTTTCTCCTTTTTTCTGCACTTCAACATAAACTACTCTTAGCCTGAAAAGAATCTCGTCAAGAAGAGAGGCTTCTTCTTGCGTAAGATTGCCCTTTGTTTTTTCCTTAAGTATTTCAAGAAGGTCTATTGTATGCTTTGAAATGAGTATATTTGCGTCAATCTTATTTGTCTCTGGATGCGGCAGAACACCCAAAAACACAAGGGCCTGAGCATTCAATGACAGAATAAAATTTGAAAAACTGGCATCTGGGATATCTTTTATTTTCTGTTTATCTTCAATGCTGGAATCCTTATCATTTTTTACATCTGACATAAGTCACCTCTCTTAGATTAGAATATAATATTCTTTCCAAATAAAATCAATAGGCCCTATTCTTTAAGATTTTGCTTTTTTTCTTCCTGAAAATATGAGACGGGATTAAGCAGAAAGTCCTTAATACTCTTATTCACAGTAACAATCCATGGTTTTCCCGGATTGCTTGCATAGACGTCATTTCCACTGTCATTGCCAATCTCCAGCATCAACGGATCTTTTGAACCCTTTATCAGTATTCTTACCACTATACCGGCATTAGTTAATCCGGAGACATTTATTAACTTTTTGTTTTTATCAAGAAACTTCTCTGCCTTCAGGTCTTTGAGTTTTCTGATCAGTTCTTCAATCTCGTAATTCTTCCCCCTAAGGCCGTTGACACTCCATTCTCCGTTGTTGTCTTTTTCAAACAAAACTTTTTCGCCAAATCTGTCCAGTTCAATTTTCTTCACATCATCAGGCTTGATGCTGAAAAGACGCCTTTCCCTGAGGTCATTGAGATCCTTGACTATGTCTTCCAAAATTGACTTTCTCACCAGATACACAGACGAGTCACCGCTTCGCATTGCGTAAATACCAGTCTTCTTATCGTTCAGTTTGCCAATTGAAAAAACAAGAATGCCCTTATTTTTTAAGAGCAGGGTCAGGCTCGCCTGCGGCTTGTTTAAGCCATATACATTAAGATTGCGGGGTTTGTCGTCCACAAAACTGTCTGTCCGCAGTCCGTCCAGGGCGCTAAACAAACGGTTAATCTCCTCATTGCTTGCCATAACATTAACCGGGTCAACAATCCACCACCCATCCTGTTTCTTCTGCACAAGGATGTGCTGCCTGCCGCCGGATATGGAAATAGTCTCTACCTCATCGCTCTTGAATCTCAAAACCCTCTTATCCCTGAAATCGTTAACGGATTTGCTCAAATAACTGTCCACTCCTCGCAATGATAGAATTATCTTATCTTCGTCAGGCTTTTTTATATACAATGCATCGGAGACAGGATTAATGTTTCCTACTATCAATGAAAAAGTTGCAGTTTCCGTCTCCACTGTGATTTCTCCCTGCGGCTTGTCAAAGCCGTACAGGGATTTTCCCTGTAGTTTTTCCGGAATTTCCCTTTTTCGTTCAAGCTCCATTATTGAAGTTATAAGGCTTTTGACAGTTTGCTCATCGGCGCCGGTATTTAACGGTTTGGAAATCAACCATCTGTCCACCCCAACCTTTGTAAGCAGTATTTCTCCTCCTGCTCCGCTGATCGTTATGCTCCTGACAGCAGATTCATCAAAATTGAAAACCTTCTTTGCTTTCTCTGCTGCGGATTCTCCTTTCTTCTTAAGGTGCACCTCAACAACGGCAATATAGGCAGCAACAAGCATTGTAATTCCGGCAAGGATATAGGTGTTTCTGAATCTCATACGATCCTCCTACAGCCTGCGTCTCCTTCTCCATGTCAATAAACCGGCGAAGAAAAAAGCGAGGGGAACTACAACCAGACTTGCTGCAAGCCACCGCCTTTGTTCCTTTGTCAAAAATATTCTGCTTGCCTCCCTCTCCTTTGGCTTTATTGAAATCAGGTCTGTCTGCTCTGCAAGCCAGTTCACAGAATTCAAAAAGAAGTCAGCATTAAAAAGATTATTAAAGAGCCGGTTGTCCGCAAAATCAGAATCCCCGGCTACAACAAGCCTTGATTCCTTCTTGGCATCATCCGGTTTCCCCTTCGTTTTTACTGATACGGCAACAGCAACAGATACCGGACCCTTTTTATCCATGTTATCTTCAAGCGCTTCTCTCTTTGTCCTTAACCTCTCAATGTCTGTTTCAGCCCAGCTTGTTTTACCAGTTTTAACTATGGATATACCGTTTGCATCCGCCGCATCAGACTTGAAATCAACTGAACGCGCAATGGAAAAAAGAATTGAGCCCTTGATTGGTTCTGTTATTGCGTGGCTGCCGGATGGCAAGACAAGCGGCTCCACACCCAGCGACGGTCCTGCGAAAAGCCGCAACTCCCTGTCAATAACTATATCTTTTCCGATTTCAACTCCATATCCCGCGAGCAACTGAAAGAGCGTGGGATCATCATAAGATTTACCCATGTCTTGATTAATGAGAGCAAGAACCTTGCCGCCGGAATTAAGATAGTTTCCGAGCAGATCAATCTCATTCCTGAGGAACGGCTTCCGGGGGCCGGCAATAATAATTGCCGTTGAATCCAGTGGAACAGATTGCTGAGAAGACAGATTAATTTTTTCCACCTCGTAATTCAAATCCCTCAGCGCTCTGGCAGCCATACCAAAGCCGGTGCTTTGTTCGTTATCGTCAATATCGCCCTCTCCGTGGCCATACGTAAAATAAATCTTCTGCTTCCCCTGCCGTGTAACCTTTACGATTGCATTGGTTAATGCTTCCTCTCTTGTCTCTGCAATCTTCGTCTGGTTGCTGCCGGAAACGACTATTGTTGTGTTTAGCTGGGTAATGTTGTATTTCTGTACCATATCCGGATTCAATTCCGGATCGTAAAATTCATAGGATACCTTATCCGATCTGTACTGGTATCCCCTGAAGAGATCCCCCATTTCATCTTTAGCCCTTGATCCCTCTTTGGCAAAGGCAATCAATTTCAGATCCTGTTTAAGATTTTTCAGCAGAGTGGCTGTCTGTTCTGACAATGTGTATATTCCGGATCCTGTAAGGTCCACCCTGACAGGGTGCCTGTAGGCAATAAAGTTCACCATAGATAGCATCGCAAGAACTATAACAATAATTACAACTGTATTTGTTCCGTAGATAGTGTTCCTCAATTTCAGAAATTCCAGCACCTTGTGTTTATATTTAATGCCAGCGACCATAAACCCTGCTAAACCAATGCCAGCCGGAATCCACTCCCATTTCGCCGGTCTGATTAAATATGCCGCCAGCGCACTTATAATAAACACCAGTGAAATTATCAGCATTAATCTGTATCCTCTGTTCATTTCCTACCTCCATCTGCGCAATTCAATTTAATGCGGGGTATGCACATCCCTTTGCTGGCATTAATCACGGATATATTCATCTCCATCTCCTGGACTCGAGGACTCTCTGAGCAAGAAACAGCCCAAAGAAGACTACACTGAGATAATAGATGATATCCTTCGTGTCAATAATACCCTTTAAAAAATTCTCATAATGATCCTCCACCAACGAGAGATAGCCAAGGATGTCTCCGTAAGGCGGATCCACGCTCTGTTTTGCCCAGCCCAGAACCCAGAGGAGGAGTAGTATGCCAAATGCTGATACCCCGGCAACCATCTGGTTTTCTGTTATGGAAGAGGTAAACAATCCGATGGAGATAAATGCCGCGCCGAGGAGGATTAGACCAATGTATGTGCTTATTAGCGGCCCTGTATCGGGATTACCTCCAAGCAGGAGAACAACAGGATATTCCAGCGTGGGTATCAGAATTATAATAAAAACGGATAGTGCGGCAAGGAATTTCCCTGTAATAATTTCGCTCAATCGCAGCGGGGAGGTATAAAGCAATTCTATTGTTCCAAGTTTTTTCTCTTCGGCAATTATCCTCATGCTCAGAAGCGGGGCAATGAACAGAAGTATCACCCCCATATTTCCATAAAGAGGACGAATAAG
>DATBWZ010000009.1:0-15396 GCA_036514535.1 bacterium
GGAGACTGCATGTATTGAAGGGAAAGGAGGGAGAAAAAGGTCAGAATGCTGTAGAAAAAATAGCCCGCAATACTCAGAAAAATTCCGCCGATAACATAAGCAACTGGCGACGTGAAGTACGATTTTAATTCCTTTCGCATAATATAAAATACATTTCTCATGGATCCTCCTCAGGCAATAAGCTTTACATAAATTTCTTCCAGAGATAGAGAAACCGGCTTCATCTCCAGCAGTCCCCAGCCGTTTTTAACAATAGTGGATGCAATCAGTTCCCTGGTGTCTTTCCCCTGTAACATTTCAACAATAAAATTCCCGTTCCCTGAATCTTCAACATCCTTAATACCTTCAAGCGCTCTAATAGAATCGGCAACCCCATCCGGAGGCTTCCGGAGTTTAAACGAAACCCTCGTTACTCCTGCAGCCTGAGAAGACAATTGTTCACGGGAATCCGCCGCAACAAGTCTCCCGCGGTTGATTATCACAACCCTTTTGCAGAGCATTGTCACTTCCTGCAGTATATGTGTGCTGAGAATAATGGTGTGGTCGCTTCCGAGAGCGCGGATAAGTTCCCTGATTTCAATTATTTGCTTAGGGTCAAGTCCTATCGTCGGTTCGTCAAGTATCAGCACCTCAGGCTCGTGAATAAGCGCCTGGGCAATGCCGACCCGCTGTTTGTATCCCTTTGAAAGGTTGGCAATAAGACGGTTTTTAACCTCTCCCAATCCGCATTTTTCCACGGCCCTGTCAAGGAAAACCCTTCTTTTATCCTTTTTGACGCCCTTTATCTCAACAACAAACATCAGATAATCCATAACAGTATGATCAAGGTACAGCGGCGGATGTTCGGGAAGATAACCAACCTTTTTCCTTACCTCAAGAGATTCCTCAAAAACATCAAACCCACAAATCCTGGCGATTCCGGAACTCGGCGGCATATAACAGGAAAGAACCCTCATGGTGGTGGTTTTGCCCGCGCCATTTGGCCCCAGAAAACCGAGCACCTCCCCTTTATCGACATTAAAGGTAATATCCTGTATCCCCACATGTTCCCCGTAATGCTTTACCAAATTTATGACTTCAATCATCTTCGTCCTCCGAATATTCTCAAAAAAATAAAGGCAAACCAAGCCTTTCTTAAAAAATAATCCTAAATCCAGATATGTCAAGAAATTTTGTTACGATAACATTGTTTCAAAATTTTCCATGCCGGACACATCAAGAGGCAACTCCCGCCATTCCCATGTTATCGCGATATGACCGTCCTCTGTACCAATTTTGAAATAGTTGCCCTCTTTCCAGTGCAGGGTTATGGGAATTTTTATCATATCGTCAATTACTCTTTTTAAATATCTTGCGCCGTACTTAAGGCTGTAACCGCTGTCAATAAGAATGTCAATCGCTTCATCCCGGATTTCAATGCCCTTGTTTTCTTCAATCATTCTTTTTTTGAGTTTTTTGAGGTGCATCTTTGCTATCTCTTTAACCTCATCTCTTGTCAGCGGCGAAAAAACAATCATATCATCTATCCTGTTCAGAAATTCAGGGAAGAAAACACGCTCTGCTTCCTTAACTACCGATTTTTTTATTCCGTCAAGATTGCTTTCCGCCTCATCAAGAAAACCAAGTGGATGCGAAAGCTTCCTGAATTCATCGCCTCCAAGATTGCTTGTCATAACAATTATCGTATCCGAAAAATAAACCTTCTTTCCCCTTCCGTCTGTAATCCAACCCTCATCAAAAACCTGAAGGAAAAGACTCAGCACAAAGGGATGGGCCTTCTCAATTTCATCCAGGAGTAAAACAGTATATGGGTTATCGCGAATAAGGGTTGTCAAAATACCGCCCCGTTCAGAACCGACAATTCCCCGCGGCATACCAATAAGTTTATCCACAGCAACGCCTGATTCCCTATATTCAGACATATCAAGCCTGACCATTCTGTTTTCATCGCCGAACAACACCTCTGCAAGCGCTTTGGCAAGTTCTGTTTTACCAACCCCGGTTGGGCCAAGAAACAGGAGCACTCCGTCAGGCTTTGAATAATTCTCCTTAAGTGGCCCCTTATTTAACCTCAACTTGTTCCAAAGAGCCCTGATTGCTTCATTCTGCCCAACAACCCTTTTTGAAATCAATTCCTCAAAGTTTCTGAACCTATCGGATGAATCCCTTGTGATAAGGTCAATAGGTATCTGGGTATCTTCCGAGATCACCTTTATTATATCCTCTGGTGTTACACTCTCATTTTTTTCTGCGATCTCCACCTTTACACAGGCCGTATCAATCCAGCCGATTGCCTTATCTGGAAGTTTCACCCCGCGTTTGTATCTCTTTGACATGTCAAGAGCTGTTTCAAGAGCCTCGTTGGTAATTGAAACCCCGTAGGTTCTCTCCATCCTGGGTTTAATTCCCATAAGAATCAGCCTTGACTTGTTGTTATCGGGCTCCCTTACATGTATAACACGGAACCTTCTTGCCAAGGCCTCATCGTCAGCAACAAATTCCTTGTATTCCCCGGATGTCGTTGCCCCTATGATCTGAATCTCACCCCTGGAGAGGTATGACTTGAAAATATTTGCCGCATCACTGGGAACGCCCATAGCAGAACCTGCGCCAATTATGGTATGAGCTTCATCTATAAACAGTATAAAGTTCTGTTTTTCACGAACCTCTTTGATAATTTTTTCAACCCTGTCCTCAAACATACCCCTGAACATTGTCCCTGCTACAAGGGTATTCATTTGAAGGTTTACAACCTGCTTGTTCCTTATTCTCAACGGAACAGTATCCGCCCTGAGCTCAATCCTCTGGGCAAGACCTTCTACGATCGCTGTCTTTCCAACCCCTGCGTCTCCAATTAGCATAACGGAATTGCTCCTTTCTTTATGAGAAAGGATTTCTATCATCTGGTCAATTTCCTTTTCCCTGCCAATTACAGGAGGCAGTTTTTCAAGATATGCAAGACGATTCAGGTTTACGCCAAATTGCTTCAGATAGATCGGCAAGTCAAACTTTTTTTTGAGCTCCCGCTCCTTCTCCTCCTTCTTTCTTGCCTGATGAAGGATCTCCTCCACAGCCTGCCTATGGTCAACACCGAAGGTCTTAAGCAGCTGAGCAGGAAAGCATCTGTTCTCAAAGAAGATAGCTGTAAATAGGTCTGTTGTGCTAATAGTCTGCCTTCCGCTGTGCTGAACCCTGTCCCAGGCAAGCTGAAAAACGGCCTTTGTCTCAGGAGGAATCTTCATATTGCCGCCGAGGTATTGCTTGGAGATCCTTATCTGGTCCCTGATTGCTTCACGGATGGAGTCGGGTTCAACGCTCAACTGTTTCATAAGGCCATCAAAGATGCCATTTTCCACTTCAGAAAGGGCGAGGAATATATGTTCAAGCCCCAGAAAGTAATGTTGTCTCTTTTGAGACTCTTCAATAGCCTTTACAATTACCTGGTACGCTTTTTCTGAAAGCCGCTCCCTGTATTGTCCAAGGTCAATCAAAAAATGCCTCCTCTTTTATTCAGGTCTGATCTCAGTCAGTCTGGCAATCCTTTCTTTTATAGGCGGATGAGTGCTAAACAGGTTTAAAAAAGAGCGTCCAGACAACGGATTTACTATAAATAAATGTGCGGTAGCAGGATTCGCACCCATAGGTACCAGTCTGCTTGCGCTTTCAAGTTTTCTCAATGCCCCCGCCAGCCCCATAGGCGATCCGGCAATTTGCGCGCCTGAGGCATCCGCCTTAAATTCCCTGGTGCGGGATATTGCGAGTTGAACAACCGTTGCGGCAAGCGGCGCAACAACCGCTAATGCAAGAAGGGCAAAAGGATTGGAGCCCCTGTCATTATCCCTGTGTCCCATACCGAATATCGCCGCCCATTTTACCATGTTTGCAATCATCACGATGGCGCCTGCAATGGTTGCGGCAACAGCGGAAATCAACGTATCGCGGTTCTTTACATGCGCAATTTCGTGAGCAAGCACACCTTCAAGTTCATGCTCATCCAGAAGGTTCATTATTCCTTCTGTCACTGCCACAGCAGCATGCGCCGGATTCCTTCCTGTTGCAAATGCATTTGGCGATGGGGAATTCATGTAATAAACCTTTGGCTTTGGAATTCCTGCTTTCAGCGCCAGGTTTTGAACCACCCTGTGCAAACGCGGAGCATCCGCCTCAGAGACTTCCTTTGCTCTGTACATCGCCAGGATAAGCCGATCAGAAAACCAATAGGCGCCGAGATTCATAATTGCAGCAAACATTAATGCAAAAAACATGCCATTTTTGCCTCCGACTATATTGCCAAAAACTATTAATATCACTGTTAAAATCGTCAACAAAATTGTTGTCTTAAATGTATTTTTCATTATTAATATCCTCCTGAATTTTTAAAATATACCAAATTTTAGTTCATATTATGAAAATCTTTCATGTTTAGTTTCTCCTCGGATTAAACCCGGTCCTTTTGTCAAATTCAAGCAGCAGATCCTTTGATTTATTATCAATATCCTTGGGAACCATAATCTTAATCCTTACATATTCATCGCCCCTGCCTGAGCTTTTTAACCTCGGCATACCCTTGCCCTGCAGCCTGAGCAGCTGTCCCGACTGCGTACCTTGCGGCAGTGTCATTGCAACATTTCCCTCCAACGCCGGCACATCAATCTTCGCGCCAAGTATGGCTTCAACAAAGCTAACAGGCATCTCGGTGTAGATATCATCGCCCTTGCGTTGAAATACAGGATGGGGTAGAACATTTACAACAAGATAAAGATTTCCGCTTTCCCCGCGCCGTGACTCGTGGCCCTTTCTGCCTGCTTTTATTTTTGTCCCCTCATCAACGCCCGGGGGAATCTTAACTGTGATAGTTTCCGTCTTTTCGCTCAATCCGGCGCCATTGCATGTCCTGCATGCTGTTCCTATTACGCCCTTGCCGCTGCACGCATGACAGACAGTTGTTGCGGCAAAAAATCCTTGTTTTAATTTTACATGCCCCCTTCCCTTGCACTCGGGGCAGGACCGCTGGTTTCCACTTCCTATTCCTGTGCCGGAACAGGCGGAGCACCTGCTCCTGCGTCGCACAGAAATATTCTTTGACACACCGTGCAACACATCTTCAAGAGTGACTGTGACATTCCCTATAATGTCTTCCTGTTGTGAATAGGCTTCTTTAGAGGCGCCGGTCCGGGTGAAAAGTTCGCTGAACACATCCTGGAAATCAAAGCCGCCCGCCCCATCATCCATTTTGAATCCCATAAAGTCGGAAAAGTCAAATCCGCCTTGATTACCGCTGGAATATTGATATGCTCTTGAGGGATCAAAACCGCCCCTGAATGCCTTGCTGCCGAACTGATCATAGAGTTTTCTTTTTTCAGTATCGCTTAACACCTGATATGCCTCGTTTATTTCCTTAAATTTCTGTTCTGCATCCTTTTTGCCCTGATTTACATCAGGGTGATATTTCCTAGCAAGACGCCGGTAAGCCTTCTTGATTTCATCCTCGGCAGCGCCTTTCGCCACACCGAGTATTTCGTAGTAATCACGCTCCATACCTACACTGTTATAATATACGCCATGCTTCTTCTGATGTCAATGCTCGCTTTTAATTATCCGGATTTTCAGCTAAATTCTACTTTCCAAGGGCAACAGAGAAAGCCGATTCAATCGTCCACTTCAATTCATTAAAACTCTTAATGGTTCTGAGAATATCGTAAATCTTCCCGGGCCTGAAATAAAATCTCCTGTATGCCAAACTGAAATATCGCTCCACATCCGATGATCTTGTTTCAGCGGTTTCAAAATAAGTCCTCCCCGAAAAAAACCCGTTATCGTAACCAAGCATATTGTCAATATTCATTCTGCCGCTTTTTTTAACCCATGCATAAAGCTCTGTCCCAGGAAAAGGAATTGTCATGGAAAAATCCGCAATATGGGGATCAGATTCAACGGCAAAATTTATTGTCTCATTCATGGTTTCAGGGGTATCGCCCGGGAGCCCGAGCATAAAAAATCCATAAACAATAATTCCTTCGCGTCTGAATGCCTTTATTATCTCTTTCACTTGATCCAGATTTATGTCTTTTTTAATGTTCTCAAGGACACTGTAACTACCGGATTCAATACCAATGCCAACCTTGTAAACGCCGGCTTTTTTCATTTTACGGATGATTTTTTCATCCACCCTGTTCGCGCATATTCCGTTCTGCAGGTTAATGAAAAGGCCAAGCCTCTTGTCAATTATAAGGTCCAGGATCTCCTCAGCCCGTTGTATATCAAGAGTAAAATTGTCATCCAGAATGTCAATCTGTTTCACAGAAAATTCCTGAACAAGATGCATAATTTCCGCAAAGACATTTGCAGGGCTCCGCGCACGGAATTTATACCCGAAGATGCTTTTATTGCAAAACGTGCATCTGTATGGACAGCCCCTGCTTGTCAAAATAGGCGCAGACGGCAATGCCCGCGCACGCGACCTGTAGCGGACAAGGGAAGGCTCAAGCAGATCGTACGCGGGGAATGGCAATTTATTAAGATCGGCAATCAATTCTGCTGGACGGTTGTTGACCGTTACAGATTTTTTATATGATATCCCGTCAATATTTTCATATGGTTCGCCGTTTAAAATCCTGTTAAATGCAATTTCGCCCTCATTCCTTACAACGGCATCAAAGCAATCAAGAAACAATTCAGGCAACACCGTCGGCATCGGACCGCCCGCAATAAGTGCTTTTGCAGGGAATGCCTTCCGTATTGATTTCGCCAGTTCAACAGCCGGTTGAGCAGTAAGCACATTTGCAGAAATTCCTATCACATCTGGATTATATTTATCAATATATTCGTGAACATAATCAGCGCCCCATTCAATCGCATTCAGATCAATCACCCGCACCTCCTTGCCGGCCATTTTAGCCACACTGCTGATATAAAGCAATCCCAGCGGAGGGTAAATTGAGGAGGGGTTTGTTCCGCTGGAACTCTCCGGGCAGGAGTTGATCAAAAGCGCGCGCACTCACTTTCCCCTGATTCGCATAGCGCATATTTTGTTGCCGCAAAACTATATTTTATCATACCTGATCAATTGCCCCTTCTCATAACCTTGAAAAATCCAGTAATGGTTTTGAATGCATAGTAAAGAAGGAATTTTTTATTGGGAAAATCCCGTAAAATAAGGAATAAACGCTTTGGATGCAGATAAAAAATGATTATTGCAATCCATTGATATAAAAACAATTTTTTTGATAAGACCTCGCTCAAATTAAAATAACCTGTAAAATAATCATGGTCTCTAAACGGCACAGCAGTCGTTGTATTTTTTCCGATAAACCTGAATAATTCCGTGCCTTTAAATGGCGTAACAATATAAAACCCTGCCGTATGAAGTCTGGAGCGCAATGCAAACTTAATCGTCCTCTTTATGCCTTCTTCGGTTTCCGTCGGAAAGCCAAGCATAAAGAAACCCCTCGTAAAAATCCGTAATTTTGTACATATCTTTATGATTTCTTCTACTTTATCAAGATTAAGATTTTTTTTAACGAGTTTCTGAATTCCCTCTGAAGCTGTCTCTACAGCTATAGACACATAATTTACACCGGCTTTTTTCATTTTTTCAATAAATGGCCTATCAAGCAAGTCCGAGCGCAAACCGTTTGGAAAAGAGATGTTTACATTTAAGTTTTTTTCAATTATATAATCAAAAATCTTTTCCGCCCGGTTTTTATCCAAATTAAATATATCATCATAAATTTCAAATTCCCTGATTCCGTAGTTTCGCACAAGACTCTCCATTTCCGCTATAACATTCTGCGGTGTACGGGAACGGAATGTTTTGCCAAAGATATTATGGCAGTATATACATCTGTATGGACAGCCCCTGGATGTGAAAAGTCCCATATATCGCCGGAACCCTATAGCGGACATTGAACTTACCCTTGAATACCCTTCAATATCAATGAGATCCCAGGCAGGAAAAGGAATTTCGTCAAGGTTATCGGGATATGGCCGGATCGGATTCAAAATTATCTCGCCATTCCTTCTGAAAGCAATCCCGGGAATATTTTCAACTTGTTTGTCCAGATGGACGCTAATATCCTCAACAGCCCCCTCTCCCTCTCCAAGACAGACTAAATCTATATTTTTATCTGAAAGAACCTCCCGAGGGTAAGATGTTGGGTGCGGGCCGCCAGCGATAATAACAACACGCGGGGAAGTTTTCTTAATCTCCGCCGCAATTCCATGCATTGCATCCGCTTCAATAGTGATCGCACTAAGCCCTATTACATCCGGAGAAAATTCCCGCATTGTAATGTCTAATTTTGCCCTCTGAGATTCAAATCTCATGTCTAAAACTTTCGCCAGATGTCCCTTTTTTCTCACTACAGAGGCAAGATACATAACACCAAGCGGCGTTGTTACTCCATAGTTCATTCTGGTCATATTTCCGCATTTTATGAAAAGAAATTTCGCCATCACTTAGTCTGCTTTTTATAAGTTGCGCATTATATCTTATTAGAATTATATCATTATCCACCAGTTGATACAATGAATTTAAAAACGCATTTAAATCAACAGAATTTTCTTGCCATTATTCTAATCTTTGATTAAAATGTATTGTTTATCTGGGCCGCTAGCTCAGGTGGTAGAGCACCGGCCTTTTAAGCCGGGCGTCCCGGGTTCGAATCCCGGGCGGCTCATAAAATTTTGCCTGTTACAAATTTTGTCCCCGTCGTCTAGTCCGGCCAAGGACATAGGCCTTTCAAGCCTGTAACACGGGTTCGAATCCCGTCGGGGACGAAAAATTTCTTAATCAACCGCCCGCCAACGATGATACGTTATCTTAATTTTAAATGGTAACGCAATTACAAGACGATTCATATTTTTATGGCATTTTTGCAATTTTGAACTAAAATCTAATATTATGAAGATATGGAATTTAAAATATTTAATCATTCTTTTTTTATTATTCACTGCGAAAGGTTATTTACCAAAAGGAGTTGTTATGGCAGACGGAACAAAAACATTCGTTACCACGCTTGACAACGGGATGCGACTGGTAGTCCAGGAAAATCACAGCGCTCCAGTGGTTGCGCTCCAGGCATGGGTAAAGGTTGGCAGCGCAGACGAATCGGACAATATCGCCGGCATTTCCCATCTTATTGAACACATGCTTTTCAAGGGAACCGGAAAGAGAAAGGTTGGTGAAATTGCGAGAGAGGTTGAATCAAGCGGCGGCTACATAAATGCCTTCACAACATACGACTCAACCGTATTTTATCTCACAATAGCAAGCAGGTTTTTTGATACAGGGCTGGACATACTTTCAGATGCGATGCAGCATTCATCATTTGACCCTGCGGAGATTGAGAAAGAAAAAGAGGTTGTTGTGGAGGAAATAAAAAGGAGCCTTGACATTCCTGAAACAAGGGTTATGAACGCACTCTTTGACAAAGCATACGCAGTCCATCCCTACCGCAGGCCTATCATCGGATTTTCCGAAAGCGTTAAAAATGCATCGCGAAAAACAGTTCTTGACTACTACCACAAATGGTACGCCCCTGACAATATCACATTTGTAATTGCCGGCGATATTGATACGCAGATGACAGTTGCAAAGACAAAGAATGCTTTTAAGGAATTCAAAACATACGGGCTTAAGAGAATTAAAAGGCCCGAAGAACCCCGGCAGGAAAAATTGCGGGAAATAATAATAAAAGAAGATGTTGCGGAGACCCAACTAAATATGGGGTTTCACATTCCGGGAATTGAGAACGAAGATTCTTATGCACTGGATATCCTATCATCAATAGTCGGAGAAGGAGAATCCTCCAGGCTTTATAATGAGATTAAACGGGAAAAAGAATTAGTAAATTCAATTTACTCCTACACTTACACACCAAAGGACCCGGGGATTTTCATTATCGGCGCATCGCTTACCGAAAAAAATCTATCAAAAGCAGTAAAAGCAATATGGGAGGAAATCATCAAAATACGGCAGCATCCTCCTGCCGAAGAAGAACTGGAAAGAGCGAAACTTAAGATTGAATCCGACCTAATCTACCATCGCGAAACCATACAGGGTCAGGCGCGGCAGCTGGGTTATTTTGAATCAGTAATAGGAGATATTAATTACGAGAAAAAATACCTTGAAGGAATCCGCGCGGTAACAGGGATAATGGTTAATGAGGTGGCCGAAAAATATCTCAGGAACAGCAATCTGGCTGTCGCGGCTCTTGGCCCAAAGAGCGCATCCTTTACAGAAGAAGCAATCCGGTCCGCATTGAAAGAACCCGAAGCGGAAAAGAGCAGAACAGAAAGAACCGGAGAAAAGACAATCCGCGAGGTTATCAAAAACGGAGCGACTCTGATTGTTAAGGAAAATCCGGGCTCCGACATTGTTGCCATTCAGGCAGTATTCATCGGCGGACTCAGATTTGAGAAACCTGAAAAGAACGGCGCAAGCAACATTCTCGGCCGAGCATGGACAAAGGGAACAAAAAAAATGAATGCAGAAGATATTGCAAAGCGGGTTGAATCCATTGGAGGAGAAATATCAGGCTTCACCGGGAAAAACACCATTGGACTCAGCTCTCAGTTTATAAAAAGATTCACCGCTGAAGGCCTTGATCTGTTCACCGACATTCTGATCAATCCAGCATTCAATGAATCAGAAATAGCAAAAATAAAGCGGGAAACGCTGGAAGAGATAAAGAACCAGGATGATGAACTTGCAAAGG
The DNA here is from genome assembly GCA_036514535.1 of bacterium. Classification (GTDB taxonomy): domain Bacteria; phylum JAMCPX01; class JAMCPX01; order DATBWZ01; family DATBWZ01; genus DATBWZ01. Next base: position 10,719 of record DATBWZ010000009.1, read on the forward strand.
TGGCATTTAAAATGTTCTTCCGGGATCTCTATGGGAACCACCCTTACGGCAGGGACATCCTCGGCGAATTGGAGACCGTTAAAAAAATTACAAGAAAAGATATCCTTGATTACTACAAGCAGGTCGCAGTCTCTGAAAACCTTGTTCTGGTTGCTGTTGGCAATTTTGAAGCGGATAAGATGCTTGAGCTGCTAAAAAGGGAAATCTCGGGATTGCCGGATAAGAAACTCAAGCAGCCTAAAATAAAGGATATAATCCCGCCGGAAAAGGTTAAAAAATCAGTAAAAACAATAAAGGGAAAAAAGCAGACCCACATAATGCTCGGATTCCTCGGCGCAACCTTAGCCGACGAAGACAGATACCCGCTTGAAGTGCTTGAAGCGATTCTCTCGGGACAGGGCGGCAAGCTGTTTGTCAATCTGAGGGACAGGGAGAGCCTTGCCTATGATGTGCGCGCCTTAAGCACAGAGGGCATTGAGAAGGGTTACTTTGCCTTTTACATCGCATCAAGCGCGGAAAAGGAAGAACGCGCAATCAACGGGCTGATTAATGAAATAGAAAAAGTTCTCAGAGACGGTGTAACTGACGAAGAAGTGGACAGGGCAAAAAAATACATTATCGGAAACTTTGAGATAGGACTCCAGACAAGTTCTTCCCAGTCAACAAATATTGCATTCAATGAAATTTATAAACTCGGATACGATTTTTACAAAAAATATCCGGAAAAGATAAACAGCATTTCCAGATCTGACATCATCCGGGTTGCGCGAAAATATCTTGATATGAATAAATATACGATTGCAATTGTCAAACCGGATTGACATTAATGGGGATAAGAAAAAATCATAAAATATCCGCTCTTATCATAGGCGGGAGCAAGGCATACGAGCTAAAAAAAACCGCCTGGGGCAGGGAGATTGACTCGCTCAAAATAAAAACACCCTACGGTTGCTCAAACCCTGTGCGTATTTATGAAAAAAGCGGCGTACTATTCGGATTTATATCCAGGCACGGGGAACAGGGCTACTCAAAAATCGCCGGCGCGGTGAATTATCCGGCAAATATTTATGCAGCAAAAACCCTTGGCGTAAACACAATCCTATCCTGGAGCGGACCCGGTGCAATTTCAAACAGATTAAAACCGGGAATGTTTTTCATCCCCGACGATCTTATGGATTTAACAAAAAAACGCATCTATACCTTCTTTGAAAAAAAAGGTCTTGGATTTATAAGACAGAATCCGGTGTTTTGTCCGGAAATATCGGCAGCAATAAAATCCGTACTCTCAGAAGCCAGGCACAAATACAGGGCCGGGGGGGTCTATGTATGCACAGAAGGGCCCAGACTGGAGACCCCTGCTGAGATACGGGCATTCAGAATGCTCGGCGGAGACGCAGTAGGAATGACAGTAGTGCCGGAGGTGTTCCTTGCAAAGGAGCTGGAGATCTGCTATGCTGTAATTTGTTATATCTCAAATTATGCGGAAGGCGTAAAACCATTGCAATACAAAAAAGGGGAATTATTTGAGGGCACGCTCCCGGCAAGACTGCAAAACAAAGTGAAGCACTCCATAGAAATCCTGCCTGAAATAATGCTAAAGGTGCTCCGCATCTCAGCAGACAGAAAAAAGGAATGCAACTGCAGCCATGCCATGCTGAGATACAAAAGGGAAGGAAGGATCTCTGGCAGATGGAGGGATTGGCTGAAATGAGACTCAGAAAGGAAGAAGTCGGCCTGCTCTGCAAGAACATAGTTGAAAAGTTTATATCCGGAGGGGTTATTGAACTTAAAACAGAAAGAGAAAAGGTATTTAAAAAAATGGAAGAAATATTCATTGATGAACTTATGGTGGAAGACAGGCTTGACGAAGAAGTGTCAAAAATTCTTGAGAGCCATAAAAAAGAGGTTCAGAGCGGGAAGATTGACTACCAGAAAATGTTTAACATGATCAAACGGCAAATAGAGAGAGAGCGGGGGTTAATTCTGTAACCCATGAGACTTACAGAACAAAAAATAAATCATATCTCCGTTCTTTTAGTAAAAGGATTAAAGAAAGAAGGGCTCGCTGATTTTACTGATGAAACGCAGGCACTCAGGATAATCAGGGAGACCACAATGCAGTACCTCCGGTGGGATGAAATCCTTGAAACGGAAGCAAGGGAAAAAATTAAAAAACAAAAAAAGTCCATACCGGAAGGCTCGGATGAATGGCGTATCCTTTACAAAAAATATTATGATGAAGCAAAGGCAAAACGGAAGTGGTAAATAAATTGACAGGACTCACATGCGATACTATAATCAGGATATATAATTAATCCATAAAGGAGGATAAACATGGGAGAACGGGGAATAAAGATTGTAGAACTTGATGTAAGACAGCTAATTAATGAACTGAACAAGGCATACGCGGATGAATGGCTTGCTTATTATTTGTACTGGTATCTCGCAAAAATTGTGACAGGACCGGGATATGAAGACATGAGCGAATTCCTGAAAAAAATCGCGAAGGATGAGGAAGAGCATGCAGGCGAACTTGCCGACAGAATCATTGAACTCGGCGGGTTACCCATTGGAAATCCAATGGACCTTGAAAAAAATGCAAATGACAAATATCCAAAACTGCCAACCAGCACAGATGATTACGACACTATAATTAATATCGTTACAAAAGCGGAGGCAGGCGCTATTGAGGTATATAACAAGATTGCTGCAAAGACAATGGGCAAAGACCACGTAACCTATCAGCTTGTATGCCACATACTTGGAGAAGAGGTTCAGCACGAAGAAATGTTTGAAGACCTGAAAAAATAATAAAGCACCTCTATGCCTAAAGAGGCTAAATTTCTTTCCGGCGGAGAATGGCGCAGGTCAGCGGATAAATTTGAAGTAAAAAATCCGTACAATGGAGAAGTGGTTGCTCTGGTCCACAGAGCGGCCGAAAAAGATGCCGAGTTTGCTCTGTCAATGGCAGAGAAAGCCTTTGAGGAAACAAGACGGCTGCCGGACTACAAAAAATACCGGATATTAAGCACAGTAGCACAGAAAATCACGGAACTGAAGGAAGAGTTTGTAAAAATAATTGTCCTGGAAGCCGGAAAACCCATCAGGGACGCAAGGGTTGAAGTTGATAGAGCAATAACAACTTTCACTGCTTCAGCAGAAGAGTCAAAAAGGCTTTACGGAGAATATATTCCCCTTGAATGGAATGAGGGCTCGGAAAGAAGAGCAGGCATTATCAGGCGTTTCCCGCTGGGTATTATACTTGCGATAACTCCATTTAATTTCCCGTTGAACCTTGTATGCCATAAGGTCGGTCCAGCGCTTGCCAGCGGAAACGCTATCATTGTCCGGCCTGCATCACAAACGCCCTCTGCGGCCCTGCTGCTTGGAAAAATTATAGATGAAGCTGGCTGGCCAAAAGGCGGGATCAGCGTTATGCCAAGTTCCACACAACTTGCCGGAAAAATACTCGCTGACCAGAGGATTAAGAAATTGAGTTTCACCGGCAGCGATGGGGTAGGATGGGCATTAAAACAGAAGGCTTGGGATAAAAAAGTAACCCTGGAACTTGGAGGAAACGCTGGCGTGATCATACACGAGGATGCCGATTTAGACTACGCTGTCCAGCGGTGCGTCTCCGGGGGCTTCGCCTACGCAGGGCAGTCATGCATATCGGTCCAAAGGATATTTGTTCATGAGAAAAAACACGATGAATTTGCAAAAAGTTTTATTGAAAGGGTGAAAAAACTCGTGTTAGGAAATCCAATGGACGAAAAAACGGATATCGGACCAATGATAGACCTTCCAGCTGCAGAACGGACAGAGGAATGGATAAGAGAAGCGGTAAATGACGGAGCAAAAATTCTCTCCGGAGGCGGCAGAACAGACTCCATCCTTGAACCCACCGTCCTCACGAATGTTAAATCCGGGATGAAAGTTTGCACACAGGAGGTATTCGCTCCTGTGGTTACACTTACAAAATATACGGATTTTGATGCAGTTTTGAAAGAGATTAATACCTCCAGGTACGGCTTGCAGACAGGGGTATTCACAAAAGATATAGGAAGGATATTCAAAGCCTTTGAGGAACTTGAGGTTGGCGGCGTAATAATAAACGATGTTCCGACCTGGCGTTCAGATCCCATGCCCTACGGTGGAGTAAAAAATTCAGGCATGGGTAAAGAAGGCATACGATTCGCTATTGAGGAAATGACCGACATGCGCATTATGGTGCTTAATCTCAGGAATTCGTAAGTTATAACGACAGCCTCATTAAGAGGCATTTTTTAATCTTTCAATGACTGCATCATAACTCAGGCTGTTAATTTTTACAGCCTTTTTACTTGAAGTTGTTCCGCTTATTATAAAAACAGATTCCCTGGAAATACTGAGAACTCTTGCAAGAAATTTTATGAGCCGCTCGTTTGCTTTTCCCTTTTCTGGCAAAGCATTAACCTTAATTTTTAAGAAATCCCGCCTTATTTCCACTATGCCGTCATTGTCTGCATTTGGTTTCAGATGAATTTTTAACACACATCCGTCCGGCATAAAATTACTATCCTTCCCTCAAGACATCCTCATAAACCCTGTAAATCTTATCTGCCATGAGTTCCTTTGTGAAGTTTTCCTCAACCCTTTTGCGCGCATTCGCTCCAAATCTATCTGCACGCTCCCTGTC
>DATBWZ010000010.1:0-5313 GCA_036514535.1 bacterium
TAGAAAAAGTGCTGTGGAGATATCGGCTGAAAGAGCATTTCTGAAGACATTGGGCGGAGGTTGTCAGGTTCCAATTGCCGGTTATGCTGAATTGAAGAATGGCGGACTTGTGCTTAGAGGCTTAGTTGCAAGCCTTGATGGCAATCAGATTATAGAAGGGACAAAAAAGGGAAAGCCGGGTGAAGCGGAGAAAATAGGAGAAGAACTCGCAAAAGAAATGCTGGAATCAGGGGCGCGGGAAGTATTAAAAGAGGTCTATGGGAATTGATTGTCCGCGGCAAAAAATATGAAATTTCTTGAAATTTGCTAAGAATTATTTATAATTTTTATTAGGTTTATGCGGGAGTAATTCAGTGGTAGAATGCAGGCTTCCCAAGCCTGAAGTCGCGGGTTCAAATCCCGTCTCCCGCTTAGAGATATTTTCTTGAAGTAATTTGAGGTGCGCGGAGGTGCGAGATGGTGAACAAAACAGGTATTGAAGGTAAGAAGTTCAGCAGAATCATGGGAATAGCTGTATTTTATGCTGGTTTTTTTGCAATAACTCCCGCATTTTCAGCTAAAATAGACCCGATACTTCAGAAATACAATCTTACAGCAGAACACATAGAGCCGTTAGAGATAAAGATTGGAACCCTTGCGCCCACAGGGACGCCGTGGATTGATTTTGTGTATGAAAAATTAATCCCGTATGTAAATGCTGAAAGCAGGGGGAAGATAAAGATAGTTCTGTATGCCGGCGGGGTTATGGGCGAGGATACGGATATACTTCGGAAGATGAAACTCGGGCAACTTCAGGGCTGCGGGTGCACTGTTCTTGGGGTTTTATTGTCATCTCCGGAGGTAAGCGTATTGTCTTTGCCGATGCTCTTTAATAATTATAAAGAGGTGGACTATATACTTGAGACCTTCCGGGATGATATAGATAAAATGTTTGATAAAAGGGGATACTATCTTGCCGGGCTGATTGATACTGGATTTTTTTACTTATTTGCAAAGAACGAGATAAAAGCCCTTGATGATTTAAAGAAGCAGAAGGTGCTGACATGGTTTGGCGAGGTAGAGACGACTACCTTGGATGAACTGGGCGTAAAACCAATAAGCGTTACAGTGCCGGAGGTGGTTACATCCCTTCAGACCGGGCTTATTAACGCGGATATCGCTCCACCCACATGGCAGATGGGGACGCAGGCATATACCCAGACGAATTATTACGTTACGCAGCCTTTTATCTATTCAATCGCGGCGATAATTCTGGATAAAGCCAATATTGAGAAAATTGCTGCCAAGTACCCCAAAGGATTGGGGGATGATATGGTTAAATTAGCTACATCCCTGATAAGGGATCTTGAAGGAGAATGGAGGAATAGAATCCGCGACTATGAGGAAAAAAGTTTGCGGGCTTTTAAGAATTCCGGGATGCGCCCTGTAACCCTGTCTTCTGAAGATCTGGCTAATCTTCAAAATGTCGCTCCAAGGGTCTGGAAGAGGCTTGAAGGCAAATTATACTCAAAAGAACTGCTGAATAAGATATTAAGCGCGCTTGAACAGTATCGTTCCAAAAAATAGGCTTTAGAGTTTTATATTTTAATTCTTTGCCGCAATCCGGTTTTGTTAAAAGAAAAAATTTTCTTGACATATATGGTTCTTTTTATTAAATTAAACAAAGTTTGAAATATTGTATAGTTTTATAATACGGAGGAATTTAATTTATGAGGGTCGGTTTTGATTTAGGTTCTCTTTATATAAAAGCAGTAATATTTGACAGAAATAACAACATTCTTCAAGGGTGGTTTATTGAACACAAAGGGCGGGTCAGGGAGAGCCTTGAATCCATTCTGAAAGAGGGAGAAAAATATTTAGAGAAAGCGGATTTTTTGGGTGTTACAGGTTCATTTGCAAAGACAATATTCCCTAAAAAAATACCCATTGATGGAATCAATGCGCTTATAACCGGAACATTAAGGTATATACCTGATGCAAAAAATATAATCAATATTGGGGGAGGCAGCCTGAGCCTTATTGAATTAAATGGAAACGGAGAATTCATAAACCTGACCTCAAATTCCCTTTGCGCTGCCGGGACAGGTTCTTTTCTTGACCAGCAAGCGTTCAGAATGGGGATGGCTCAGCAGCAGGAAGATGCAGATACGGTTGTGAAAAAGCCGCCGGAGATTGCCACAAGATGCGCAGTATTTGCAAAGACGGATATAATACACAGACAGCAGGAGGGATTCACAAAGCCGGAGATATGGTGCGGATTATGCAAAGGATTATCCTCAACAATACTCAGCACCCTGTTGAAAGGAAGACTTCTGGACGGCACGGTGGTTTTAACCGGGGGTGTTGCTTTAAATCCCCAGATACAAAACTGGCTAAAAAAAGAATTCAGCGATGGTTTCAAAATTCCGCAAAACCCTCAATTTATTCAGGCTGTCGGGGCGGCGATCCTTGGCGAGCACAAAATTGCGGATTTGTTAGGAGTTATAAGAAGTGAACAGGTACAAAAAACAGCAGTAAGAAGTTCCGGTCTCAGGAAACCGCTTGATCTTAGAATATCTAAAGTTCCTTCTTTTGATGTCCAGGCTGTATGGGTTGATGACAATAACACCGAATGCCGGCTCAAGGAATGGGATTTTTCCGGGAATGTAAAGGCATTTTTGGGGATTGATATAGGGTCAACAAGCACCAAAGCTGTTATCATTGATAATAATGCTGATATTCTTGCCGATTTTTACAGGAAAACCGAAGGCGATCCGATTGGCGCAACCAAAAAGATATTCAGCGCAATAACCTATCTTTGCGAGAAAAACGAAACGGTTTTGGAAATTATTGGTTCCGCTACAACAGGCTCCGGCAGGAAGATGATCGGGACAATTACGGGCGCGGATACTATTGTAAATGAGATTACGGCTCATGCCCACGGTGCGCTCCATTTTAACAAGGATATAGAAACAATTTTTGAAATTGGCGGACAGGATTCAAAATATATTTATTTAAAAAATGGAAGGGTCCATCTTGTTAATATGAACTATGTTTGTGCAGCCGGGACTGGCTCTTTTGTGGAGGAACAGGCAAACCGTCTTGGATTTAAAGTTCAGGACATTGGCCGGGTTGTCATGGGAATTACTCCTCCTGTTACGTCGGATCGCTGTACGGTTTTTATGGAGCAGGATATTGACAGGCTGCTGAGGGATGGTTATTCAAGGGAAGAGGTAATGGCTGCGGTCATGTATTCAGTTGTTCAGAATTACCTGATCAAGGTTGTTGGGAACAGACCTGTCAGCAACGGCAAGATTTTCTTCCAGGGCGCCACAGCGAGGAATGCCGGGCTGGTGGCGGCTTTTGAGCAATATCTCGGCAAAGAGATTATCGTGCATCCCTCCTGTCATGTTATGGGTGCGCTTGGAGCAGCAATTATTGCAAGAAAGAAGATTCAGTCAGGAGTCAAAACCTCTTTCAGGGGGTTTGATATTTTTAAAAGAGATGTCAGCCTCTCTGCTGAAAATTGCAATCTCTGCAGCAATGTCTGCAGAATAAGTTTTGCCGACATAGATGGTCTTGATAAAAAGCCTTCCTGGGGATATATGTGCGGGCGCGAGCCTGACGAACAGAAGGCTAAATATAAAGAATATAATGATCTGTTTGAATTCAGGGAGCGGTTACTGCTGACTGTCGGTTCCGGCGGCCGGAAGAAGCAGAATGGATATACTATTGGACTGCCCTGGGCGCTCAGTACATACACCTATATGCCGCTGTGGCGGGTATTTCTCCGGGAGCTTGGTTTTAATGTGCGTATATCGCCGCGGACAAACGATATATTGCTGAAAAAATCAATTGAATCGGTTCAGGCTGATTTCTGTCTGCCTGCAAAATTGATCAATGGTCATATGCAGTACTTCTACGATAATAAAAATGTTGATTTTATCTTTCTTCCATCCATGATTGCATCGGAGAAACGGCATTCAACCACAAACACTTGTTTCTGTCCTTATTTGCAGGCTGCCCCTGCTATAAGCAATCATATTAATAATGGCAGGGATTCAAAGCATATAGGGATTTTATCGCCGGTAATTGATTTCAGAAAGAAGGAATGGGAGATAATAGATGAATTAAAATCTGTATTAGGAAGATTTGACATCAGCGTTGCAGAAATCAAGAAAGCGTATAGACGCGGTATGGAATCTCAGCGCGAGTTTGCCAGAATATGTATGGCTAAGGGAAAAGATGTCCTGCGGGAATTGAAGGAAAAGGGCGAGCAGGGGATGGTTATAATCGGGAGGCCGTATAATGTATGCGACCCCAGGGTAAATCTTAATATCCCCAAGAAGATTGCGGGGTTAGGCTACAGGGTAATTCCTCTTGATATGATACCCTTTGATATCAGTAACCTTGGAAAAGAATTCAATAACATGTTCTGGAGCTATGGACAGGTTATTGTAAATGCTATGAAGGTTGTAAAAGATTATGATAATCTTTTTCCCGTGTATCTTACGAGTTTCTCCTGTGGCCCTGATTCGTTTATTCTTACCTACGCAGAGGAGATTGCCGGAGATAAACCCATCTTGATTCTTGAGCTTGATGAGCATGGTGCCGACGCAGGATATACAACGAGAATTGAAGCTTTCAGAGATGCTATTAAATCCGGCTCTTCTTCAAAAAGTAAATTCTCCATTTATATTCCTGATGTCAAAAAATCAGAACTGAAAAAGAGGAAAATACTCATCCCCCCGATGCATTCTGTCGGAGCTAAATTACTCGCTGCCGCAATGAGAGGCTATGGCTATAATGCCGTTTCATTGCCCGACGATAATCTGGAATCATATACGGTTGGCAAATCATTGACGAGAGGCGGAGAGTGCATGCCTGCTGCTGTAACTATTGGAAATATTGTAAAAACCATTCAGGAATCGGAGCGCAACGGAGGTTACGCAATCTTCATGCCTACTTCATCCGGTCCTTGCAGGTTTGGTCAGTATGTTACGCTGCACAGATTGATTCTCAACAGATTGGGATACACCGATGTTCCGATTATCTCTCCTTCGGCTGATAATGCCTATTATGGTTTTGATATGGATACAAGAAGGGAGATGTGGAAGGCAATCCTTGCAGGGGATATCTTATTAAAGATGCTGTGCAAGACCAAACCTTATGAATTAAGGGATGGTGATTCTGACAGAGTAATGCAGCGTAGTATTGAGTTGATTGAAAAAGGATTTGAAAACAGAAAAGATTACCGGTCTGTTCTTGAAAGTGTAACCAGAGATTTTATGCAGATTGAGAGATCTGAGGTCAACAAACCCATTGCGGGAATTG
>DATBWZ010000011.1:0-8282 GCA_036514535.1 bacterium
CGGCGGGGCAGCCGGCCTCTGCTGGGTTGACTGGGCAGGAGCGGATGGCGTTGCGGCAACAGCAGGGGGCGGCTTCCTCCAGCAGGGAATGTAGATATTCCTCGGGTTTACTGATTCAAATAGCGGACTAATTCCTTCATTTACAGCGTTTCTCGCATGATTAATCAGATAATTCCTGCTGGTATCAATTGCTTCTTTTCCTATGCTCTCCACTTTACCGGACCAGGCAGTTGTTCCGTTAGAAGAGTCCACCAATTCCAATTCAAATGAAACGACTGGTGCCCCCTCGCCAAGTTCGGCAAAGGGTCCATGGAAGGAAAATTCCCTGAGAGTGCCGGAGATCACAGCATCTACCCCGAGCGCCATGCCTATTTCCTGAGCCTTCATGCTGTCAATTCTTGCAGTCAGCGGAATCTTTGCCGCAGCGAGGGTCTTCAGTACTTCTATCGGCTCCATTACCCCGAATCGCTTTGAAGTAATTATTTCGGATGATACAATCTCTGCCATTTTGTAGCCAGCCATTACCTTGCCGGATAGGTTTTCAAGGGGTAGGACAGCAATACATTTCGTTGCCCGGAGGATTGCCGGATTTTCCACGCGGGATTCTTTTATTGTTTTTGCACACCCGGCGACCACAATGAAGAGAATTGAAAAAATAATATTTTTTTTCATTATTTCCAATCTTTACCTCCCTTCTATTAAATCTGATGTTATATTATGTATTGCATCATTTATAGCAGCGGTGAATGAATCCTCCACCGACGACCTGAACAGATTTGGATAGGCAATACCTGAAACTGTGTAGGCATCTGCGGTTCTGCCGCTCCTTGTGTCAATTACTCTTACATCCATGGAAAGCGACGGGCTTTTCCCTTCCCGGCTCTCTGTGTTTCTGTCATAGTAAGATAATATTGAGCCATAAATCACAACATCTGCTCTGAAAATCTTTCCCAGCGTAAGCGCTGTTATGCGGTCGTAGGTTAGGCGCTTTTTAATACCTCTTTTTCTTAGGTAATTGTCTATATCTTTTTTTCCTATCACCTTGAGCCATCTGTAATTTCTAAGGGCGGAGATGAAGATACCATTAACGTCCAATTCTGCATTCTTTGCCCCAGAATAGTTTATAAAGGGTACCACAACCACCGACCTTATAACAGGACGGTTTGATAAACTAGCCTTTCTCTCTTCCGGAGAAATAACGCATGCTCCGAACACAAGAAGCGAGAAAGTAAAACAAGTTATCTTGCTATATCCCCTCATCTTAGGGGTAATATGTTATCACAAAACTATAAGAATTGCTAATGAAATCCTGTTTTCGCTGTAATCCCACTGATCAAAATTGGAACTCCTTGATCTTAAGGAATACCCAAAGTTAGTCTTAAGCCAGGATTTTATATCGTATGTTATATCAATACCGAAAGGTAATACTCCGTCAGTTCTTTTTTCCTGGGAACCAGTGGATGGATTGCTCTCTTCGTTTGTGTACTGATTAAACTCGTAGCCGGTCCTAAGCGTTAAAGTAATTTTGGTTACTGGATACCAGTTTACTCCCAGGTCGGTCTTATTCTGCAAGAAATAATAATTCGTTGCCCAGTTGGATTCATAAGCCCTGCGGAGGAACTTCAGGTCAATTCCCCAAAGTGCGGATGGCTGGAAGATTAAGGACAGTCCGGCAATGGGGGTTGAGAAGTCGTTTTCGGGCAGGTCATTGTAGTTGCGCAATTCAACCCCGCCCTTAACCTCATATGTCAGTTTTGAGTTTATCTTCTCTGTTATCCCAATCATGATATCATGCTGAGTAGAATCCTTGCTGATGCTGCCAGTACTGTATTTATAACCGATTGCTCCGAATTTATAATCAACGACAAGGGATGTTTTATTCATTAATTTGACATAGACCAGCGGCCCCACATATTGCTCCATCCTGTCAAGCGTGTTATAAACAGAAAGTTTGTAATCGTGAAGGACATTCATGTATGAAACGGAAAAATTGACTCTTGCTCCTGGATTATAACCTATAATAAAATTGCCGGTATTCTCGGTTCTCTCAATAACGCCTGCGTCCTCTCCGCTTGCAGGGCTGAGTGTTTCAAGATAAATATCGCTTATCTCGGAAAATAAACCGCCTGAAAAATTCAGATCAAGCCCTATATTGGCTGAATTTTTAATAAATGATTTTTTATCGTAGTTGAGTTTGCTGAAGGTAAAGATGTTTAGCCCATAATCAATTTTCAGAAGATGGACATCTCCGGGCCAGAATGCGCCGAGCCCTACGCTGTTTTTTGCAATAAAACTTGAGAGGGCATTCTCTTTTGTCTGGGTTAGATTGCTGGTGTAAGTCCCCATTGTCTCAAGATATGGATGAAATTCCACTCTTCCAAGATGAATGTTGCCGACAGCGTTGGCGGAATTTACTAAAATACCCGTAAAGAGAATAAAAGAAAAAATCCTTAACATGACTTAGCCTATTCTGGGCTTATCGGGCTTGCAGGCTGTTCAACCGGTGGCACAGCCTCTGCAACGGGCAAACCGCATTGATCAAGAAAAGACTGATTTCCTTCAAGATAAACAATCCTTCCGTCTGATCCTTCAACCTTTACTGTTCCAGTATGAGAGACTATCCTTACAGCTCTGATAGCCGGATTTGCAACAACCATTGCCTTGGCAGACGGATTTATATGTACCCTGGTTCCGCAACCGACAATCTTTCCGGGGACGGGGTTCTTGTTTTCTTCTCCGGCAGAAACCTCAATGGTATTCTTTTCCGTTATGTCAAGGCTTAATTCCTGTCCCGGATTTACGATTATCTTTGTATCTCCGGAAGAAATAACGGTTCCGCCAGGCGAATCCTTTGGTACCCGAAGAGTGGTTCGTCCCGTGTCTTTTTCCGTACGGATATACGCTGATTCTCCTGTTTCAATGGAAGATATGGATTCTCTTGTCATAAGGTTAAATTCTCCGCTTATTGATTTTGCAAAAAGAAAATTATCAGAAGATACCTTAAATAGCCCGGCTGTTTTCTGAGGGAGGATATATGTGATCGTCCTTTCTATATTTGCGCCGGCAACGGTTCCCTTTATTGACGAAACATGCGTTCCGTTATTTACCTTAATGCTGAATTCTGTTCCCTTTGCGGTTACAACCGTATCGTTTGTGGTGAAAAGGCTGTTTGACTTTACCTCCTGTGGCGGGTAAATTCTGGCGAGCACATTTCCTGCTTTGATCTCCCAGACTGTTATTGGGTAATTAGAGGAGAGAAAGCTGAAAGCGGATTCGCTTGTTGATGTGTTTTCTCTCATGATAACGCTGGTGTTCTCCTTAAGCATTACAATGCTTTTATCCCCACATGCAGCAACGAGTTCGCCCTGCACTGTCTTTAATTCGTCTCCTGATTGAAGAGATATGTTGCCCGATATGAGTTGTTCCGCACCTCCGCGCTTTAAGTACGCTGTTCCCTTAACCGAATTAATTGCGCAGTTTTGGGATGAAGCTTCTATTGGAAGGGTTAGGATTATTAAAAAAATAAACACCCCTGATTTCATATTCTACCTCCTAATTTTAACTCTATTAGAACTATACTATAATAGAGTTAAAATATTTGTCAAGTTTTTTTTCGCCACATTGGACAAAATGTAAAGCTTTACGGCGGCGGGAGAATGGGCAGTCTGGATTTCTGCGCGCTGGTGCGCTGTAGTTCAATCTCTTTTACAAGGATTTCCGGTGAAATAACGGAAACCGGAATAAATCCTGACTCGGCGCCGCAGTATCCGTTGAAGGTGGTGTAATCACTCCCTGTTGCAACGATTTTGTTAAGCACAGTAAGCGGTGTACCCACTATGTCAACTCCGCGCACGAGTTCCTTGTGCCTGTCCTCGGTGAATATTTTATAAACAAGGAGCGGCACTCCTTTGAATGCCTGAAAGCCGAATCTTGAGGTATTTGTTTCCCCTGATCTTGCCCGTTCAATTATAAACCCGTAGGGTTTGTTCTGTTTTTTGCATTCCTCAATGAGCATGTCTGTAAGTTCATTCATTGTTTTTTCGTTTGTTGACCTGATGATGAAATTCCCCATCCTGCCCATGGGCTTCTGAATGGATTCGGCCCTGCCGTGCCCGTTTGAATTGAGAAAGCCCTTTGTCGGCGTCCGGGACATGAGAAAATTTTTCAATACCCCCTGTTCAACAAGGGTGACAGGCAGTGATTTGACGCCCTCGTCATCATACTCATAAAATCCTGTAAGGGTTATACCGCCGGATTCAACGAGCGTGGGATCGTCAATTACCGTGAAAAATTCAGGGAGTATCCTTGTTCCCACCTTTTTGCTGAAGGTCATTCCCTCCTGCTCATCATCCTGTCTCTCGCCCTCAAGCCTGTGCCCCAGAACCTCATGGAAGAATACCCCTGCAACCTCTGCTGACAAAATCGCCGGGCCGGTGTATGGTTCCATTTCTTTTGCTTCCCGGAGGGCGAGAATCTCGTTTATAAGCCCCTCCATATCCTTGTATAACTGTTCATCAGATGGAAGATTTTTGATGTCCGCTATTGAATATACCCTGAAGTTGCTCAGTGGCATTCCGTCCTTCGCCTTTGTCTCTGCGTTTATATATATTGTTAACACTGCATTTTCTGTGAGTATCAATGCCCCTTCAGAATTTATGTATAAAGAAGCCTTTTTTCTGAAATCAAGTCTTACCTCGGATTCTATGATCTCATTGTATTTATTAAAGAAGGAGCTCAATTGTCTTGATTTTTCCCTTAGAAAATCAGGATTTATATTTAACTCCGCTGCCCTGCCGGAAAAGACCGCAGGTTTTTCCCGTGAGAATGACGGCACTTCGTCCTTTTCTATTTTATACACCCTGTTGGCTTTTTTATTCAGATAGGCCGCAACAGCTTCCTTGTATTCCAGGTCTGTTAACAACCAGAGCTTCCTTCTCATTGCGTAGAGGCTGTCATCAAGGGGCGCAAAAAAATTAACAAATTCATTCTGTGGAAAATTGATAACCTCTCCCTTGGATACGCTGCTGTCAAAATTGTAATCTCCTACACGCACCTCCGCATATATTGTGCGCTGTGGGATGTTGTTATCCCAGAATATTGCGCCGTTTGATGCGCTTACCGAAATATTCTCTGTATTTTTCGTGAGGTAACTTACAAAATATGGCTTGGGATAACCAGGGAGATTCAGGGACATGCCCCTCTGCAGTTCCTCCCGCATTGCTTGCAGCATATTAGCATATTTAATCCGGAGGTCCTGGCTGTCAATGTTTTTAGCAATGGGATCTGCTTTTGTCAAATGTGGTTCAACGGGCTTGTTTAATGTTTTTGGAACACACGCGAGTAAGACTGATAGAATTAAAACAGCATAAAATTTTTTCATCGGCTTATTATCAATCAGCATTACATCATAGTCAAGAGATTTGCTTTTTTGTTGTAATTTTACGGGAAATGATTAGTATTGTAAATTAAGTTGGATTAAGGCTGACGAAGGACACTACAATGCCTGAGAAAACATACAATGTAATAATTATCGGCGGTGGACCTGCGGGCTACACCGCGGCGCTTTACACGGGGAGGGCAAATCTTTCACCTCTTCTTCTGGAGGGCTTGCAGCCAGGCGGGCAGTTGTCCCTGACCACAACGGTAGAGAATTTTCCCGGTTTTCCGGAAGGGGTGCAGGGCCCCGGATTGATGGACCTTATGAAGAAGCAGGCGCAGCGTTTTGGCGCTGAAATTGTCCAGGATTCCGTAACCGAAGTGAATTTTAAGGTTAATCCGTTTGTAGTGAAATCTTCATCCGGTGAATACAATGCAAGGGCTGTTATAATTGCTACCGGCGCCTACGCGAGAATGCTGGGGCTTGATTCCGAAAAGGTGTTGCTCGGCAGGGGGCTGTCCACTTGTGCAACCTGCGACGGCGCATTCTTCAAGAACCAGCGGGTTATTGTGGTGGGGGGCGGTGATTCTGCGGTGGAGGATGCGCTTTTTCTTAAGCGCTTTGCAAGTTCTGTTACCATTGTTCATCGCAGGGATAAACTAAGGGCTTCAAAGATCATGCAGGACAGGGCAATGAAAGATCCAAGGATCTCATTTATATGGAATGCTGTGATTGACGATCTGCTGGATTCCAGGGCTGGGATGGTTACGGGTGTGGTTCTCCGGGATGTGAAGACCGGAGAAAAAAAGAATGTTGATTGCGACGGGGTATTTGTTGCGATCGGACATGAGCCGAACACCTCTATTTTTAAAGGGCAAATTGATCTGGACGAAAAGGGATACATTGCGGTAAAAAATTGGACGAGGACAAATATTGATGGCGTTTTTGCCTGCGGCGATGTGGTTGACCACAGGTACAAACAGGCGGTTACTGCTGCTGGTATGGGCTGCATGGCTGCAATTGATATAGAGAAGTATCTGGAAGAGAAGGGGGTTTAATTAATCCACGGCTTCAGTTGATTCTACCGCGGCGACTTCCTTTATTCTTTTTATTATCCTTTCAATCAGCCAGTCAGGCGTAGAGGCTCCGGCAGTTATCCCTGCGCTATCTGCGTTCTCAACCCATGATGATTTGATCTCTTCTTCCGATTCAATATGATATGTTTTCCGGTTTATTTCCCTGCAAAGCCTTGTCAGTTTGTTCGTGTTTGCGCTGTTTCTTCCGCCGATAACAAGAACCACGTCTGTTTTTTTTGCAAGCCTTTTGGATTCATTCTGCCGTATGGATGTATCCCTGCAGATGGTGTTTACCACCTTAATGTCGTTTGTAGAATCCCTGAGCCGTCTGATCACAGATTCAAAGTCTTCCATGGGGAGCGTTGTTTGTGCGATAACGGCAATCTTTTTTGCTTTTGGGATCTTGAAATTTGTGTTTGAGGGATTTATAACCATTACATTTCCATCTGCGCGGCTTTTGACCCCTTTTATTTCCGGATGCTTTTCATCTCCCACGATTACAATGAAGTATCCCTGTTCCGACAGCCCTTTCACCATTCGTTGTGGCCTGAGGACAAATGTGCAGGTGCCGTCAATAACGGTAAGGTTGCTTTTCCTGAGTCCGTTGAGATCATCAATGGTTGCCCCGTGGGTTCTAATTACAACGGTGCTGCTTTCGGGAATCTCACTGATATTTTCGGTAGCGTGGATGTTTTGTGTTTCCAGATATTTTACTACCTGCGGGTTGTGTATTATTGGTCCAAAGGTATAAATTTTGCCCTTTTGCGCGCTTTCTTTAAGAGCAAGTTCAACTGTTCTTTTCACACCAAAGCAGAAACCCGCGGATTTTGTTATAAGCAGCCGCACAGTTTAATTATATAACCGATGCGTAAAATTGCAAGCCGGAGGCAGAGAATAAGAACTCTAAATTTGAATGAATTTCCATCTTTCAGGATGGCGATATTCTGCTTCTTATGCGCAAGAAGGCTTGTATGGCGACAATTATCACCCCGATGGAGAAGATCAGCAGGAATGCATCAGCCACGATTAGGATTTTATTGCCCAGGGCGAGGTACTTTTTCATCAGAATAATCAGCGATGCTATTGTTGTTGCTACCATGAATATCGCGGGGATAAGAGTATAAATCACCCTCTTTCCCCTTATTAACAGCCACATGGAGACTGCAATCAGACTTAGTGCGGCGAGCATCTGATTGCCTGTTCCGAATATGGGCCAGAGGGCAGAAAAGGCATTTGAATACGCAAGAGTCCACATAAGAATTACCGAGATACCGGAATTGACCCAGTAGTTTTGAAGGATTTTTGGGATTTTTCCCCGGAATATAATATTCCAAAGTTCTTCAAACAGATACCTGTTGAGCCTCACTGCTGCATCAAGGGTTGTAATGACAAATCCTTCAAGAAGCAGTATCCCGAATATCGTTCCTATGGATATGGGAATGGAAAAGGTGCTGTAGAAAAGCTGACCAACAGCAAGAGAGAAGGCAAGAATTGGATTGGATCTTGCACCTTGAGTATGCGGCCACACTATGGTTTTGTAATCGGAGAAGTCAAGGCTGCTTCCAATTGCGAGGATTACGAGAAGTGCAAGTAGGGATTCAAGGATCATTCCATCGTAGCCTATCCGCTTTGTATGCAACTCAGACGTAATCTGCTTGGATGTGGTGCCGCCCGCAACCATTGCGTGGAAACCCGATATGGCTCCGCAGGCAATAGTAATAAAGAGCATGGGCCAGACCATGCCAAGATTGGTTATTCCCTCTGAAATGTTAAATGACGGTGCTTTCAGCGTCAGGTGGTTTATCCCCCCGAACACTATGCCAGCAAAT
>DATBWZ010000012.1:0-8111 GCA_036514535.1 bacterium
AAGGATGGCAGCATAGAAAACGCTCCAACACTTGAACTCCTTGCAAAGAGCGCGGTCTCTCACGCAGAGGCCGGCGCGGATATTGTTGCTCCGTCCGATATGATGGATGGAAGGGTGGCTGCCATTAGAAAAGCGCTTGACAGGCAAAGATTTGTTGATACCCCTATAATGTCCTACGCAGCAAAGTATGCCAGCGCTTTCTACGGACCATTCCGTGATGCCGCTGAGTCAACTCCAAAATTCGGCGACAGGAAAACGCATCAGATGGATCCGGCAAATGTGCGCGAGGCGCTGCGCGAGGTTGCACTTGATATTGAGGAGGGAGCGGATATTGTAATGGTAAAACCAGCGCTTGCCTACCTGGATGTGATTTACCGGATAAGGCGGAAATTCAATGTCCCGGTTGCTGCCTACAATGTAAGCGGAGAATACTCCATGGTAAAGGCTGCAGCAAGAAATGGCTGGGTTGACGGAGAAAAGATTATGCTGGAAATCCTCACTGCAATAAAAAGGGCGGGAGCGGATATGATACTTACATATTTTGCCAGGGAAGCGGCAAGGTTATTGAAAAAGTAAGGCGATGTTTTTCAGGATTGCAAAATTTATCCCTGTTTTATTTTTGTTAACATTTTGGAATGTTTTTGCGCTTGAAGGTGATGCCAAGGATAAGAATGCCGGGGCTGTTCAGAAGCACATCTCCTTGGGATACCAGTTACTTGTACAGGGGCAGCCTGAAAAAGCGATAGAAGAGTTCAGGCTTGCAATAAAAATAAAGCCAAGAGCCCCCGCGCCGCTTATTGCAATCGGGGATGCCTATCTTGCCATGGCAAAGTTTAATGAAGCGATAGACTATTATAAAAAAGCCGCAGAGATAGACAGCAGGAACGCAGTCCTGTACAGGAGCCTTGGAATGGCATACAGTTACGGCGGCGATAATGATTCTGCGGTTAAGATGTGGGATAAAGCCTCCGGTTTGGATCCTAAGATGCCATTGCTCCATTACAATATCGGAGTGCATTATATGCAGAAGGAGGATTTCAAGAAGGCGCGTGACGAGTTTATCAAGGAGACAAAGATAAATCCTCAGGATACTCAAAGTTATTTTAACCTTGCCATATGTTACGGGAATATGGAGGATGAGGACAATATGATGCGCGCGTTCCAGGATTATCTTAAGATTGAACAAGATGCTGCAAGGCTCAGTGAAAACAGAGAGAAAATAGAACTTATTCAAAAAGTTTTTGAAACTGAAAAAAATAAACAGAAGGCATCAGAGAAATAGCAATGCTTCTGTATAAAGTTGTGGAGACAAGCACTGTTACCGATCAGGAACTTGAAAATGTCATCAACGAATGGGTTGGTAAAGGGTGGCGTTTTGACGGAATTCAGTTTGCAATGCGGGATACATCAAAGCGTCCAGCAATGGGCTTTGTTATATTTACAAAGGAAGAAGCCTCCAAAGAATGAAGATTCTAGTTAACTTCCAGCGACCTTATACTCGCCACGACGGGACGCCCTTACCAAATTGATACCCATTATTCTTAAAATTCTCTTGACTTAGGTGTATCACCAGTGTTACACCTTAATAAGGAGGTGTGAAATGCCTGCGAAAAATCCAAGAATCAATGTGGTGATAGAAAAACCATTTTATAACATTGTCAGGTACTTGGCGAATAGAGATAAAACTTCTCTATCTTTGAAGGTTCGCGATCTTATAAAGGAGGCACTGGAGATAGAGGAGGACATTGCTCTTAGCAGATTTGCGGAGAAGAGGGAAAAGACATTTTCACACAAAGCAGCATTAAAACACAATAAGGTGTGGTGATTGTATTTTAATGTTCTTTATCATCCTAATGTTAAAAAAGATTTAGCGAAAATTAATTCAAAAGTCGGGACTCAAATCAAGAGAGCGGTTGAGAATCGGCTGAGAAAGTCACCCGAACAATATGGAGAGCCACTCAGAAAAACACTGAAAGGATACTGGAAGTTAAGAGTAGGGAATTACAGGATTGTGTTTAAAATTAATGGTAATGAAATCTGGATCCTTGGTATTATGCATAGAAAAAATGTCTATAAAGAGGTAAACAGAAGAAAGAATTATTAATTAATGAGCATTAAAATTTTTTTACCACTGAAAATCAACTCCACGGCAACCTCGTTGCTCTCGCGGATGTTATGCTGGATTTGAATAAGAAACTTCAGGTTGCCAGAGGCAGCGAAAAAGAGCAATTACAGTGCCAGATTTAAAAGTCCGACAGGGAGATTGATGAGATTGTTTGCAAACTTTATGGGATTGCGGGGTTGCTCACGCCAGGGCTATGTTGTCTCTTCCGGATTCTTTAACCCTGTACATTGCCATATCTGCGTTGCGTATTAGATCCAATTTGGTAATTGCGTCATCAGGAAAGGTGGATATTCCAAAACTCGCTGTAATCTTTATGTTGAGGTCGCTTCCGCCAAAGATGTGATCCTGAAATGATTTTCTTATACGTTTTGTAACTTCAAATGCGGGATTTTTATTTGTCTCCGGAAGTACAACAACAAACTCGTCTCCTCCGTATCTTGTTGCGATATCCGTTTCCCGAAGATTTGATTTCAGTACTTCAGCGGTTTCCTTCAGAACATGACTGCCTATAAGATGGCCGTAATTATCATTGACTTTTTTAAAGTAATCTAAATCAAGAAAAATGATAGAGAAAGAGAGGTTATATCTCTGCGATCTGATTATTTCTGAGTCAATGACCTGGTGGAGAAACCGTGGATTGAAAAGCCCGGTTACATCATCGGTTATAGTCAGTTCCTGGACTTTTAGAAAATACCTTGCGTTCTCAATTGCTATTGCGGCATAATCCGCTATTGTTTGCAAAAACACCAGGTCGCTCTCTTCAAAAGCGCCCTCATCAAGGGTGTTTATAAGTTCTATCACACCGCGGACCTTGCCCTTGCTTTTAAGCGGAACGCATACTATTGAACGGGTATTAAAATTCGCTGTTTCGTCAATTCTCCTGGAAAAACGCTTGTCCTCCAGGGTGTTTTCAATTATCAACGGTTTGCCGTTTTTTGCTACCATTCCAGCAATGCCTTCTCCTATTTTGATTCTGACATCTTTTAACTTCTCGGCGCGTTCGCCCACAACAACTTCGAAATAAAGTTCCATTGTTTTTTCGTCAACAAGCAGCAATGACCAGTCTTTCGGCTTAAGAATCTCTGTGATCTTCTGCATTATTATTGAAAGCACCTCTTTGATGTCCAAACTGGAGGTAATTGTTTTGCCGATTTCGTTAAATAGGGAAATATCCTCTACGGCTCTTTTTGTAGTGTTTTTTTCTGTTAGTGTCTTCAAAATTAACCTATTCTTTGTTATTCTATCAGCAATTATGTTAAAAATCAACCAATTTGTCAAAATTTTGAATTATTTCCTCTGCTGTGCCGACGATTTTTTAAAGTATTTTATTATATTGTCCGCAATCTCTGCAGGTGACAGAAGGGCAGTATTCACAATGCTATCCGCCCAGTTCCGATAAAGCGGAAGCCTCTCCTTCAGCACATCCTCAACCTCTTCCCATGACTCTTTGCCCTCCTTTAACGGAGGGCGGGTGTTTCCATAATGTATCCGGTTGGCAAGGATTTTGGCATCCGCATTAAGAAAAACAACAACCCCATTCTTTTTAAGAAGGTTCATGTTTTCCTTGCGTAGAATCACACCTCCGCCGGTATCAATTACGGCATTATCAGTTTCTGCAAGGCTCTCTATTATACGCTGTTCCGCATCTCTGAATGCCTTCCAGCCGTTAAGTTTTACGAATTGATTGATGGTTGTCCCTATTTCTTTCTCAAGCAGGGCGTCAGTTCCAATCAAACTAATCCCCATCTTCTGCGCGATGATTTTCCCAATTGTTGTCTTGCCGGATCCCCTGTAGCCAATCAGGACAATATTCATTTTTTCATAGCCTTAGCAAAGGCTTTCTTCATAACATTAATGGGAGCTGTTCTTCCGGTAAAGAGCCTGAACTGCTCTGCTGCCTGGTTTATAAACATATCCGTTCCGCTTACAATCCTGCAGCCCTTTTTGCGCGCACCTTTCAACAGGCGTGTCTCCTCGGGATTGTAAATCACATCAAAAACAGCCTGTCCTTTTTGTAGAAAATTTGTATTTACTGGCGTTGATTTCAAATACGGATGCATTCCTACTGAAGTAGCATTTATTACGATGTCCGCTGCTTTTATAATATTCTTTAGTCTGGCTTTGTTCCATGGACTCCCCATTATCTCAATACTATAATGCCTTCTCAGATCCCCGATCAGTTTATCCATTTGGCCTTTCTCAATGCTTGCGATATTAATGCGTTCTACGGCTGATTCTGCAAGGATAAATGCCACAGCCCTTGCAGCGCCGCCCGATCCAAGGATGAGCGCGCGTCTGTGTTTAAGCGCGACCCTTTTCTGGCTGAATGACTGCTGCACCCCATGCGCATCAGTATTGTATCCGGAAAGGGTGCCATTATCGTTTACTATGGTATTTATTGCCCCGATTTTCTCGGCAAGAGGATCAATCTTGTCAATATATCTCATGGATGCAACCTTGTGGGGTATTGTTACGCTTACCCCGCGGATTCCCAATGCTCTTAGCCCCCTTATGGCGCCCGCAATGTCTTTTACCTCAAAAGCGGCATACACATAGGATAAGCTCAAGGCAGAGAAGCACGCATTATGAATAACCGGAGACATTGAGTGTGAAACCGGATTGCCTATGATTCCAACTATTTTTGTTTCAGCAGTGATTGTCAACTGACCAATTATACTTTATGCTCCCTGCAGAATCAAGAATTTTGCGCTGAATTTGATTGACCGCAATTAAGCGAAAATGATAACATAGACAAAATGGTTGCAACATGGAAAACAGGAATATTAATCCCTTAATCCTCAGAATCCGGAAGTTATTATCATCTGTGGGGCTGACGGTTGTCCTGCTTTTTGGGCTTGCGGGGGTTTCAATAATAGGGACGCTCATTCAACAGAATCTTCCTCCTATTGAGTACACCCAGCGGTACGGATTCAAACTTTATAGCTTTTTTAATCTTCTGGGATTTTTTGATATCTATCATGTATGGTGGTTTGTCGGAATAATCGTTCTTTTGGCAGTAAACCTTACTTTTTGCACATTGGAGAGGCTCCCGGGCGTTTTCAAGAGATTAAAACAGGGCGAACCCTTGGTGGATGAATCAAGATTTAAAAACCTGCCGTTTTACAGGGAAATTGTTATAGACAAGGGGGTGAAGGCCTTCCCGGATAGATTGGATCGCCTTCTAAGATCTCTTGGCGGCAAATTCACTGTGAATCCCGATTCTAAGGGAAAGAACTATGTGTGGGAAAAGGGCAGGGTATCAATTCTTGGCCCATATATAACACATGCAGGCATTATTATTATATTAATAGGCGCCTTGATTGGCAACCTTGCAGGATTCAGAGCGAATGTCAGAATTGTGGAGGGGGAAAAGGCGAATGTTGTTTATGACGTAAGTAGGGCTAAAGAAATACCGCTGGACTTTGAAGTGAAGTGCGAGGATTTCTCTGTGGATTTCTATCCTGGCACTGAGCGGCCGAAAAGATTCGCAAGCGACCTCAAGGTTATTGAAGATGGAAAGGTTGTGGCAGGTAAGGTCATAGAAGTGAATTCACCGCTTAAATATAAAGGACTGACCTTTTATCAGTCCGATTACGGCCCTGCAGCTCCACCAAGTTTTGAGATTATGGTTCATAATATAAAAACAGAAAAAGACATGGATGTAGTGCTCAATCTTGAACAGGAGCAAGAGATTCAAAACGGCGTAACAATTAAAGTTATAGACTATGCTCAGAACTATATGGGATTTGGTCCGGCAGTTCTTGTGGAGCTTAATGAAGATTCGCAGGGAAGCAGCCGGTTCCCGGTCTTTCAGAACGTAAAGGACTTTGATGCCCACAGCGGTAAGGCCTACCGTGTGAAACTTACGAAAATTATAGAACCGTCTCTTTATTTCACCGGCTTGCAGGTAACCCGTGATCCAGGGGTCAATGTGGTCTGGCTTGGATCTTTTATTATGAGTATAGGATTAACACTTGCCTTTTTCTTATACCACAGGATGATCCTGCTAAGGGTGAAAGAGGATAACGGAAAAATTGTTGTTTTAGCAGGAGGGCGTTCTTTTAAAAATAAAATAGGGTTTGAAAGGGAATTTATGAAGGTGATAGAAAGGATTAAAGCTGCGGAGGGCAAACTATGAACAGTATAGAAATGTTCAATATTTCAACCTTTGTATATCTTGCTGGCTCGTCAGTTTTTCTATGGCATTTAATTTCAAGAGGCAGCAATGCCCGTATAATTGCAATATTTTTGACAGCAATAGGCGCTCTGTTTAATACCGCGGGGTTGATCGTCAGAGGTATGGAGGCTTTAAGAACTCTTCCTGTTGATGAAAGGTCTATTACCTTAAGTAAGTTGTACACATTATTCCCTGTAACCAATCTTTATGAGTCCCTTATCTTCTTTGCCTGGTCAACGATAATTATCTATTTTGTTCTTGAGGCACTGTACAGTATTGCCGCCCTCGGATTTTTGTTAACGCTGATTGCTTTTGTTTCAATGCTGTTTGCTTCCAGATACTCAGGCCATGCAGAACCGCTTGTTCCGGCGCTTCAGTCCAACTGGCTTACCGCACATGTAATAACCTCATTCCTCGCTTATGCGGCATTTGCAGGGGCATTTGCAGCGGGGATACTCTATCTCATAAAGGAGCGTTCCAATAAGAGTCCTGAAGCAAGTGGATTTCTGAGCATATTGCCCGCGATAAATATCATTGAAAATATGATATACAGGGTGATACTCTTCGGCGTAATTTTCCTGACCCTGGGGATAGTGCTTGGCGCTGCTTGGGCTAATTATGCTTGGGGCAGTTACTGGTCCTGGGATCCGAAGGAGACATGGTCTCTTATTACATGGCTTTTCTATGTGGGCTTTCTCCATGCAAGATTCACGCTGGAATGGAGAGGCAAGAGGCTTGCTATTCTTGCTGTGACAGGGTTCGTGGTAACAATATTCTGCTATCTTGGGGTCAATCTACTGCTTTCCGGACTGCACAGTTACGGCGGCGAATGAGACAATTTACCAGTCTATCTTTTTGAAGAGGTAAATTCCAACTATTGCGAATGTAATATTCGGTATCCATGATGCTGCCACAGGAGGGAGTATCATGGATGCTCCGGCAATTCTTGATATTGCAGATAAAAACCAATATAAAAATCCAAGCGTAAGGGCAATCAGAATATTTGTTCCAATTCCAGGCTTGGTAAACCTTTTCAGTGAAATGGGTATGCCAATAACGGATATAATCATGACGCCGACAGGGAATGATATTTTGAAAAAGAGATCGGTTCTGTAAGCCGGAATAGAATAACCGTAGGATTTCATTTTGTTCAGATATTTTCTGAGTTGATAAAAATTCATTTCATCAGGTTTGATCTCCTCGTTTTTTAGTTCTTCAGGGGTATAAGGGAGATTGATGGGCATTTCCTTTTCGTAATTGTATGTGGACCTATCCTCAAAAAATATTCTGGTGGCAATATCTTTTGCCACCCATTTTTTGTTAATCCAAACTGTTTCCCGTGCATCTACCCGTTTGACCAGATTGAACTTTTCGCCAAATGTTAAGATTGTAATGCCAAAAGCGGTCATTCTGTCCGGAAGAAAGAGATCTATCCTGTAAAAGGATCTATCATTTCTGAACCAGATTTCGTTGCTTCCGAGGGACTGAAGGGGATTCCCCTTTTTTATCTTTACCCTTTCTACCAGTCTTAGCCTTCTGTTTGCTGTGGTAACTATATTTTCATTAAGATAGAATTCAAACATTGAAAGTATTATTCCTAATATTGCAACAGGAAAAATAAGAGCCTTAATGCTAGCACCGGAGCATCTAAGAGCAAGTATTTCGTTTCTGCTTTTCATCATGCCTATTATGATTAACGTGGTTAGAAGGGCAGCAAAGGGAATTATCTGAATAAAAATGGATGGCAGTTTTAATAGGAGATATTCAATTGAATCCGACAGGGTGACCTGGTAACGGATAAACACCTCC
>DATBWZ010000013.1:0-5943 GCA_036514535.1 bacterium
CTCGCCCTTCTGAGCGAGTTTCTCAATTATTGGTCCGCCGGGATATCCGAATCCAAGGAGTTTTGCAACCTTGTCAAATGCTTCCCCGGCAGCATCGTCCAATGTGCGGCCGAGAAGATCAAACCGTTGAAAACTCTTAACATGATACAGGCTGGTATGCCCTCCGGATACCACAAGAGCGAGAAACGGAAAATCAATATTCTCTGTAAGTATAACTGCTGCGATGTGCGCTTCAACATGGTTTATGCCGACAAGGGGTTTTTTCCATGCGTATGCCAGCGATTTTGCAAAAGAGAGTCCTACGAAAATGGAGCCAATGAGTCCGGGACCGTTTACCACAGCAATTCCGTCAATCTCTTCCGGAGTTACGGCGGCATCCTTCATTGCGGATTCTACAACCGGTTGTATCACCTCGAGCTGTTTCCTGGAGGCGATCTCAGGTATCACGCCTCCGTATCTGGAATGTAATTCAGCCTGAGAGGAGACGATGTTTGAGAGGACGCTCTTCCCATTCTCAACCACTGCCGCCGCAGTCTCATCACAGGATGTCTCAATGCCGAGTATTTTCATTTATTTCAACTGCGCCAGCTTTCGTTTTGCCATATGTGCCTGTTCGGATTTAGGATATTCATTAACGACACGCTGGAAGAATACTTTTGACTCCTTTTTTCTCTTCAGTTCAAGAAAAGCCATGCCTGCTTTTAACAATGCTGCCGGCCTCTTGGGACTGGACGGATATTTTTCTATTACAATGCCATATTCATCAATAGCAGCGAGGTAATTCCCTTCAGAATAATAGCATTCGCCTGCCCAGTAATGAGCATTATCTATATATTTGCCGTTTGGAAAGGTTTCAATTATGGATTTAAATGTTTCCTTCGCCTTCTGGTAATCTTTTGAATTATACGCGGTCAATCCCTGTTTGTAGATAGACTCTTCGTCCGGTGGTTTTTCCTGAGCTTTTTTGAGGTCGTCCTGGATTGAGCTTAGTATATCCTTGACAGCTTCAAGTTCCTTTTTTGTCGCCTCATCAGCATGCCCAAGTTCTTCTATTTCTCCCTGAAGCTGCATAATTTTCGCTTTTGTTTCCTCAAGATTCATCAGCAAATCTGCCTGGTTTGTTCTGAGGTCTTCTAACCCCTTCTCAGTCTCGCCACCGAGGGCCTTCAGCTCATTCTCCTTAAGTGCGGCAACGCTTTCGTTTGCATCTTTTATATCACGGCGCAATTTCTGCACCTCCCACACCGTAGCGCAGGAAGTGAATGATGATATTATAGAAAAAACCAATAACCAGGTATGCGATATCTTCATGTCATTTTTCAATAATAACAAATTCAGCCCTTCTGTTTTTAGCCCAGGCTTCTTCGCTCTGCTGTGCGTCAACCGGGAATTCCTCGCCATAACTTATAGTAGAAAGCCTCTCTGGGGCTATTCCCATCTGCACGAGATAACTTTTTATGTTCTCAGCCCGCCTTGAACCCAGCGCAAGGTTGTATTCTTCCGTTCCGCGCTCATCGCAATGCCCCTCAATGAGCACATGAATTTTCTGCATTTCTTCCAGCCATTCGGCATTTTCTTTCAATATATCTTTTGCATCCTGTGTAAGAATATAACTGTCAAAATTAAAATGTATCACCTTGAGGCTTTTTACTTTTATACCTTCCCCAAGCGCTCCTTTCTCCCCTGTTTTTTCCTCTTCAGGAATCTCGGTTAGACTTGGTTCCTTGAACCTCACTTCCTCCTGCGCTGGCGGAGTTTCTTTTTGTTTTTGAGTTTTTCTTTTGAGCGCCAGCTCCCTTGCAAGATCCGCGCGCTCCTTTGCAGAGATAGCAGATTGTTTTGAATCCTTGAACTTTTTTTCCTCCGACTGGGCAATTGCCTTGGCAAGCATCTCTTCTGCGCTTTGGAATTCATCAGGCGCATAAGTCGGAGCTTCTGCAGCTTTTGCAGCATTAATTGCCTCTTTTGCGGCATCAATCTCCTTGCCGGGTCTCTTTGGACACCCGGTAAAAATTACGGCGGCAACCATTATCAGCAAGAACTCAAATAACAATTTGTTTCTCTTCATGTTTTCACCTCCTGTAGATATTCTATCTCGTACTTATTTTAAATTCAATAACAGGAGACCATGCAGGGCCTGTTTCGTCATAGGGGGTTTTTGTCAGCCTCCTGAGATATTTACCGGTTATTGATGTGATGTAAAGTTCTGAATTGCCGTCCCTGGTGGAGTTGAAGAGGATGTGCCTGCTGTCCGGTGCCCAGGATGGATTTTCGTCGCTTCCCGGCCCGTTTGTAATCTGAAACGATTCGCTGCCATCCGGCTTCATCGCGAATATCTTGAAATTGATATTATCTGCCGCCATGCGACTGAAGACGATCCTCTTCCCGTCAGGGGACCAGCGGGGAGAAGCATTATACTTGCCCTCAAAGGTAAGCCTCTTTACATTGCTTCCGTCAGAATTCATCACAAACACCTGTGGTGTGCCGGAGCGGTCTGAAACAAACGCAACCTGTTTGCCATCAGGGGAAAAAGCCGGAGAAACATCAATCCCCCACGAGTGGGTTATCTGAGTAAGGCTTCCGGATCCGATGTCCATTATATAGATCTCCGGGTTTCCGTTCTGGCTGAGCGTGAGGGCGATTCTCTTTCCATCAGGAGCAAAAACACCGCTTATATTCAGCCCCTCCCTTTTGGAAACTGTAAACATTTTCCCATTTATAAAATCATAGAGATAGAGATCGGGATTTCTTCTCAGATAAGATGTGAACAAAATCTGCGTTCCTCCTGGATTCCAGGAAGGAGATACAACAGCGGAACGGTGGTTTGTAATTCTGCGGATGTTTGTCCCGTCAATGTCCATTATATACATTTCCTTTTTTCCGGCAGCATTTGAGATAAAAGCTATTTTTGTCTCCATGAAGCTATCTGTGCCTGTAAACGCTTTTATTACATCATTTGCTATCCTGTGTGCAAGATATTTTGCGCTTGAGAGGGGACATTCGTATGTCTTGCCAAGGAGGAGTTCTCCGTTCAGAACGTCAAAAAGCCTAACCAGCACCTTCATATCTGTCCCGGTAACCCAGTACCCGGTTTTAAGGAGCGCCTCAGAGCCGATTACGGACCACTGCGTGAAATTGATATTTTCCCTCTGCATTAACTCTTGAGATGGCTGTTCAAGAAAAGCCTTCTCATCAATCTGCGCAAAAAGCCCGCTCAGGTCCAGATCGTTCCTGAGCGTGTCAAGATAAAATTTTACAGAATCGCTGTCTTCAGACCCCTCTGACATCTGAATGGGAGACTGGACTGCAATGGCGATTCTTTTTGCCTCCGGCGATTCAATGTCAATGTAAACCTTGGCAATGGCAAAAATGGAGAGAAATGAAAAAAATGCGACAAACAACGGTGTTAACTTTCCTCCACATATTTTTCGTGTAAAATGAAAGAACTCCATCAGAATATTATTCCTATCTCCAGGGTCTTATCGGGCATCTCAGACGGCATAGCGGGAAGTGGATTTGCTTTATTCACAGCCCTTAGAGCTGCCCGGTCGTAGTATATGTTCCCTGAACTCTGTTCGGTCCAGACCTTTTCAATATTTCCATCCCTGTTAACTTTTATTCCAATGATTGTTCTTAATTTTTTTGCCTCAAGAACCATAGATTCAGGAAGCACCCAGGCGTCCTTTATCCGTTTCTCCACATCATCGTAATACCTTTTGGATGCACCTGATAGTGTTGCCCCTGTCACAATATCATCGGATGCCCCGGCAGACTGCGCGCCGGATGAGGTTGACGATAGTTCCTTCCTTACATTTTTCAGCATTGCAAGGATCTCCCCGCCATCCTCTGCGCCTGTTTTCTTTGTTTCTGTCTTTGTTGTTTTGTTTTTTTCCTTCTTTGCCGCCTTATCTTTTGTTGCGGTTTTCTCCTTTTTTTCTGAGACTGTTTTTCCCTTGGTTTTCTCCGCTGCCGGCGCCGGAAGTGGGATAATCTTTTCTTCCGGTTCTACTTTGGAATCCCGAGATTTTTGGGGCGGAATAGGAATGGACCTGAGGCTAACCCTGTAGATGCCTTCGGGATAAGTCCCCCTGTTGTTTGGAGAAGAGAACAGTACCAGAAACAGAAATGCTATATGTATTATAATTGATACCTGGATGTATTTTTTGAAACCGGATTCCAATCTTAACACACTGACATGTCTCAATATTATTTCCTTGCCTTTTCGGGCGGTAAGGTTATAAGTCCCACATCTACAATTCCAGCAAGCCGGACTTCTCCAAGGACCTTCATAACAAAGCCATACTGGGCTCCGCTGTCAGCCTTTACATAAACTTCCTTGTTTTTTCTTGTCTTAATTATTGCGGAAAGCTTTTCGGCAAGGTTGTCAATGGGGATCTTTGTTGAGTTGATATAAATCTCTTCCTTTTTTGAGATGGTCAGAATGAATGTCTCCTCGGTGTTCTCCATTGATTTTGCGGATACTTTCGGGAGATCGACATTGATGCCTTCCTGCATCAGCGGGGCCGTCACCATGAAGATAATGAGCAGCACGAGCATTACATCCACAAAGGGTGTAACGTTTATCTCTGCCATGCCGGATCTTGATTTTCTATTCGGGACTATCATTTTAATTGCATCGGGACATTTTTACATTTTCAGAAAATATGCCTCTGTGTTATATTAAGAAATTCTGCAGAAAAAGCATCCATCTGAGATATGAATACCCTGATGCGGTTCAGAAAAAAATTGTATGCCACAACCGCTGGTATGGCTGCAAACAGACCCATCGCTGTTGCGATAAGGGCCTCTGAGATTCCCGGAGCAACAACACTGAGACTTGCAGATCCGGCATGCCCAATGCTGTGAAAGGCTTCCATTATTCCCCAGACGGTTCCGAAAAGCCCTACGAAGGGAGCTGCGCTCGCTGTGGATGCCAGAAATGTAAGGTGCGATTCAAGCCGTGCTTCCTCCTCAGCCTTAACTGAGGCAATGCAACGCTCAATATTCTCAATTCCGTTAACCGAAAAGTCTTCTTTTGGGTCAGGATTTGACGATTTTTTATATTTCATTATCTCTTCGTATGCCGAGATAAATATCTGCGCCAGAGGGCTTTTGAGGAGGGTTTTTGATTTTTCGTAGATATTCTCAAACCGCCTGTCTTCCCAGAAGAGTTCAAGAAATATTTCAGAATCCCTGTTTGTCCTGCGGAACGAGAGGTATTTAAAGAGTATTATCGCCCAGGCATAGACTGATGTTCCGAGCAGGAGAAGAAGCACAAATTTCACCATCCAGCCTGCATTCCCGACAATTGCCCATAAACTTGCGTTTCCCATTGTTATTTTTAATTTAGATAATTAAAGCGAAATAGTCAAGAATATTGGATATGTGATAAAATATTTTTAATGAAAAGAAGCCGTTTAGTTCTGCTCATATCATTAATTGTGGTTTCTATTTTAACATTAAGAACGCTGAAGAAATTAAATTTTGCAGAAAATTTGACCGGGCATACTGCTGCCGTTAAACACATTATTGATGGTGATACTATTGTTATTGATTATCAGGGCAGAAAAGAAAAGGCGAGATTGATTGGTATTAATACGCCCGAGATACACCATCCCGAAAAAGGCATTGAGCCCTACGGATATGAGGCAAAACGATTTGTTGAAGGGATTCTGAAAGCCGGAGACACAATCAGAATTGAATTTGACATACAGTTAAGGGATAAATATGGGCGATTGCTCGCTTATGTTTATCTGGCTGATGGCCGGTTTCTAAACGCTCTGCTTGTTGAAAACGGGTATGCCCAGGTCATGACCATCCCGCCCAATGTCAGATACCAGGAATTATTTTTAAAACTCCAGCGAGTGGCAAGGGATAACAAACGCGGGTTGTGGAATTGTAATGGCAGGGATTGCCCCGCCCAAAATGCAGGGGTGATTCGCG
>DATBWZ010000014.1:0-17536 GCA_036514535.1 bacterium
AGAGTAAAAAAGGTAGTAATAAACAGGGAGGCGAGGATAGAGGAGGGAGTGCCTGGAGATATTCTCGCAAACCTTGCAAACAAATACTCCAGAGCAGATTGCTTCTTAATTCCTATAGTGACTCTTTATAATGCACTTGAAATAAAAAAAAGAAAAATCCAGAGCATTCATGACCTTGTGCAATTTGAATTTCAAGAATTATTTGCTCAGGATAAAAAGATAGATAATTACTGGCTTAAAGAATATAAGGAAAAATTAAAACAGTTTGCAGCACAAGGCAGTTTTTTCTGCAGTAATTCTGATTGTGTCAGAAAGATGCATACACTCAAATATATTGATAATATAAAGGAGGGAAATACAGGATTTGTTTATATTCCTGTTAACAGACCGGATAATATAGAAAATAGGGTGCAAAATCAGAAAGAGGTTTTACAAAAATACAATGTTAAAGGTGAATACATTTTTTACCCTACACAAATAAGACCTTATAAGAATCTAATTACATTATTAAAAGCATTAAGAATCTTACTGAACAAAAATATTGACCTCTTTCTCGTTTTGACAGGAAACCTTCATGACTCTCTGATTTCTAAAAATTACATAGAAGAAAATGGTCTGAAGAAGAAAATTGTTCTAACAGGAGATGTTCCGGAGGTTGATCTATATAGTTTACATAAATACGCGCTGGCGACAGTTGTTCCAACCTTGTTTGAAGGTGGCTTTCCATGGCAGGGACTTGAAGCAATGTTAATGGATGCGCCGGCAATTATGTCAAGGATTCCTGTTGTATTGGAAAGGTTAAAATTTGCAGGAATTGACCCGGGAAATTGTGGATTAAAAATGTTTAGTCCAGAGGATGAACATGAATTAGCGGAGAAAATTTTAGAAGTTTTAAAAGATAGAGATCGGGCAGTAATTGACCAACTTCCGGTAAAAGAGAAATTATTTGCATATACCTGGGACGATGTAAGCCATCAGTATTATAAAATATTTACGGAAAAAGTATTGTTTTAGCTGATAGATGAAAATACTTATCAATACAATATCGTTACTCTCGCCGTTTACGGGAGCCGCTAATTATACCTATCAGATTGCCCGGAATCTAACAGAAACAGATTTAGTCAACGAATATCTGTATTTCTACAGATACTATTCAAAGAAGTTAAAGCATTTTAATAAAAGGAGCAATTTTTTTTATAGTCTCACAGAATTGGCAAGAAACATACCTTTTCTCAGGACAGAACTGAGGAAATTAAAAAGAATCGGCGCAACTTTAAAAGAGCATGATTTCGATCTTTATTTTGAGCCTAATTTTATTCCTTTGGACATAAAGGCAAAAAAAACGGTGGTTACAGTTTTTGATTTTTCCTTTAAAGTGCATCCGGAATGGCATCCCAAGGACAGGGTGTTGTATTTTGAAAACAATTTCTGGAATAACATAGACAGGGCTGACAGGATAATAGTAATTTCCAATTTTGTTAAAGAGAGCGCCATCAATCTTTTTGGATTTAAATCTGAAAAGTTAAAAACAATCTACCTCGGGTATGATACGAATGTGTTCAGGAGTTACCCCAAAGATGAGTTAGTGGTTACAAGAAAAAAATATAGTCTGCCGGAGAATTTCATTTTGTTTGCGGGTTCTATTGAGCCGCGAAAAAACTTAAATAATCTAATTCAGGCTTATGCCGCATTAGACGATTCTGTAAAAAAGGAATTTAAACTGGTGCTTGCAGGATTTAAGGGCTGGAAGAATAAAGAAGTCCAGGGGTCGCTCAGGAGATTTAAAAATAATATCATTCTTCTGGGGTATCTGCCTGAGAAGGAATTGGGCAAGCTGTATAATCTTGCTGCTTTATTTGTATATCCTTCATTTTATGAGGGCTTTGGTTTGCCTCCGCTGGAGGCAATGGCATGCGGATGCCCCGTCGTGGTCTCCAATACTTCCTCCATGCCGGAAGTTTGCAGCAACGCCGCATATTATGTGGATCCATACGATTCAGAAAATATAGCCGCGGGGCTTAAAAAAGTACTGATGAATGAAGAATTAAAGCGCTCACTTAGGCAATCAGGATTAGAAAGAGCCGCTATGTTTAGTTGGAGAAAATCCGCAGAGGAACATCTTCTTCTGTTTCAGGAACTTGAAAAAATGATATAATCGATTGTCTCATGCGTATAGCAATTGATGCAAGATTTGTTTCAGGACAGATAACAGGGGTGGGGAAATACTCAAGGAAAAAATTTAAACATAAACTCGTGATTGCGGGTAAAAAGGGCTGGCTTTATGAAGTTGAGTATATTTGTTTATAAATATTCTGAATTTTGGTATAATTTAAATATGCTTTCCCCCAAATTATTAAAGGAAAAAGAACAGAGCGCAGTACTTGAATTTACAACAGAGATAAGAAATTATCTCGATAACAATGTGGTTAGCATAAAATTATTCGGATCCAAAGCAAGAGGGGATTCGGAACCTGACTCTGATATTGATATATACATATTATTAAGAGAAATATCACCTGATATTAGGGAACATATTTTTGATATTACATTTAACATAAATTTGAAATACGATTTATATATTTCTCCACGAGTGATCGGTCTGGAGACATACAAAAACCCAATCTTCAGAGTGACTCCATTTATACAAGCTATAGAGCAAGAAGGCATTCCGATTTGATACAGGGAATTAAAACATTATCTAATTACAGGATCGAACGAGCAGAAGAAACATTCCGGGATGCTGAGTTACTTCTTCAAAATAATTCATTAAAAAGTGCACTGAACAGATTTTATTATTCTGCATTTTATGCGGCAAGAGCACTTCTTGCAACAAAGGGATTGGATTCATCAAAACACAGTGGTGTGATTTCCTTATTCAATCAGCATTTTGTGAAGACTGGCATAATGAAAATAGAGATATCCAAAATTTTATCAAAGAGTTTTGAGATAAGACAGGATTCTGATTATGAAGACTTCATTAGCATATCAAAAGAAGAAGTTGTAAAACTTAGAGATGGTGTGAAAATATTTATAGAAGAATGTAAAAATATTCTTAAAACTTTATAAATTGGAATAAATTCCATGCGTATAGCAATTGATGCAAGATTTGCTTCGGGCAAAACAGCGGGAGTGGGCAGGTATACTCTAAATCTTATCAGTTCGCTTATCAGGGGGCTTGATAAAGATGAATTGTTTATTTTTTGTAATGAAACGCCAAATGAATCCGCCGGAGATAGGATAAATTATTTAATGACATCAATAACGCCAGAGATGCATCCGGCTGGCGAGCTCTGGCAGAACATTGTTCTGCCTCTACGGCTAAAAAAAAACCATATGGATATTTTCCATTCACCAGCCTTTTTTCTTCCAATATTTACACCTGGTAGCAAAAAAATTGTCACCATTCACGACCTTGCTGTTTTTAAATTTCCGCAAGCCTTTCCGTGCAATTTTGCAAAGTACCTGCAATTTATGGTGCGTCTGTCCACCAGGGTTGCTGACAGGATAATTGCCGACTCCATTACGGTGAAAAATGACCTTGTTGATCTGCTCAAAATAAAAAAGGAAAAAATATCGGTGATACATGCTGGCATTGATAATGTGTTTGCTAAGCAAAATATTAATCCCCCCCGCCCCCCTTTATCAAGGGGGGGTAAAGAAAGGATTAGTAATTTCAAAGAAAACAGAAATCTTACCAAAGGGTTCATACTTTACGCAGGCACAATTGAGCCGAGGAAAAATCTAATTAATCTAATTAGAGCCTTTTCAATTTTCAAAGAGAGAGGGTCAAAACAAAAACTCGTGATTGCGGGTAAAAAGGGCTGGCTTTATGAAAAGAGCATTGAAGAGGCAAAAAACAGCAGGTTCGCTGATGACATAATTTTTACGGAATACATTCCGGATGAAGAACTGAGATTATATTACTCTGCCTGCGATGTTTTTGTCTATCCCTCAATATACGAAGGTTTCGGTTTGCCTCCGCTTGAGGCAATGGCTTGCGGAGCGCCCGCGGTTGTTTCTGATATCCCGGTTTTCAGGGAGGTGTTGGGTGAGGCTGCGGTGTTTGTGGATACAGGAAACCCTGAGAATATTGCAGAGGGCATACATAAGGTTTTGGACGGCATTAAATTAAGAGAAACTATAATTGCTAAAGGCAGAGAACGGGTAAAATCTTATTCCTGGAAAAAGGCTGCAGAAGAGACATTGAAGTTATATGAAGAAGTATTGATAGATTGACTATATTTGTTTGAAAATTTTCCGAAAAAAAGTCAAGACAATATAAAAGTATCACACCACCGCCATGTTGCGAACATTGCTATGAAAAGAGCAAGGGGAGGGGGAATTTGTAAAAACATTGATAAAATTATATTATAATCTTGATAATTATGAAAATTGTAATTGATGTAAGGTGTATAACAGGTCGCATGCACGGAATAGGCCGTCATGCTGTTAATATTATAAATTGTCTCGCGCAAATTGACAGGGAAAATAAATATTTAGTCCTGATTCGGAAACAAGCAATAGAGAACTTTAAAAACCTTCCGGATAATTTTAAAATAAAAACTGTAGATATTAAGCCTTATACAATTGCAGAACAAATTATGTTGCCATTGATATTAAAGAAGGAAGATTTTGATGTTTATTACACCCCCAATTATACTGCCCCGCTTTTTCTTAACAAACCCGTAATTTTCACAATTCATGATTTGATACACATGCTCTACCCTCATGATTATACTTTTTTTCACCGGATATATTATAGAGTTGTAGTAAAAAAACTCGCTAAAAAATGCTATAAAGTTCTTGTTGTATCAAACTCTACAAAGAGCGATGTGATCAGGCTTTTGGAGGTTCCTTCAGATAAAATTATTGTAAATTATAACGGGGTGGAGGAACGGTTTTCTCCAGGAGATAGAAAAAAATCGCTGGAATATGTTTTTCAAAGATTTGGCTTGAACAGAAAATTCATCTTATGGGTTGGCAATGAAAAACCGCATAAAAATCTCAAAAATACGATAGAAGCCTTTAAGATTGTCAGCAATTCAATAAGCGATTTACATCTACTGGTAATTGGCGCTCCGGAACAGAAATATCAGACTGAATCCATTGATGAGAAAGTGCATTTTTTGAAAATTTCTTCTGACGATGATCTGGTTGCGCTTTACCGTTCTGCAGAAGCGCTCGTTGTTCCATCTCTTTATGAAGGCTTCTGCCTGCCTGTTCTTGAAGCATTTGCCTGCGGCTGTCCGGTTCTAACGTCAGACAGAGCATCCGTCCCGGAAATTGCCGGAGATTCAGCAATTTTTGTGAATCCGGAAAAACCCGGGGAAATCGCGGAAGCAATCGGGAGCATAATCACAAATCCATCATTAAAAGAAAGTTTGAAAAGAAAAGGCATTGAGCGGGCGAAACAATTTTTATGGAAAATTTCAGCAGAGAAACTTTTGGGAATTTTTGAAAATATCAAACAACCCTGAACATTTCTGTTTTTTTGCACATTTAAAAAATCTGCGGCGCTTTTAAAGCCCTCAGATAAAAAATCAATGTAATTATAAATATGCTGCCATCTGTCAGTGCTCCTGCAATGTAAGCAAGCGAATGAATATGTGTGAAAAAGAAGATGATGAAGAACAATGTTGAGACGAATTTTGAAATAAGCAGGGGAACAACGTATCCCATGTTCTTTCGTATATCCCTCTGCGCAATATAGGACAGAGCGGTTATTGTCGCCATCATTGATAACGTTAATACGAGCCAGAATTTCTCTGTGGATTCAGTAAGGGGCGGTAGCGGTAGTTTCAATATTTTGCTGGAGATAAAATTTATCTGTC
Source organism: bacterium (assembly GCA_036514535.1). Taxonomy (GTDB): domain Bacteria; phylum JAMCPX01; class JAMCPX01; order DATBWZ01; family DATBWZ01; genus DATBWZ01. The sequence goes on from DATBWZ010000014.1 coordinate 5,832, forward strand.
CGATGAGATGGTTCTGGAATAAAAGAAAATAAAGGCCTCCCAGGCCAAATGCCCAGCTCCAAATACGAAGAAGAATTACGATCTGTTTTTGCTCTCGCGTCAATGCTTGCATGATAATTTCACATTCAGCATATTATAACACAGATATAAATACAGGGCGATCGGCTGCACCTTCAGGTTTTAATGCGCTTATCCGGGGACGCACAGCCTCCCTATAATTGCCTGCACCTTGCCTTCACAAGCAATGTAAGAACCTTGTTTACCGGCACGGGGATGTTTTTCTTCCTGGCAAGGGCTAAGATTGCGCCATTTATGGAGTTAATCTCGGTTTTTCCCTTTTTTAAATCAGAGAGCATGGATGCGTAGTGAGAGGCTGTTGGTGGCACCAATTTTTTATAAAAATACCGGTTATATTCATCTGAGTTCTTCCAGAAGAGTTTAACCCCCATTGCTTTTGCAACGGTGAATGTTTCATCAATTACGCTGTTCATTATTTGTTTTGTAAATGGATTTTCTGCGAGCTCGCCATAGCTCCGCTGAAGCAGCGCGCTGAGAGGATTAAGCGCCGCGTTGTAAAATGCCTTTGCCCAGAGGTAGGGGATAACATCCCCCACATATTCTGCGGGCACGCCTGCGGAGTCCAGCGCATCGGATAGCTTGCGCAGCATGTTTTCGCGATATCTGTCCAGCGTTTTATGTTTGCTTCCTACCGCTGTTGGTTGTGCAATGACCGTAACCTCCACCCTGCCTGGAGATAGCGCCCTGGCTCCAAAAATCAGCCTTGCGCCTGCAACACGCTTTTTCCCTAAATGCTTCTCAAGGATCTCAATATTACCGAGCCCGTTTTGCATTGAGACGACAAGAGGGGCTCTCACTAATGTCTTCTTCATCTGCTCGGCAGCGCTTTCGGTGTCATAGGATTTGACTGTGAGTAAAATATAATCAAAATCGCCCGGCGCTGTCTTTGTCAGCAATCCTGAAAATTTTTCAGCAGGGATGAAATTCCTCCCCCAGATTCCTTTTATTGTCAGTCCTGATCTTTTAATTGCTTTGATATGCTTGTGCCTGCTGACAAGAGTCACTTCGTGTCCCGCCTTTGCAAGAAAGCCTCCGATTACGGAACCGATTGCTCCCGCGCCGAATATCAGAAATTTCATTTTCTTTTGCTGCCTCAATCTACCCCTTCACAACGCCCAGCGGGCGCAGTTTTGCCACCTTTTTCGCAAGCCCTGCGCCTGCAACAATATCAACGACCCTGCTCACGTCCTTGTAAGCTTCAGGAATCTCCTCGTTGATTGTGGCTCTTGTGGCGCCGCGGACAATAATTCCTTTGCTCCGTAATTCTTGAATAACCTGTCTGTCCTTTGACCGGCGTATTGCCTCGTGCCTGCTCATCACCCTTCCTGCTCCGTGACAGACAGTGCCAAAAGTTTCCTCCATTGTCCTTGGTGTGCCTATGAGCACATAAGAGTATCTGCCCATATCACCCGGAATGAGTACTGGTTGTCCAATGTCCCTGTAAACGGCCGGCAATTCCTTTCTCCCGGCAGGAAAAGCCCTTGTTGCGCCTTTTCTGTGAACGATCAGCTTCATTTCCTTTCCTTCCACCAGATGTTTTTCCTTTTTGGCAATATTGTGCGCCACATCATAAACAACCCTTATGCCGAGTTGAACAGGCTTTTTGCCAAAAATCTGCTCAAATGATTCCCGGACCCAGTGGGTTATGAGTTGCCTGTTCGCAAAGGCGAAGTTTATGGCGGCAGTCATAGCGCCCAGGTATCTCTGCCCATTCTGGGAATTTATGTGTGCCCAGACCAATTGCCTGTCTGGCAATTCTTCGCCGTGGCTCTGCGGATAATTTTGTAATTCTCTCAGGTAATCATCGCAGATCTGGTATCCGAATCCCCTTGACCCGGTGTGGACAAGAACAGTCATTCCATTTTTGAACAGCCCCAGTGCCGAGGCGAGTTTTTCGTCATATATCTCCTCTACGAATCCTATTTCTATAAAATGGTTTCCAGAGCCCAATGTTCCCAGTTGGTCCCGGCCCCTGTCCATTGCCCTCTTGCTGACATAATCGGGAATTGCGCCTTCGCAGACGCCTCCCTCCTCAATCCTCTCAGCGTCCTCGTTAAATCCGAACCCGATCCGGATTATCTCCCTGGCGCCGTTGAGCATAACCTTTTTAAGATCGGCATCGGAGAATCGCATATCCTTCCGGTGCGAACCCACGCCTGAGGGCACATTTCTGAATGCAGCGTCAACGAGTTTTTCTATATGCGGCTCAATCTCTTTTCTCTCAAGGTCGGTTCTGAGCAGTCTTACTCCGCAGTTTATATCGTATCCAACCCCGCCCGGGGAAATTATCCCTGTACTTGCATCAAAGGCCGCAATGCCGCCTATAGGGAATCCATACCCGGCGTGTATATCCGGCATTGCGAGGGATGCAGAAACAATTCCGGGAAGTTTCGCGACATTTACAACCTGCCGTAATGATTCGTCTTTTCTGATTTCATTAAGCATTTTTTCATCGGCGTATATGATCCCCGGCACCTTCATCTTTTTTTCCCGGGGTATCTCCCATTTGAAATCGTTTATCTTTTTAATTTTTATTTCACCCATTCATGACCTCCTTCATACGTCAAAAATAACCCTGACAGCGAACCCGGTTTTTTTTCTCGTAATGTTTAGATTATGATAAGTAACGGCTTTTATCTCCTGTTTTAATGAATGTATTCCTGGGTCAAATTTGAAAAAGGTTGTCTCTGCGGTTAGTTTTTTTGTGGTAAGTTTTTTAATAGCCGCTCCATTGTAGATCAGTCCGCCTACGTAGAAATTGTAAAGGATCTCCTGAAGCCAATTGACCAACAGTGCGTTGCGGTCTATTGCATTTACGGTGATATGATGCATGACTGTTTTGCCCCCTTTTTTAACTATGATCATCTGATCAATCAGGGCATGGGCTGAGGTAAGATAGAGATCTCTCAGCGTTTTTGCCGTAACTTCAATGCAGATATCGGCGGTATGCGGAATTAATCTATATTCTGTTTTTTTCACAACCTTTTCCAAAAGCGCTTATGGACTTTTATTACATTTTCAATTGTTGAAAACACCTCACTGCTTGGTCTTCCATCAGGCTCAAACTGCTTTCCTTTCAGCGCTTCAATAACTGCGCGAATGGATTCCCGTAAAGCATTTAAATTGTACCCCCCCTCAAGGCAAAACGCCAGTCTGCCCATTGCCGTTTTATCGGCAAGGTTTTTTACAATGCCGGCAAGATACCCGAATCCGGCGTCAGTAAGCTTCATGCCTCCAAGCGGATCGTCCCTGTGAGCGTCAAAGCCTGCGGAGACAAGCACGAATTCCGGAGAATACTCCTCGGCAACAGGAACAAGGATTCTCTTGAATGTCTCTGCGTAATCAGCGTTTATCATCCCTGCCGGAAGCGGGACATTTACATTAAATCCCTCACCATCTCCGCTGCCGAATTCACCAATTGCGCCAGTCCCTGGATAGTAGGGGTACTGATGGGTTGAAAAGTACAGTACTGATGGATTAGTATAGAACGCCCACTGCGTTCCGTTGCCGTGGTGGAGATCCCAGTCAATAATGAGGATTTTCTTCATCTTGTGCCTATGGATCAGATAACTTGCTGCTATTGCTGCATTGTTAAAGATGCAGAAGCCCATTGCCCTGTCAGTTTCGGCATGATGGCCAGGCGGACGCAGGAATGCAAAGGCCGAGTTTACCCTTCCGCCTGCAACTGCGTCGGCAGAGACAATAGCTCCTCCAGCGGCAAGGAGTGCAATACGGAAGGAATCCGGCGAATAGTAGGTGTCGGCGTCAAAAATTCCAGCGTTTCCCTCTGTGGATTTTGCTTCTCTGAAGTATTCTGGCGTATGCACCATGGTAATTTCTTCTTCGGTTGCTATTCGTGGAGTTAGACCGACAAGAGAATCATCCTTATATTTATCAAGCCAGTCGTAAATCGCCCTTAGCCTTTCCGGATTTTCAGGATGATACCCCTCAGCCCTGTGACCGAGATACGCTTTGTCCCTTACTATACCTATTTTCATAAATATTATTTTAACACTGAAAGGTTAATCAGGAAATTTTTAAGTGGATCGCTGCTGGTATTCTTCCAGGTAAATTCGTGTGAGCGCAATAAAGAGCGCAAGGAACGCAGGTCCAAGAAAGATTCCTGTAATTCCGAATATCTTCATTCCCCCAAGTATTGATAAAAAGAGGAATAGGAATGGCAATTTCGTTTTCTCGCCTATCAGGATTGGTTTTAAAAAATTGTCTATTGAACTGACCAGCAGCACTCCCCATATTATCAGCCCAATGGCTTTTCCGATACTTCCCAGCCAAAAGAGGTATATGGCTGCTGGTATCCATATGATTGCCGCGCCTGCAAACGGGAGAAGAGCGGTGAATACAGTGGTTACTCCGAAGATAACCGGATATGGCATCCCGAATATCCAGAAGCCTATTGCCAGCAGCAGACCCTGGACAACGGCTGTCAATATCATGCCGTTTACAACAGCAGAGAGCGTCTCCTGGAGACTGAAGAGGAGATGCTCCTTTTTTTCTTCCGGGAGCGGCAATATGCGTTTGACACTACTGACAATTTTTTCTCCGTCCCTCAGGAAAAAAAACACAGAGATCAAAGTTATAATGAATTTAAATAAGAAGATGCCTGAATGCTTGAAAAACGACTGCGCCTGCGTCAGGATGAATTTACTTGTTCCCTCTGCGGCACCCACTAAAAATCCTTCGGTTTTTTCAATGGATGCAGACTGAGAAAATTTGCCGATGATTTTGCCAATGTGTGTGTCCTTTATTTTCTCCACCATCTGTACAACATTAATCTTCAGGAGGGGCTCCTTGTACCTGTTGAAGGCATCAACTGTTTCTGATGCAAGCAAAAATATGACAAGCACTGCCGGGATTATTATTACAAAGGAGACAAAAAAAGTATACAGCAACGCAACAAGAGAGGCTTTACCCTTTACCATCCTTTTTGTAAACCCATACAGTGGATATATAACGATCACTATCAGAATTGCCCAGAAAAGGGGGATGAAAAATGGCTTAAGTATTATTATAAGGACATAAATTACCAGGGCAAAGGTGACTAAAAATATAGCAGAAATAATTCCTCGCTGTTCCATCAGATTCCAAGTACATCTTTCATGCTGTAGAGGGCTGGTTTCTTTCCTGATAGCCATTTTGCAGCGAGGATGGCGCCCCGGGCAAAGTTCTCCCTGCTCGTGACCCGGTGGGTAAACTCAATCCGTTCGCCATCTGTTGCGAAGAGCACTGTATGATCACCGATTATATCGCCGGCGCGGATCACCTGCATCCCTATCTCCTCCCTTTTCCGTTCGCCAGTAAATCCTTTCCTTCCAAAAACGGCAGACGCCTGAAAATCCCTCTTAAGGGCAGAAGCAACAATTTCTCCCAGTCTTATGGCTGTTCCGCTTGGCGCATCCTTCTTATATTTATGGTGCGCTTCAATGATCTCCACATCGTATTCATCGCCCAGCGCCAGGGCTGCCTTTTCAACCAAAACAAAAAGTAAATTCATTCCTATGCTCATATTGGGAGAGAGGATAATGGGAATTATCCCTGCTGATTTTTGAATACGTTCTTTTTCCTGCTCCTTAAAACCAGTAGTTCCTATAACCATAGGCATTTTAAGCCTGACAGCATGTTCAAGCAGTGAAATGGTTGCCTTGATTGTTGTAAAATCAATGATGGCATCTCCCTTTATGTTTTCCAGTGAATCAACCACAGGGATGCCGGCTTCTCCGGCGCCGAGCATTCTTCCTGCATCCTTGCCGATCCAGGGATGCCCTTTCCGCTCAAGCGCACCTGAAAGCTTCAATGTGCTGTCCGAAAGGATGCGGCTGGCAATGATATTACCCATTCTTCCTGCAATTCCGGAAACGACAATGCTCAGCAATTTTTACTCCTTTAAAAGATTGTGTTCTTTAAGAGCTTTCTTCAGTTTCTGAAGGTTGCCCTCTGATATTTGACAGAGCGGGAGACGCATTTCCGGAGATGCCATTCCCATCAGCGCAAGACCAGTTTTTACAGGGATTGGATTAGTCTCCACGAACATTGCCCTGTTCATGTTCCAAAGTTTATAATGAAGTTCAAGGGCTTTTTTGTAATCTCCTTTGAGATAGGCATTGACCATTCCCGATACATCTTTCGGCGCAACATTCGCCGTTACCGAAATGACACCCATGCCCCCGACAGATAAAATTGGAAGGGTTGTGAAGTCATCGCCCGAAAGGACCGCAAAATCTTTAGGACAAAGATTAATTACATCCGAGACTTGTTTCAAGTCTCCGGTCGCTTCCTTGATTGCCACAATGTTTTTCAATTCTGCAAGCCTTGCAACGGTCTCTGGCAGCATGTTCACCCCCGTTCTACCCGGAACATTGTACAGGACGATCGGAATATTTGTGTTTTCCGAAACAGACTTGAAATGCTGGTAAAGCCCCTCCTGCGTCGGCTTGTTGTAATATGGCGTAATCAATAATGCTCCGTCCGCACCCGCCTTTTCGGCGTGTTTGCTCAGCCTTATTGCTTCCTGTGTTGAATTTGATCCGCTTCCTGCAATTACAAAAATTCTTTTGTTGACATGTTCAATTGTAATGTCCACCACCCTTTGATGTTCTTCATGGGAGAGTGTGGCTGATTCGCCTGTGGTTCCGCAGGGGACTATTCCATCCACGCCGTTTTGTATCAGAAAATCAATAAGTTTTTTGAGCGCCTTTTCATCAATTTTTCCATTCTGAAATGGCGTTATAATTGCTACAGTTGTTCCCCTGAACATACCCTCCTCCGATTCCTAAATCTCTATCTCTCCGCTGTAAACCTCTACTGCTGGACCGGAGAGGTACACATGCTCATCCTTGCCCCAGGTTACAGTGAGGTCTCCGCCGAGAAGGCGAACCTTGACTTTTTTATCTGTTTTTCCATTGAGAATGGAGGAAACTACAGATGCGCATGCTCCGGAGCCGCAGGCAAGTGTTTCGCCCGCGCCTCTCTCCCATACGCGCATTTTTACCTCCTTTTTGTTCAGAATTGATACAAATTCTACATTGACGCCCTTGGGAAATATAGGGCTCTTCTCTATCAGTGGCCCATAGAGCCGTACCGGAAAAAGCTCCAGATTATCAACAAAAATAACACAGTGAGGATTGCCCATGCTTACACAGGTAATTTTGAATGTTTTATCCTTGGCCTGAAAATTTCTGTTTACAACCATGCCATTGAGATTAACAGGAATATCTTTGCCGTCCAGTTTTGGTTTTCCCATGTCTACATTGTAATCCTTTTTTTCTTTTCTGACGCGGATAATTCCAGCAGGGGTCTCTATGTTAAGTTCGTTTTTCTGAGTAAATTTTTTATCTACGAGATACTTTGCCAGGCATCGTAATCCGTTTCCGCACATCTCAGCTTCGCTGCCGTCCTTATTGAAAATTCTGACCCTGAAATCCGCTTTTTTTGATTGCAGCAGGAGCAGTAGCTGGTCTGCGCCAATTCCGAACCTTCTGTCGCAGAGCCACTTGATTGTATCGTTTTTCGGGAGGAAGGCGTTTTTTATTCCATTGACGATAATTATATCGTTGCCGGTTCCGTGATACTTTGCAAATTTAAGCAGTTTTTTTGCCATGCTAACCCTTCCTGAGAAAGATCTTTTCGCCGCGGATCAGGTCTGGATATGTTTCCCTGCTCCGAATTATTCTGTATTTGCTTCCATCCACAACGACCTCCGCTGCTCTGCCCCGTGAGTTATAATTGCTGGACATGGAAAAGCCATATGCCCCTGTGCCCATTATTGCCAGAAGATCATCTCTTCTGACATCGGCAATCATCCTTTCTTTAGCGAAAAAATCCCCTGATTCGCAGATCGGACCTACAACATCGGCTACAATGGTATGTTCCTTCTGGTCAACAGGAACAATTTCCTGGAATGCGCCGTATAATGCCGGCCTGATCAGGTCGTTCATCCCTGCATCCACAATGATGAATTTTTTTGCAGAGTTTTCCTTTCTGTATATAACTTTTGTCACTAATATTCCTGCATTTCCGACAATAACCCTTCCCGGCTCGGTAATGAGCGCGCCTTTCCATCCCTTCAGTTCCTTTATTAACGCTGATGCATATTCTCTGGGATGGGGAGGATCCTCTTCATCATATGTTATTCCTAATCCCCCCCCGATGTCAAGATACTTTATATTCACTGCACCTTTCTTGATTTCAGAGATTATTCCATGAAGCCTTCTTATCGTTTCAATAAAAGGGGTCAGCATTGTGATCTGTGAACCGATATGCGCATCAATGCCAGCGAAGTTTAAATGTTTGTATCTTTTCGCGTGGCTATAGATTCCTATTGCTTTCTGAAATGGGACTCCGAATTTGTTAATTTTTGCTCCCGTGGATATGTAATGGTGTGTTTGGAGCACTATATCAGGATTAATGCGCAGAGACACAGGAGCCTTTTTTTTCAGTTTTCCTGCCACCTCATTAATGACCGACAGTTCCTCTTCGGATTCTGCATTAAAAAGTAAAATTCCTGCCTTAAGAGCCTCTTTGATTTCCATTTCTGTTTTTCCTACGCCGGAAAAGACAATCTTTTTTGGCGGAATGCCTCCTTTAAGGGCTCTGAACAACTCGCCGCCGGAAACTACATCTGCGCCGCTGCCCATTGAAGCGAAGAGGGATATAAGTGAAAGATTTGAATTAGCCTTAACTGAGTAACAAGTTATGTGGGATATAGGTTTAAAGGGCTCGTCAAATTCTTTGAAGTGCCGCTTAAGCGTCCTGCTGCTGTAAATGTAGAGCGGTGTGCCGGCTTCGCGCACTATTTTTTTAATTGGTACTTCCTCGCAATACAATTCGTTGTTTCTGTAATTGAAAAAATTCACCTTCTACCTCCAGAATACTTTTATGATTTTTGATGGCTCACTTTCATTTTGAAAAGGGGAATTATCCACGGCTGTGAGCCTGTAAAAATATATGACCTTACGAGTTACTGTGCGGTCAGAAAATTCTGTGGTTTTCAGAGGCTTGGGATTAAGTTTACTCCAGCCTTTCTTTTCGGATATGCTTCTGTAAATATTGTATCCTTCAAGATCGGACTCAAGCCCCTGCTCCCATTTTAAACTGATGCCATTTTGTTCGGGTATTGCAATGACCCCGTGGGGTGGAGGCGGCGGCGTGGTATCTTTCGGAGTGAGAACGATCTCCCTGGATGGAGCGCTTTCTATAAAAGACCCTTCCACAAGCCGGACGCTTCTCACGATATAATAGTATTGCTTGTAGTTCTCCAGATTGGCATCCATATAGTATTTAAACTGGATTGGTTCGCTGTTAATTGAAAATATGGAATAAAAGTCGCTTTTTTCTGCACGGTAGATATTGTACCCCACAATGTTATGCAAAGGATCTCCGTTGACTGAGTTGTCAGGAGGTTTCCACTGAATTAGATTATAGTGATCGCCGCTTTCTCCGCTTATACTGCTGGGGGGGGCAGGCGGAGTATCCCATACCGCTTCCGTTATATTGGAATCGGGACTGAGATAACCATATCTATTGTAAGAGATAATCTTATACCGGTACCGCATTCTCTCCTTAAGATTATTATCAAAAACCTTAAAGCCGCCCGACTCTATTTCTCCGGCGCCTTCGGACGGGTAACTATTAAATACATCGTACATCGGCGCAAATATTTCAAGGCATTTCTCGCAGGTAAGGCCCACTGGAGATTCGCTCCTCAGTATTTTAAAACCCTTAAGGTTCTCTAATGGCGAATCGTCTATGTTTTTCGTCGGCGGTGTCCAGATGATATATATGCCTTCGTCCCTTATTACCGTTTTCACATCTGTTATTGCCGCAGGAATAATGGTCAGCGGAGGAAGCGGTATTCCCTTTTTTCCACAGGATGGAAGAGCAGCAAAGAATATTATAAAAAATATAATTCTTAAAAATGGGATCATTTTTTACTATGTTTTAGAATCAGTTCTGCGCGCAGGATTTGTTTGTTTACATTTTTTTTGGAAGTACCGCCCGCTGAGGTTTTAATATTTACTGATGCATGAGGAGACAGCATCCTCATAGCCCCTTTATCAAGGAGTTCCGAAAATTCTTTAAGCTCGTCGTTGCTCAAATCAGACAAGGTTTTCTTTTTATCTATACAGTATCTCACGATGCTGCCTGCAATGCTGTGGGCTTCGCGAAACGGAATGCCCTTCCCTACAAGATATTCAGCTATGTCGGTTGCTGTCAGGAATCCATTGCAGGCTTTTTCCATTGTATTTGGGTCAAATTTCACCCTCGGAAACAGTTCGGCGAGTATTTCAAGGGATGATTTAATTGTATCAGAAGAGTCAAAAATTGCCTCCTTGTCCTCCTGCATATCTCTGTTGTAGGTAAGGGGCAGTCCCTTCATTACGGTCAGCAGTCTGAGAAGATTGCCGTATGCCCGTCCGGATTTACCCCTTATTAGTTCAAGAACATCCGGATTCTTTTTGTTTGGCATCATGGAACTCCCTGTTGCAAAACTGTCCGGGAGTTCCGCAAAGTTGAATTCCGATGTTGTCCACAGGATAAATTCCTCGGAAAGCCTGGAGATATGCATCATCAGAACTGCGCAGGCATAGAGGAAATCAAGCGCAAAATCCCTGTCGCTTACAGAATCCATGCTGTTTATGGTTATCTGCCTAAACCCTGTCAGCTTTGCAACATATTCCCTGTCAATTGGAAGGGATGTGCCCGCAATTGCGCCGGCACCGAGCGGCATAATATCCGCTGCCTTGTAGGCAGAATCAAACCTTTCCCAGTCCCGCTGGAGCATCTCAAAATATGCAAGGAGATGATGGGAGAGCAGCACGGGCTGAGCCCTCTGGAGATGCGTATATCCCGGAAGGATTGCATCCTTATACCTTTTGCATACGGTTACTATTGCCCTCTGAAGGGTTCTTATAAGGCGTTGTATGTTTATTATCTCATCCCGGAGATATAATTTAATGTCAAAACAAACCTGGTCGTTTCTGCTGCGGGCTGTATGCAGTTTTTTGCCAACATTGCCAACTTTTTTAATCAGCCTGCTTTCAATATTCATGTGTATGTCCTCTAATTCCGGCGAGGGCTTAAAAATGCCGCTTGCAATTTCATCCCTGACCTGGTTCAACCCCATGATTATTTTAGAAGATTCTTGCCGGCTAAGCACTCCCTGGCGGGCAAGCATTCTTGCGTGGGCAATACTGCCAGCAATATCGTATTTATAAAGCCTTGTGTCAAAATGAACAGAGGAAGTGAATGTTTCAACAATGGGATGAGGCTGTTCTTTAAATCTCCCGCTCCAGGGCTTTTTTGAATTTATTGACACAGGATTATATTATATTTTCTCCCAAAAAAGTCAAGGAGATGGCAATCTCTTTTTGTATATTTCTGCCCTGGTGTCCAGATATTCCATGTTTTCCGGATCAAGAGACAGCGCTTTTTGGATGTTCTCAATGGCTTTGATTATATTGTTCATCTTCATATAGAGATATGCAAGATTGTTATAGATATCACCTTTTTTTTCACATCTGGACAATGCATTAAGATACCATTGCTCTGCTTTTTTAAGATTGCCATTTTTGTAACAGATATTACCAAGGTTAAAGAGAGGCTCGCAGAAA
>DATBWZ010000015.1:0-11526 GCA_036514535.1 bacterium
AATGAATTAAAGATATTTGAATCTGCATTAGGACAACATAATATGATTACCATACTGAACAAGAGCCATAATAATACCGCTATATCTTATAATGCTATTACTAAAAAAGAAGGAATTGCTACAAATGAAATTTTACAACAAATTTTGAGTTGGCAAGATGAAGAAACTAATTATTATTCAATTCAACAAAAAGATTTATATGAAGGTGAAGAATATTACATCCGATTATCTGGAACTGTGAAAGAAGGAAAACAAGATCCCACACAACATATATTAGATAAGATTAAGAAACAATTTCAGTTATTAGGTGTTCTCTGTAATGTTAATCAAGGAATACTATCTGGTATTGATAAAATTACAAACAAACATATTGAGAGTAAACTGATAGATTTTAAATATAAAAACCATGGTGTTTATGTATTGAATAAAAATGAATTAAATGCGTTGGGTTTATCCAAAGAAGAAAAACAAATCATAAAACCATTTTATAAAAATTCTGATATAAGAAAATATTTTTGCCACCAAAAACCAAGCAATTTTCTGATATATGCTACAAGAGATTTGGACATTAAGAAATATTCCAACATATATGAACACTTTAAAATATTTGAAAAGCCTATTAAAGCAAGGAGTCAAGATAGAGGTGAAATGCAAGCTGCCTTGAAATTGGGGAAATGGTGGGTGATATTCGCTGCAAGAAACAAGGAAATATTTTTATCAGAAAAAATCATTTGTCCTCAAAGGTCGTATGAAAATAATTTTTCCTATAATGAAGTAGAGTGGTTTGCAAGTGCTGATGTATATTTTGTTACACCAAAAGATATATCAATTGAATTAAAATATGTATTATCTTTATTAAACTCTAAACTTTACTATATCTGGCTTTATTTTAGAGGTAAAAGAAAAGGAGAAATGTTGGAATTACTTTATACACCTTTAACAGAAATTCCCATTAAAAAAATAGCAAAGATTGAACAAAAACCCTTTATCGCCCTTGTAGATAAAATCCTTGCCATCACCAAAGATGACGATTATTTAACTAATTCTACCAAACAGGCAAAGGTCAAGGAGTACGAACGCCAGATTGACCAGATGGTTTATAAATTATATGGCTTAACAGATGAAGAAATAAAAATAGTTGAAGGACAAAAATAAATCTATGAAAAATATGAACATAACAAAACCTTATCAAGCCCTCTTAGATTCAATAAGTAATCTTCTAAGCGAAGCACGGCAAAAAGTATATCAACAGATAAATACTATCTTAACTAAAACATATTGGGAAATTGGTCGCCATATTGTTGTATATGAGCAAGAAAATCGTGAAAAAGCAGTTTATGGTTCTCATCTTCTGGGCAGATTATCTAAAGATTTAAAAACTCGCTATGGTAAAGGGTTTTCACGAAGGAATGTATTGAATATGCGTAATTTTTATCTTGTATATCCAAAATGGCAGGCAGCGCCTGCCATTTTATCCTGGACGCATATTATTCTTCTCCTTTCAATAGATGATAACTTTGCACGGTCCTTTTATGAAAAAGAATGTGTCGCAAATCATTGGAGTACTCGTGAACTTGAACGACAAATAAACTCTATGCTCTTTGAACGGTTAGCGTTAAGCAAAGATAAAAAGGGAGTGCTTAAACTTGCTTCTAAAGGGCAGATAATTGCTAAAGCTGAAGATATGGTAAAAGATCCTTATGTTTTGGAGTTCTTGGGCATTCCTGAAGATTATCGGTATTCAGAAAGAGAATTAGAGCAAAAAATTATAGATAATATGCAAAATTTTATGTTGGAATTAGGAAAAGGATTTTCTTTTATAGCACGACAGTATCGTATTAGTTTGAATAACAAACATTTTTATATTGATTTGGTTTTTTATAACAGAATTTTAAAATGTTTTGTTTTAATTGACCTTAAACTGGGAGCAATAAATCATCAAGATATTGGTCAGATGAATTTGTATCTGAATTATTTTAAGAAGGAAGAAATGGTAGAAGATGATAATGAACCAGTGGGTATTGTTTTAGGTGCTCAAAAAGACCATGTATTAGTTGAATATGCTTTGGGTGGCATTTCAAATAAACTTTTTGCTTCAAAATATCAGTTATCTTTGCCGGATAAAAAACTTCTTCAAAAAACTATAGAAAAAATTATGGTGAAAGAAAGGAAACTTTAAAAAAAGGTAAAAATCATGGATAAAATCCTTGCAATAACAAAAGAAGAAGATTATCCTGAGAGTCCGAACAGGCAAAGGCCAAAGAATACGAATGCCAGATTGACCAGATGGTTTACAAATTATATGGTTTAACAGAAGAAGAAATTGAAATTGTGGAAAACTAAAATGAATAACTGGCCAACAAGCCTCCAAGGAAAGCCGATGGCTTCCTACAGGGCAGGTTTTAAGCATAAAAAATTTGCCGCCTTGATTTTGTCCAAAAACCCTTTTTAACTTCTATCAATTGGCTCCCCCTTGCTTCTCATTGTCTGCTCTACGGGTTTTAATTGCTTCGTCCTTTAATGCCTGAAGAACACTTTCCGGAAACTCCGGATGCCAGTACTGAAAAAGGGTGTTGTTCTGCCAGAGGGGTTCGGTGAGGTCTTCCCGGCTGATTTTCCCTGCTTCTTCAAAACAGGCTGTCCCGGGAATCGGGGAAAACTCGGCAATATACGCCCCTGCGCCGGTTTCTTTTACAAACTTTATTGAATTATGCAGATCCTCCGGAGTCTGGTCCGGCAGTCCTGCCATTAGATACACGCCTATATCCGCAGGCTCAAATCCTGCATGGATTAAATTTTTAAAGGCTTTTAAAAACTCCTCTGTTTTTACTTTATTCCCTGTTTTTTTCTGAATATCTTCATTAATGGTTTCAAGTGAGAGCCTGATAGTTTTAAATCCGGACTGCTTCATAAGCCCCGCGATTTCTTCATCAATCCATCTTGCGTGCAGCCCGTTCACTGCGTGAATATTTATTTCATCGCCGGCAGCAATAAGAGTCTTCAGGAACCGCTGGGCGTATTTGCCCGCCCTGAAAAGAAAAGCATCATCGTACAGGACAAGATCTTTTATCCCGTATTCCCTTGATGCTGTTATAACCCATGAGTAAAATCCCAGAACATCCCTGTGTTCAATCTCCGGGGATAGTTTATCAACGGCACAGTAAGTGCATCCAAACGGGCATCCCTTTGTCAGGAGAAGCGGAATAAATCCCCTGCCGTTCAGATAATTAAGACCGGGATAATCCCACATTTCAAACGGCCTGTCAAAGCATTTAAAAGTTGTTCCCAAAAATTCGGTCAAAACCCTGTCAAAGGCGCTAAGTTCACTATTTGTGAAAACTTTAGCGCCGGGCATTAACTTTTTTGCATGGCCGGGCAGAATGCTTGCATACACGCCGCCCGCAAACACTTCTGTTTTTGGAAACAATTTTTTCACAGCGCCGTAGACCATATCGCAAGCGGGATACCAGTAAGTCATTCCGGTTGTGATTATCACGCCGTCCGGCGCTTCCCCCAACGAACTCAGCCGCGCCCAAACCTCTTCTGGTGCGGCTCCGTACACGGCATAGCGCCTGTTTATTCCCTTATCACGCAAAATCTCCGGCTTATCTATCACCATTTTTGAATACTTGCGCCTGCCATCCGGATATTCTTTCTCAATGTATTCCCTGCCGAGAAAATCAATGTATTCAAAAGGGACTGCATGCCGCCTGAGTGCAGAGGCTATAACCATGAGTCCATAAGGCGCAGCCCACATGTCCATTGCCGAAAAATCGTATATGGGTGGATTTATAAGGAGGAGTTTCTTCATTTTAACAAAAATACTATTGCCCCTGCAGCAGCGATGCAATGTGTTTTGCAAATGCCATAGATGAGGTAAAGGCTGGTGACACGGCATTCAGAACATGCACCGAATCCAGATCCGCAGAAACTGCAAAGTCCATTACAAGCCGTCTGGTTGGCCAGTGGATTAGTTGCGGACGGATACCGGCCTTGGAAGATGCCTCAAGATCATCCATGCGGAGCTGCGGAATTAGTTTAACCGCTTCATCATAAATAAATTTCTTAAAGTATTTTCTTATCTCCTTTAATGCTGAATCCCTGAAAGATGCAGATTCAAGGAAGAGAACTGCATCGCGATAAAGAATAGAAAAACCCTCCATGCCAACCCCATCAAAAATCCCATAATTCTCCCTGCCCAGGGCGGGAATAGCAGTGGGTCCCACATAAACCTCATTCTCCGCACTCCTTGTAAAATGAACCCCAAGAAACGGATTTTTAAGATCAGGAACAGGATATATATTGCCGCGGACAAGAAAGATCCTGTCCTTAATCAGTTTTTTATAAGTGCCCTTGAATGGAATAATTTTATACTCCCCGGCAAGCCCGAATCCGTGGGCAATCCTGTCAGCGTAAGCGCCCGCCGCGTTGATGAATTTTGCAAATTGAATCACGCCAGACGATGTAACGGCATGCCTGGCCCCGCTGATTTTACGAAACTCCGTCCCGAAGAAAATCTTAACCCGCCTTGAATTCTCCAGATCAGAGACAAGCGCTTGCAGTATCTCATTGGGGTTGATTACAGCCGTATCGGGCGAATAGAGAGCCTTACCGCAGGTTGCCGCGCAGGGTTCAATTTCACGAAGCTCTTTTTCGTCAATCACCGTTGCCCTGGCGCCGCTTGAATCGGCCCTGCGCTTCAGTTCGTGGATGGCGTTCAATTCATCTGCATTTTTTGCGACAACTACCTTGCCGCTTTCCCTTAATGTTAATCCCCTCTGCCTGCAAAACTCCTTCATCAACCGGTTGCCATCAACGCAGTATTTTGCCTTCAGGGTATCCGGTGTATAGTATATCCCGGCGTGCAGAACACCGCTGTTCCGCCCGCTGGCATGCAAGCCAACCGATGGTTCCTTTTCAATGATAACAATATCCTCGCTGCCTCTCTGCAGGAATTCATAGGCAATGGTAAGCCCGGTAATACCGCAGCCAGCAATTAAAAGGTGACATTTATCAGGAAGCATAATTAAAATTGAGGGGCTGCCATTTAACCCTTTTTATTACCCCTGAGCAGTGGCGCTGCCCTTGCAATAATCCAGTCCGTCAATCGCGGGGAGAAACGGTTCAGAAACACAAGTATCCTGCCGCCCAGAGTGATAACCTGTTCTCGCTTCCTGCAATAGACCGCATCAATTATCTTTGCTGCGCACACCTCAGGCGTCATTCGCCTGGATTCCATGGAAAATGCCGCTGACGCTCCCGCAGGGCGCACTGCGTGTTTTGAAAATTCCGTCCTTATCAAGCCGGGGCTTATAACAGTAACATGAATATTCCAGGGCATAAGTTCCGTCCTCAGGCTTTCGGATAAAGCATGCAGGGCAAATTTTGTCATTGCATATCCTCCAAACCCAGGCATTGCCCTCCTGCCTGCAACGCTGGAAATATTCACTATATGCCCGCCGCCCTGTTTCTTCATTGCAGGAATTGCGCTCTGTATGCAATAAAGCGGCCCCATAACATTTACGCGGAAAACCCTGTTCAAGGACTCATCGTCAAGCATCTCCAGATCGCCGTAAAGCCCTACGCCCGCATTATTGACAAGGATATCCACCCTTGAAAATTTTTCAATGGCGCATTTAAAAAGATTCTCAACCTCTTGTCTCTGAGAAACATCTGCTTTAACATAAATTGCCATGCCTCCGTTCTGCGTTATTTCGTAAACAGCGGATTTAAGCCGTTCTTCCGAGCGCGCAGAAAGAACCACTCTCGCCCCCTCCCTTGCAAATCCAAGCGACAGCGCCCTGCCTATTCCTTCCGACGCCCCTGTCACAATGACAACCTTACCGGTGAACCTCTGCTTCATAAGGAATATTCTATATATTTTCGCCCTGGAGTCAAACAAACAAAATAGCCATCAAACAGCATTTATCGCGCTACATAATAACTGTATATACTAATGATTTTGTAGAAAATCAATTATTGAAATGCTAAAATGTCATGTTTGACGCCCGGGTGGCGGAATAGGCAGACGCAGGGGACTTAAAATCCCCAGGGCCTAAAGCCTGTGCCGGTTCAAGTCCGGCCCCGGGCACACAAGCTGATTGCAATTTTTGCAGGGAGCGATCCGGTGAATTATTCTTTCCGGGGCGCCACTCCGGGCAGTCCCTATCTAACCCGCCATATCTCATAGGTGTTCGCGTCCAGTTCCTTCAGAAATCTGGAAGGCTTTGCAATGCTGGTTTTGTGCGCATGATCAATGGTCTGCGGATAGATCATATAGAGACCCTCTTTGGCCCTTGTAACCCCTACGTAAAAGAGCCTTCTCTCTTCCTCAATTTCATCAGTGCTCTGTGAAAGGGGCGACGGCATCCTGCCCTCGCTCAGCCAGATTATAAAAACATACCGCCATTCCAGACCCTTTGCCTGGTGTATAGTGGATAATGTAAGCACCTCATCTTCTTTCTCCGCATCCCCTGCATCCTCGCCGGAAATCTCGGAAAGCAGCGCCATCTGGCTCAAAAACTCATCGGTAGATTTGAACCTTTTCGCATACTCGGAAAGTTGTTCTATATCCTGCTGTCTCTCATAGTAATCAGGGTAAACTGAACTAAGGTATTCGCCGTAGAACTGATTCATTGCCTCTGCAATCTGTTCAGAGGGGAGGCCTTTTATCCCTCCCTTTTCAAGCGCTGCGCAGACTTCACTGAATTTTCCCCACCCTTCCCTGGCATTGAGGGAAAACTCCCCTGCTGTATCCTTTGACAATAGAACGCCTGCCGGATTATCCGAACTGGTAATCATCATCCAGAGTTTATCCGCCATGGCCTTTCCTATTCCCCGGAAAAGCCTGACGCCTCTCTTCAGCGAAAGTTCGTCCCGCGGATTGATGCTTAAACGGAGAAAACTCAGCACATCCTTTACATGGGCCTGCTCAAAAAAGCGTAAACCTGAACGCACATAGAAAGGTATGTCCCGCCGAGTTAACTCCAATTGCAATTCCATGCTGTGGAAATGCGCCCTGTACAGAACAGCAATGTCATTCAGGCTGCAGCCTTCATTTCTCAATTCAAGCACCCTCTGGGCGAGAAACTCAGACTGTTCAAACACATCCCGCACAGGCACAATGCCGGGCTTATCCCCTCTCTCCCTGACGGGATGGAGCGTTTTATGAAATTGATTGCTGTTCCATTTTATGCTTGAATTTGCAAGGGCAAGCACCTGCGGTACACTGCGGTAGTTTGTTTCAAGTTTAAAGATTTTTGTATCT
Organism: bacterium; assembly: GCA_036514535.1. GTDB lineage: Bacteria > JAMCPX01 > JAMCPX01 > DATBWZ01 > DATBWZ01 > DATBWZ01. The sequence continues at coordinate 7,268 of DATBWZ010000015.1, forward strand.
TTATACCTTTCCGGGAAACCCATTATGTTGGCAAAATTTGCTCCCCTGAAGGAATAAATGGACTGGCTGTCGTCTCCAACAACAAGTATATTCCTGTGCTTTGAAGCAAACATATCAAGGAGTTCCGCCTGGAGCTTATTCGTATCCTGGTATTCATCAACAAGTATGTGCTTAAAAATCCCTGCGTAATAATCAAGTATATCCCTGTGTTCCATTAACAATCTCCTCAGGTTAAGAAGCAGGTCATCAAAATCCATGGAATACATCTGTTTTTTTTTATCGTTATAAAACTCCTGGACGAGTTTTATCTCGTCTATCAGATCCACGAAATGAGGCGTTTTTCTAACCACCGAAGTCTCAAGCGAATGCTCTGTGTTTGCAGAAAAAGAAAATATCTCCCTCAGGATCGGACCCTTTGGAAACCTTTTTTTCTTAGTGTCAATCCGCAGTTCATCCACGCACATCTCAATTAAATCCTTGGAATCGGTGGCATCAAGTATAGTGTATCCTTCTGAATAGTCTATCAGTTTAGCATGCCTCCGGAGAATAACATTTCCTATATGATGGTATGTCCCTCCCCATAGAGCGCTGATGTTAATTCCTACGAGGCGTTCAACCCGGTGAAGCATCTCCTTCGCCGCCTTGTTTGTAAATGTGACGAGGAGTATCTCCTCCGGTCTGACGCCGGACTCAAGCAACCATGCCACCCTGTAGGTAATAGTGCGCGTTTTACCGCTTCCTGCTCCAGCTATTACAAGAACCGGTCCATTCCCTGAAGTAACAGTAGCATACTGCTCAGCGTTTAGCTCCTTATAGTAATCAACACTTAGACTAAGAGGTGTTTCCGGCTTTTTCAGGGTATAATTCTTCATTTAATTGTCTATGTTATAGCACTGAGGGCCTATATTCAACGAAATAGGTAGTTTCTGGTGTAAAATAAAATGTGCTTGACAACTATATATATTTTATGGTATGTTTATCAAATAGTGCTTGTAAAAACAGTGGGTGCGTGGATTAAATGATGAAAAAGAAGGGTATTTATACTATTTTTGTTGTTTCTGAGGGGGCATCAAAGATTTTCAAATTCAAGGTGCCTGTCCTTCGGGGAAGGCTTGGGATCGGAATACTTACTTTAACCTTGCTTCTCCTGGCGCTCCTGATAGTTGATTATGTCAATACCAAAAGCAAGATATTTATGCTCAAATCGCTGAAAACGGAAAATCAGATCCTGCATGAACAGATGTTGACCTTAGCAAATAAAGCCAGGAAAGTTGAATCAGAATTACAGACAATAAAACAACTGGAAACAAAGGTAAGGGTAATGCTGAATGCAGAGAAGCCGGAACAGTCAACGGCAAGCTTCGGGATAGGCGGTTTTTCTGACGATTATAATGAGTATCCCATATCAAATACTTCTATAGACAGTAATCTTACTTACAGAAAGGTCGCATCCAAAATGGATAATGTGACCGGCAGGCTGCAGATTGAACAATCAAGCATGGTGGAACTCCAGGAGATTATGGCGGAGCGCAATTCCATCCTGTCTTCCTTCCCCTCCGTTTGGCCATCAAGGGGATGGATTACCTCCGGTTTTGGCTACAGGGTTTATCCATTTACAGGAGAGAATAAATTTCATGAGGGGATTGATATATCCACGCGTATCGGTGCAACTGTAGTAGTGCCTGCAGATGGTATAGTAACAGAACAAACTTATGACATAAGTTTTGGCAACAATATTATAATTGATCATGGATATGGTTTTGTTACCCGATACGGGCATCTGTCAAAAATTGATGTTAAAGTTGGAGAAATCGTAAAGAGAGGAACAAAGATCGGAGAGGCTGGAAATACAGGAATGTCAACCGGTCCCCATCTCCATTACGAGATACGGCTTAACGGCGTACCTGTAAATCCAGAAAATTACATACTGAATTAATTATTAATGACATCCTTTAAGTAATATTTTTATCTTTTTTGCACTATTCTTTTCAATCTTAATATCAAAAATTTCCGGTTTGCAAAAAGGATTGTGGATTTTCACCGAATGACTGCCAGCCGGCAAAGATATAGAGACGGCCTCATCTGCAACCCTTTCCCTGAAAGTTTCCCCGATAGCAACATCCCCCCAGGGGCTGACCGAAATTTCCAGGATCCCATCCGGACCTTTAATAAAACGGTTCGTACTGAGGTTATGGAAAAGGATTGTAATTAATGAAGCGCCTAATACGATTAAGGCAAATCTAAAAATAAACCCAAACTTTATAAGGGGACGCTTGCTCATCCCACTTTCTTTAACCACCACAGTCTTGTCAGTTGCTGTAATATTCTCTCCTTCAAGAAATCTAACCAACAAGGTTTTCTGATCATACTTCTTATTTCCTTTCTGAATGTATTTTTTTAAAGTATCTGATAGAGCGGCTGTATTTCCAGACCTTCTTGAAAGTGAATACCTGAGGCAATTAGAAATCATCCTGCTTAAAAGCCAGGGTATCTCTCTGTTTTTCCTGTGTGCCTTCACAAAATGCCACCGCTTCCTGCTGTTCCTTTCTGCATCCATTTTGAATGGCAAAGAGCCTGTCAGCATTTCGTATATTACAATTCCCAGTGAGAAAATATCGGTTTTCAAATCAATATCACGGCCTTCCATCTGTTCGGGAGAACTATATGCAGGGGTTCCAATAAAAATTCCAGGGGATGTAAGCGTATCCGGAGCCACGAGCGATCTGCTGATCCCGAAATCCATAAGCTTAACTTCACCTGATTTTGAGATTATGATATTGCTCGGTTTCACATCCCTGTGGATGAACCCCTCGCTATGAGCATAAGCCAGCGCTTCCGCCACTTTGTTCGCTATCAAACATCCATGAAGAACCGGCAGGACATTAGCCTTTTCAATAAGCTTATCCAGGGTAATGCCATCAACATATTCCATAATGAAATAGTTGGCATTCTGTTTTTTCAAAAAAGAGTAAACTTTTATAATATTAGGATGGTCAAGCCTTGCAAGCGCGCGTGCTTCCCTGGTGAATCGCTCCGATGTTTCCGAACTTGATTGTAATTCAGATCTCAACTCCTTTATAGCGACAAACCTGTCAAGGTCTTTGTCATGCCCCTTATAGACCCTGGACATTCCTCCTGCGCCGAGCTCATCAAGTATTTCAAATTTATCTATCCTCTTCATTAACTAATTTATCGGGCACACAAAAGAGCGCCCCTGATATTTATAGTTACTATTTGGATTACTCCCCCCCAACTGTAATTTTCTGAACAAGTAGGCTCGGAGAACCATACCTGCCCATAAATCTGATGTCATTCCCCACCATCACGATATTTTTGAAAAGCTCAAAGATATTTCCGCTTATTGTTATTCCCCTTATCGGGTAATGCTTTTCTCCGTTTATCACCCTGTGTCCCTCAGCTCCAAGGGAGAATTCCCCGGTTATGGGGTTGGATGTGTGCACTCCCAATAATCCGGTAATAATTAAGCCATTATCCATCTCATTGATAAGATTGTCAAGGCTCTCTGTTCCCGGATCAATAAAAAAATTTGTAACTCCCTGGGAGGGCGCGGCTGTATAATCATCCCGATTGCTATTCCCTGTGCTTTTTTTTCCAAAAATCTGCGCATAATAAAGATCGTAGAGGAATCCGGATAATATACCGCGATCCACAAGAAGCGTATCAACCGGAGAAATACCCTCGCCATCAAAAGCAAATAAGTTCCATCCCGATGGGTGGACGCCATTATCCCTGATTGTCAATTTATCGGAAAAAATTCTTTCACCTAATTTTCCCTTCAACGGGGATTTATTCTTATGCACCGATTCTGACAAAAATGACTTGCTTAGAACACCAGCGAGCTCCGCAGCAGCGAGATTTGAAAAAACAGCCCTAAAATCCCCGGTCTGTTCCCTTTTCCCGCCGAGCAATTCCAGAGATCTTTTTGCTGAATTAATTCCGACAGACATAGGATCAATGTCCCTGATCAAGTGGGAGAAACCAAAATCCCACGATGTAACCGAATCCCGTTCATCATCCGCAATAACCTCCTGGATAAGGCTGAAGTCGCTCCGCTCGTCAGCAATATCTACGCCGCGGGAATTTATAATACGGCAACCTGTCAATGTTTTGCTGAATGTGGTCTTGCGAACATTTTTTATTCTCTTGTCAAGTCTGGATGCAGTCGTGCTGCATTCAACCACGGCATCCTTCATCTCTTTTTTACCAATGCCGTGGTAATTGAGATCAAGATACCTGCC
>DATBWZ010000016.1:0-21287 GCA_036514535.1 bacterium
TTTTGCGTTATGACGAAATTTTCCGACGCTGTGAACATTTCAAGGTAGCGCCGCGCAATGCTGCCGTTATCATTTGAATAGACAGCAACCGGAACATTCTTAACATCAAAAGTTGCAGCGTAACCGAACAAGATTAACTGCACGATCGGCGCAATGAAAAGAATGGGGTACATCCTGCGGTCCCGCCTTAACAGGATGAATTCCTTTTTTGCGATATTCAACACCTGCCTGATCATCCTGCGGGCCTCTTCCTCAGCATTATAGAAGAACCGTATATAAACCCCGTACAAAGAATAATGAGCGGCAGGATGTGCGGTAGAAGTTCTATACCACCGTTTCCCTTCAGTATTATTCCTCTTAAAATGGATATAATATAGCGCGCCGGAACAAGATAGGTGACTGCCTGGAGGGCATACGGCATGCTTGAAATCAGAAACAGAAAGCCGGAAAGAATCATTGACGGGAGAAGGGTTGTCAGCAATGAAACCATCCAGGCAATCTGCTGGCTCCCTGTAAGCGATGAAATAAAGAGCCCATATGAAAGCCCTACCGCAATAAAAAGAACGGAGAGAACAAGAAGCAACAAAAGACTACCATTGAACGGCATGCCGAATATAAAAATTCCGCCCAAAAAAATTATCAGAAAATCCACAAAAGCTATTATTGAATACGGGAGTATCTTCCCAATTATAAACTCCACCGGCTTCACAGGAGCAACCATTAATTTTTCAATCGTCCCCCTTTCCTTCTCCTTTACAATAGAAAGGGCTGTTAAGGTAGTACAGGTTATCATCATGATTATACCAATGAGTCCGGGGATCAGAAAGTCTGTGCTTTTTAGTTCCGGATTAAACCATACCCTATCCTTTACATCCACAGGCAGATTACCTTTATTCATCTCCGATAAAAACCCCTGGAGCAGGGTCTGAAAATATCCCAGCGCTACACCGGCAGTATTGTTGTCCGATCCATCCATTAAGACAAGGAGGGATGGATTTCGCCCCTTTTTAAGGTTTTCGGAAAAATGCTCAGGTATCCAGACAGCAAGGTTCGCTCCACCCGAATTCAGTTCATAATCAATATCCTCTGGATTACTTAGCCGCTTGTTAATAACAAAATACCCGCCCGATGTTATGCGGAAGAGCATTTCCCTTGATAGTTGAGAATTATCCTGATCCAGCGCGCCGATAGCGATATTCCTGATGTCAAGCGTAATAGCGGTCCCGAATAACAGAAGCAATACAAACGGCATCCAAACCGAAATAAGCAGGGTAAATGTATCCCTTCGGATTTGCTGCCACTCTTTCTTTGCTATTGTCAGCATAATGTCAGGGCTCATATTTTTATCCTCTTGAAAGAGAAACAAAAACATCCTCAATAGACGGCATTATTCTTCTCAGTTCAAATACCTCCACACCGGAAGCAAGCAGTATTGCAGCAAGATCCTCTTGTACTTTTGCTGCATCAGAGACAACGATATGAACCTCGTCTCCATAAAGATTAGCATCATGGACATCTCTGTGTTTTTTTGCGATATCCATTAGACGGGAGATAGGTCGCCCCTTGAGAGAAAGGATCTCTTCCTTCATAAGTTTTGTTTTAATTAGACGAGGGGCATCACATGCAACCAGGTTCCCATTCCAGATAAAACCAATCCTGTGACATCTTTCAGCCTCCTCCATATAGTGGGTTGTTACAAAAAGAGTCATGCCGGTTTCTGAGAAATTATAAAGGATATCCCAGAGGTTTCGGCGGGCAACAGGATCTATGCCTGCGGTGGGTTCATCAAGAAACACTATTGCAGGCTTATGCACCACTGCGCAGGCAAGGGCAAGCCTCTGCCTCCATCCACCCGAAAGCCTTGATGCAAGCGTATCCCTGTATCCCGACAGGCCTAAGAGATTGATTACTTCATCCCTCGCTGTAATTGAAGTTTTATAATCCTTCAGATAAATCCTTGCAAAAAATTCAATATTCTCATCCACAGTGAGGTCATTGTACAATCCGAATTGCTGTGACATGTACCCGATTGAGGATTTTATCTTCTCGGATTCTTTAAGTACGCTGTATCCCGCAACATGAGCATCGCCGTAAGTCGGAAGGAGCAGACCGCAGAACATTCTTATCGTAGTGCTCTTGCCGGCGCCATTGGGTCCGAGAAAACCGAATATTTCCCCTTTTTCAATCTCAAGATTTAACCTATTGACCGCGGTTAATTCTCCGAATTTTTTAGTTAATTCTTTGGCATATATTACAGTTTTAATCATTGAGCGGTATCCTCACATCAACATACAGTCCCGGTTTAAGTTCGTTTTCTGAATTTTCCACAGATATCTTTATGCGGTAAACCATCTTTGTTCTCTCTTCCTTTGTGACCAGATTCTTGGGCGTGAATTCTTCTTTTGAAGAGATGTACGCAACCTTTCCCGCATAAACTTTTTCCGGAAAACTATCCGAATAAATCTCTGCCTTCTGGCCGAGTTTTACCCTGCCCAGGTATTTTTCTGGAATATATGTTCTAACCCAGGGCCGGGCAAGATCTCCGATCGTTAGAATGGGAAACCCCTGAGCAACAATCTCGCCCTCTTCAACATATCTGTGGAGAACAACCCCGTCCAGCGGGGAATTGATGTCTGTCTCGGCAAGTTGCTTTTTAGCAAGATCAACAACCGCTCTCGCACTTCTGATCTGCTGTTCAACACCCTGGATCTGACTGTGAAGCATGTCCCTCTGTGTCGCCGCAACATCAAACTGCGCCTCGCCAAGCGCCAATGATTTTTTCATATCACTCATTCTTAAATAATTCTTTTCCGCGTTTTTATAATTAATTCTCAATGATTCAAGATTTTTCTCAATGGCGCTCAACTGCCCCTCAGACTGTTCAATCTGCAGTCTGTATGCATCCTTTTCCAGAGAAACAAGGATCGCCCCCTTGTTAACATAATCCCCTTCCTCAACCAAAACTCTCTGAATCCTGTCTGATATCACTGCAGAAATATCCGCCTCCTTTACCTCAATCGTCCCTGTAACCTCAATAATGTTGTTTATCTCTTTTGAACAACTGCAAAGAAGCAGTATCAGGACTATGAAATTTGCCATTATCCCCTTCTCCTCACGCCGTTAATAAAAAGTTTGCATAAAGCATCGGCGCTATCAATTAATTTGTCGTTAGCAGCAGAGTTAAATTTATAAAACATTGTGTAGTTAAGCATTCCAACAAGAGCGAGGCAAAGAGAGGTTATGTCCTCATCCCTGAAGATTTCTGCTTTAACCCCATCGGTGTAGATCCTTTTAAATAATTCTTCATAGGACTTAAAATTCTCTTGCATATTTTTCCACATGCGCAATTTTAAATTTCGTTCAAATGATGCATGCTCTATCGCAAATATACGGAATAAATCCCTATTGTTATCAAAAAATTCAAGATGCGCATAAATCAGGGATTTTAATTTTTTCTCTGCTCCCTTATTATTATTTACTCTTGATTGGGTAAAATTAATCAATTCGTTGAATTTATTCCTTATCAAAATAATAAGTATTGACTCCTTATTTTTAAAATGTTTGTAGATTGTCCCGATTCCATACCCCGCCATCTTCGCTATATCCTGAATCTTGGTGGTAAAAAATCCCTTCCTGGCAAAAACCATCTCTGCTGCTGCAAGTATTTCTTCCCTCTGCCTGGAATTCTCTCTGCCTTTTCTTTTTAATTTATAATTCATTGAATAATTATTCAAAATTTGAATTTTAATTCATTAATTGAATATATATTTCCTTGATTGGCTTGTCAAGAATATTCACAAAAATTTCTGTTGACTTTTGTTCAGGCAACCATTAAATTATTAGTATGATTATTTACAATCTAATATGCGGGAAAAACCATATTTTTGAAGGATGGTTCAAAAACTCAGAGACAATGAACGAACAACTTAAAAAGGGGGGGATAGCCTGTCCTGCCTGCAATAATAGAAATATTAAAGTAAAGCCTTCATTCGCGACAAAAATAACAGGTAATAACGAAAAAAACAGCGTAGAACCCCAAAAAGACAAGGCTAATCTGCTCCAATTTTATAAAACCGTTCAGAATATCATAGAAAAGAATTTTGAAGATGTGGGGCCTAAATTCGCAGATCAAGCGCTAATGATGCATTGGGAAGATATAGAAAAAAAGAATATCAGAGGAACTACTACCGAAGAAGAAGAAAAGGAACTATATGAGGCGAAGGTCCCTTTCATAAAATTAAAACTACCAAAATTTGACGCATAAGCAGTTTCAATTCTTTTCAACAGTGAACTTCATTTTATCATCTTTATTAATTCCAAATTGGCAATTCCTTGCTTGTTTTATCATTGTTTAATCCAAATAGTGATACTAAAGCCGGTAGAATGGTAAGGATTGAGGCTGTAACCATTAATATAGCCATTACATTGATAAATGCAAAGTTACGAACCGCTGATATTTTTGATAACATAAGAACAAAAAAACCGCAGCAGGTTGCAGCATTAGCAATCAAAATTCCTTTGCCAACATGACCTATGGTAGATTGTAATATCGTTTCATCTTTAATCACCTGGTTAGCCAGGTGATGGTAATAATGGAGAAAATGAATGGATCCATCCACTCCCAAGCCGATTATCAAAGCACCACAAAGAACTGTTCCAAAATCTAATGGAATCCCCATCCAGCCCATAAGCCCCATGATTAGTTCAAGTGGGACCAGGATGGTTAGAAGTGAGATTATGCCGCGCTTAATTGAGCGAAGGGATACTGAAATAAAAACAAACACAATAAATGAAGCTAAAAATAAACTCTGAAACTGGCTTTGGATCAGAAGTTCATCAAATCTCCGGTAAAGTTCTGTCATCCCGCTCAAATCTATATCCACTTCGGTAGTTCTTTTTACTGCTTCATCTATTCCTGGAATAGAGTTTACCACTTTTTTGAAAAAGAAGGGATGATCGTTAAATAAACCCCACAACACACCGCCTGCCCGTTTATTAAAATTCTTGTTTTTCTTTAAATCCGGGGGAAGGATCTCCTGATATGATGCCTCAACCATAGCCACTTGTTGTAATCTGAATTTAAATTCACCCCGTTTGAGTATTCCTGCAATTAGTATCTCTTTATCCTCTTTATCTGTTACTCCAGCTGCGGTAATCAGTTTTTCAAGTTGTTTCCTAAAATTTGGCTGTTTTCTATTATGCCAATTGTCTTTTATCCTTACCAAAAGCTGGTCAATAAGGTTTTGTGGGAGAATTTTCACTGTCTCTTCCTTCAGATACCACTCTACCTCTTTCCATACAGGCTCAAGATTGATTCCATTCGTCGCTTCTGCATAACCTTTTTCAATTCTGGATTTGAATAGGGCTGGGGTAAATATGTTAGACTTATCATATCCATGCGCCAGCCAAGATAATTGTTGTAACGTTTCATCGAGCATCAATGATTTTATTATCTCCTGCCCTTCCGGAGGTAGATTTTGCAGTTCAATCTCAACTATATTATGAGAAATATTCCCCTCTAAAAATTTCTTTATATTATGTGATATACCTGCCATTCCACCTGTTGAATATTCTTTAACCATGGAAGTAATAAGGCTCTTCTTGCGATCTGTTGTAACGAAAGAGTTTATCGTTTCCTGTCCCTCTAACAAAATCCAGAGATTGGCTACTTCTTCTTCGGTATCCGGGACTGCATAAATCCCATTTATCAACCAGTTCGCTTCCGCAATTAGAGAACTAATGGAGATAAAGTTAGATAGCATATCTTCTGATCTTAAAAAGTTTTCTATCATGTTTTGACGGTTTAACACCGCAGGATCTTCCATATTTCCGCGAAAATAGATCGATAATGGATAAATACCGCTAAAATGCTCTGTTAAGATATTATGCCCCTGACTTGGGGGACTCAACTTTGGTAGCATTGCAACATAATCTACCTTGGTAGAAACCCTAAATAGTCCAAACCCCATAATGAAAAGCCCAAAAGAAACAAGAAGTAACATGATAATGGCATGGTTGTATGTCCACCCTCCAATCTGCTTTAATATATTTGATAGAAAATGATTATTATCTTTACTATCTCTTTTATTTTTTAGAGGGTTAGCCTTAAATATGTAGATGAAAACCGGCATCAAGATGACCGATAAAAAGAAAGCTACTCCTATGCCCAAAGCAAGTTCTATACCGAAAAACTTTAATACATCAATTTTTGTTGTGGAAAAACTGAGTAGCCCTGCAATAGTAGTAATTGCAGCCATCATTAGAGGTAGAGTAGTCTCCTTGCTTGATATTCTAACATCTCTACATTTTAAAAAATGATTGTATATATACACAGCATAATCGGATCCCATAGCAATCAATAATACAACCACAGCAGGAGTCAATACATTGGCAGGTATATTGAAAAGTGCTTGTAAACCTAATGTCCATAGAATAACTAATGTTACTATCCCAACTGGTAATATTACGCCCAAAAAGCTCCTGAATCCTATCCATAGAATAAGAAACATTATTACCAACATCAGAGGGCTGAGTTTACTCAAGTCTTCATTCATATATTGGTCCAGATAGAAGGCAATAGCCGGGTCTCCCCCAAAATAATACGGGGTATCCCGGGCATTCTCCCGGACCTTATCAAGTACTATTTGGGCTACCTTTACCTCATCGTACTGCGGATTGATATTAGCAACCACTACTGTATAGTTAGCATCAGAAGATATAACAGAGTTTAAATACATCTCATTAGAAAGCACATACTCCTTTAGTTTAGTTAGCTCATCTTCATTTTGGGGAATATCAGGGATAAGCTCTCCTACTTCAATACCACTTTCTGTTTCTCTAATATCCACAATATTCGTAAGGCTTGTAACATTAAATATTTCTCTTATACCCTCTAATGCCTGAGTCATTTGTTGCACCAATGCCAGGGATTCTGAATGAAACACGCTGTTCTTGGAAAAATCCAAGACTACAAATAACACCGCGTTAGATGAAAATACCTTATCCACCTCTTGAAAGAGGTTTGTTACTTTGTCATTTGAAGGCAGCCATGTATCATTATCGTTGTTAACAGTAAGATGCGTTGTATAAAAGAGCAGCACTACAGTAATAGTAGTAATCAGAATCAACAGAAACCAGCGGTAACGGATTATCCATTTACTGAAATAATCTAACATAGGCTTTCCCTTTTGTTTTTGTATCCCTTATTTTATCCTATTTCTATCCCTCTGTTAATGGATAGCAGTATAATAAAATTGTAGTATCAATATTCCCAGTGGGTGATATTTATTCATAGTAATATCGGAGATTCCAAAACAGAACATTATAAATTTTATAATGTCTGAGAGATACAGTTTAAATCATATCCCTGAAACTTATATTCTTAAGAACTCTTACAAGCGAAACCATTCTCTTTATAATTCCATGGCCATACAGAAGTCCCAGGGCATTTTTAAGAAGATTATATTTGTTGGGGCTATATTTATACCACCAGATATTTGGGAAAATGCTCTTATTTATGTGAACGTGCCGTGCTTCTACCAGCTCCAGCAATCCTGTTTTTCCGTGAGTTTTTCCAAAACCGCTGTTTTTAACCCCGCCCCATGGAGTTTGTGATATGCCGTGGGTAACAAGATGGTCGTTAACCGTAATAGTTCCATAATCCAAACTGGAAGCAATCCTCTGAGCCTTTCCTAAATCCTTTGTCCATATACCCGCGGTTAATCCGTATTCCGAATCATTAGCAAGGGAAATGGCTTCGGCTTCTGTTTTAAATGTCATGATTGGTAGAATAGGACCGAAAGATTCCTCCTTAACAATCCTGAATGTATGATCCACGCCGCTTAACACAGTTGGTTCGTAAAAATATCCATTGAGACTGCCTTTTCTTTTTCCCCCTGTAAGAATCTTTGCCCCCCTCTTTCTCGCATCATCAACATGGCTCTCCACTATTTCCAGTTGTCTCTGATTTGTCATACTTCCAACTTCAATGTTAAAATTATCATCTACTCCCTGTCTGAGCTTTTTGGTCTTTTCAACAACAAGATTGATAAATTTATCTGCAATGGATTCTGCTACATATAATCTTTCAACGGAACAGCAAACCTGTCCGGAATTGAAGAAAGCGCCCCATACCGCAGATCTCGCAGCATTTTCCAGATCACTATCTTCAAAAACAATAACTGGATCCTTGCCGCCCAATTCAAGAATAACCGGGGTTAGCGTTTCTGAAGCAGCAGCCATAATCTTCTTACCCGTTGCAACACTTCCGGTGAAGATGATCTTTTTTACTCCGGCGCGCACAAGGGCGTCTCCGGTAGCCCCGTCTCCAGGCACAGTTCTATATACGCCTTTTGGTAATTCTGCTTCATTAAAGATTTCCTCTATCTTTAATCCAACCAAAAGTGTGTATTCAGAAGGTTTCATAATTACTGTATTTCCGCACATCAACGCCATTACAATCTGCCCCATTGGAATTGTAAACGGGAAGTTCCATGGAGAAATAATTCCGATAACGCCTAGAGGATAATATTCAAGGTAGCTCTTCCGCATCATTAGACCCCATTTCCCGATATTGATGTTTTCCTTTTTCAAAAGCTTTTCTGTTTTCTTTGTGTAATATTGAATCAGATCAAGAGCAGTGAGAATCTCCGCAATAACGGCCTCAACCCTTGGTTTGCCAGTTTCTTTACATATAACGCCCACTATTTCATCAGATTTTTTAAGAATAATATCAGCGGCTCTTAAAATATATTTAGCTCTATCGCTAAAACTCCGCGTTCTCCAGGTAGAAAACGCCTGCCAGGACTCCCTCACTGCTGCCCGAACCCTTTCTGCGCTCAAGCATTCCACCTCAGCATTAACCTCCATTGTTGCAGGATTAATTGATTTAATTTTTTTGCCAGGAAAAATTTCATTCATAGAAACTCCCTCCCAACCTCCGCCATTCGGAGATTTATTTTTAGATTATATTTGGATAAAGATCAACTGTCAAATTATTTATGGTAACCGGAATTTCTGGCCCCTTTGCCAGAATATCCCAATTGGGCTAATTGTTCTAAAACATTACCTCAGTATTTAATTATAACCCTTCTGCAATCTACTCGGGCAATTCAACTGAAAACTCCGGAACATCCATCCAGAAACCGCTTTTCAGCACGCTTTCCCTTTCTGCCAGAATTATTTTATAATGGGCATCTTCCATCTCGGCAAGCTGGCTGTACATGGACTTTGCCTTTACATCATTCACAAGCCCCGCCTGTTTTCTGTAGAAATTCCTGGAGTTCTCCTCAAGCTTTAAGGCAACATTTAATGCTTCTGTATCGGAAGCCTTTGATTCACCGCCCTTAACAGCCACACTATCAAATTTTGGTAACAGCGACTGAATCACTGATTTTTTTATCTCGGTTTGCTGCCACTCATTTTTCTCCTGCATCTGCCGGCGCTGGGAATCAAGAATGTGAAAATGCTGCAACTCATCACTCGCAAGAGTGATAAACATATTCTTGCCTGAAAAATTACTGGTCTGTCTTGCAAATTTAAGATATGTGCTCAATCCGTTAAGTTCATTAGCAATAGCAGTTGCCAGAGCCTCAATCTCCTCGCTAATATTTTTTTTATTAACAGTCATAAGTCCTCCCTATTTCCAATTTACAGAAATAAGCGGCCGGTTGTCAAGAAAATTGGCAGATCAGAGGCCCAGTTCCCTGGCAATGATCTCCTCGTGGATTTCGCTGGTACCTTCACCTATTGTAAAGATCATGGAATCCCTGTAGTACCTTTGCAGCGGATATTCCATCATAAACCCATATCCACCGTGGATTTGAATTGCCTCCTTGGTTACCCACTGGCATACTTCTGAGGATTTAAGTTTTGCCATTGATGTCAATTTTTTGTCCTCATTCCCGGAATCGGCCGCCCATGCTGCCCTATAAACGAGCGTCTTTGCCGCCTCTATTTCCGTCGCCATTCTTGATAATTTAAATCTTATCGCCTGGAAATTTCCTATAGGCTGACCGAAAGCTATCCTCTCTTTTGCATACTTCACGGATTTTTCAAGAGCGGCTTCTGCTATTCCTGCAGCAAAAGCCGAAATGGTTATCCTTCCAAGGTGAAGGGTTTTCATAAGGTTGATAAATCCAGATCCCTCTTCCCCGAGAATACTCTCCGCAGAAACTTCGCAATCTTCAAAAAATAATTCGGCAGTATCAGAAGCATGCCAGCCCAATTTTTTTAATCTCCTTGAAACTCTGAAGCCGGGCGTTTCCCTCTCAACTATAAAAACCGTTATCCCCTTGTATTTTTTTGAGTTATCAGTATAAGCAGCCACAAGCAAAAAGTCCGCAACTGCTCCATTGGTTATGAATGTTTTGCTTCCATTGATTATATATTTGCCGCCGGACTTTTTTGCGAAAGTTTTTATCCCCTTCACGTCGCTCCCTGCATCTGGTTCTGTAAGACCAAAAGCTCCTATCTTTTCTCCCCTGATTCCGGGAACAAGATACTTTTTCTTTTGTTCCCCGGTCCCAAAAACTGCCACAGGCATAAGCGCAAGATTGGTGTGAGCCATCGCACTGGCGGCAATGCCCGAATTAACCCTGCCCATTTCTTCAACAAATATGCAAGCGTCCATAATTCCAGCCCCTGAACCGCCATACTTCTCAGGAAACTGGAGTCCAAGAAAACCAAGCTCGCCCATTCTCCGCATCAAAGGGAAGGAAAATTCATCCTTTTCATCAAGTTCTTCAGTGATGGGCTCAACCTCTTTCCGGGCAAACCTGTTGACTGTTGTCCGAAGCATTTTCTGTTCTTCGCTGAATTCAAAATTCATTACTGCACCTGTATCCTATGAATAAATAAAATGCAAAATCTGCGCAAGTGATTTTTTCAGGTTCTTTCTTTCCACAATCATATCTATCATTCCGTGTTGCAATGCAAACTCTGCCCGCTGAAAATCCGCCGGTAATTTTTGCTTTATTGTATCTTCAATAACCCTTTTGCCGGCAAAGCCAATTAACGCTTTAGGCTCAGATATAATAACATCTCCGAGGTATGCAAAACTTGCTGCTACTCCTCCGGTTGTGGGATCGCTGAGAACGGAAATGTAAGGAACTTTTTTAGATTTCATTATCCTGAGCGCAGCGGTTGTCTTTGACATCTGCATAAGGGCAAAAATACCCTCCTGCATCCTGGCTCCCCCTGAAGAAGATATGATAATCACTGGCGTCAATTCTTCTGCACCCTTTTCAAAAAGTCTTGTTATTTTCTCTCCCACTGCCGAACCCATACTGCCGCCCATAAAGGAAAATTCAAAAATACCCATAAACACAGGCGTTGATTCTATCCTGCATCTGCCCGTAACAATCGCTTCGCCTGTTTTAGCGTTCCTTTCACTTTCTTCAAGCTTTTTTTGATAAGAGATCTTATCCTTGAAATTTAAAACATCTATTGATGTAATTTCTTTATCCATTTCAAAAAATGTTTCCGGATCCGCCAACAAATTTATCCATTCAGATGCTGATATGCGGAAATGGTAAGAGCACTTCGGACAGACATAAAGCTGTTTCTCAACTTCCTTGCGGTAGATTATCTCATTGCAGTTTAAGCATTTAACCCACAGAGAATCTGCTTTTAGATCGCCAGCTGCCATTTTCAAAACCTTAAAATCATCTCCTGTTTAAGAATGCGAATGTTCTTTCTCCCTTCCTTTTTGAATTCACTGATTATTTTTTTAAGATAAAGCGGCTTCATGTGATAGACAAATATATCTAATTCGCTTTTTTTAAGTTTTCCAAGTTCCTTAATAAGCATGGATGGTGTAAAATGCCTGCTGATTTCAGCAAATTTTTTCATGCTGTTTGGGTATGAGGTTTCAATAAAAATTGCCTTTAGATTTTTTGTTGAATTAGCCCTTTGCCACAGTTTATGAGTCGGACCGGTATCGCTGGAAAAAATAATAGAGCTCTGGCCATCCGATACAAGATAGCCCATTGTATCCACAGTATGGCTTACACTAATTGGAATTATAGAAATATTGCCAACAAGATTCAGCCTCGTCCCTTCATTTATTGCAACCAGTTTATAAACTGGAGATTTCTTTGAAGGAATTATTGAAAAATCAGGCCATATAACATTGTTTAAAAGATGTCGTTTTATTATTTTGATATTGTTATTGTTTGTGACAAGTTTAACACTTCGTGAATTGCGGCTAACAATATTATCAGCCAGAAAAAATATATCCTTAATATGGTCAAAATGTGAATGCGTTATAATTATAGTATCAATCTTCATCTGTTCTTTAAGAGATAAAACTGATGTAACCGCACCTGCATCCAGCAGGATATGATCATTTATAAGGAAACTGGTAGACTTGAAATTGGGTAGTTCTCCCCCATAGCAACCCAAGACTTTTACTCTAAGCATCTTTCCTCCGCATTAATTTTTAATGCCCAATATCTCTTTATAGTTTAACAATCCGTTATAATCAGCAATATGTATGTTTTTATTCTGGAAGGAAATAATCTTTAGACTCTGTAATTTTTCCATAACTGCCTCAACCGAAGGAGCATTCATCCCTGCAAGTTTTGCTATTTCTCCAATACCCATGCCGATATCGCACTTGTTCTGTGCTACAACTGCCCCTTCGCCAAACGATGCAAGAAGTGAGACTATTCTCTGAAGCGGATCATTTATAAATATGCATTCAATCAACGAATCCGCTGTCCTTAATCGCTGAATAAGTTTTTTGATAATCCTCAACCCTATTTCTCCGTTGGTCTTTATAAGTTCCTCAAATGTCTGTGGATCAAGAATCAACACCTTGCTATCCTCCATTGCCTCAGCAGATGCTGAACGCGGTTTCTTCTCAAGAACCGCCATCTCGCCAAGAAAATCTCCTGGACCAAGTATAGAGAGAGTTTTATCAGTACCATCTATAATTTTATAAATTCGAACCTTGCCTGATTGTATGATAAAGACATTGTTTCCCAAATCCCCGTCATTGAAGATTTTGGTGCCCTTATGGTACAATTTACCAAACTGCTCAAATAATTCATCTTTTCCATTCATGTTTTTAAAAGTTTATCATACCCTTTTTAAAAGTCAATCCGCCTCCGGTTTAATTTTGCCTTTTTTATAAGCAGAAATAAATGCGTCAATAACATCAGGATCAAACTGGATGCCGGAGAAGTGTTTTAATTCATCAAGCGCAGCCTGGACGTTAAGCCCCTTTCTGTACGGTCTGTTGGTTGTCATTGCGTCAAAGGTATCACAAACGGAAATAATCCTTGCAGACAATGGTATATCGCCGTTTTTAGCCCCGGAAGGATACCCATTCCCATTATATTTTTCCTGATGATAAAGAATGCCCGGAATTACACCTTCTAATTTTTTAATATGTCTGATTATCTCAGCACCTATCTCAGGATGTTTCTTCATGCTGGCAAACTCAACTTCATCCAACACCCCTGGTTTTCTTAAAATCCTGTCCTCCACTCCTATTTTCCCTATATCATGAAGAATTGCAGAAAGTCGGAGGTTATCCATTTCTTCATCGGTTAATCGCATTTCTATACCAGTAGCAACACAATAATTCAGCACCCGCCGCGTATGTCCCCCAGTGTACGGGTCCCGCTGCTCAATTGCCTCCGCAAGCGATTCCGATGTTTCCAAAAATGTTACTCTCAGATCTTCGTAAAGATTTGAATTCTCAATTGCTACTGCAACCTGATCCGCAAGATAACTAAGCAGTTCCTGATCTGTTTTCGTAAAACCGCCGCTCTCCTTATTGATTGCCTCAATAACACCTATCACCTTGCCTTTCAGTCTTATGGGAACGCAGACTATATTTCGCGTCACAAACTGAGAAACCTTATCGGCTTTGGAATAAAATCTTTTATCCGCACCAACATTATTAACAATCACTGATTTGCTTTTTTCCGCCACCCATCCAGCGATTCCTTCTCCAAGTTTTAACCTTATTCTTTTGATCTCTGCCCCCCTCTCGCCATGAGTGACATCAAAATACAATTCTCGTGTATTTTCGTCCAAAAGAAGCAGAGATCCAGCTTCACAGTTTAACAATCTCGTAATTGATTCAATTGTTCTTCCGCGAATCTCACCCTGTTTAAGTGTTGAATTAATTACTTTCCCTATATTGCGGAGAAGATCCAGTTGAGTTACCCTTTGATTCGCTTCTTTCAGAAATCTTGCATGCTCAATCAAAACTCCAAGTTGTCCTGCCCCCGATTTCAAAAAATACATATCGCTGTCAGTAAACCCCTTCCGTCCTTTTTTATTGATCACTTCAACTGTACCTATTATTCCATCAAGTCCGTACAAAGGAACGCACAGAACATCCCTCGTTTTGAATCTGATTGAATCTCCAATTTCCCTTAACCATCTTTTGTCATTCTTTGCATTTTTGGTAAGATATGGCTTACCGGTTTTCACAACATAACCTGCTATACCTGCGCCCACGGGCAATTTTTCTCCAATCAATTTCCTTCTCGCTTTTCCGCTCACAACATTAAAGACAATGTTTTTATTCGTTGAATCTAGAAGAAAGAGAGTTCCCGCTTCTACGTTCATATGCCGGATAATAAAATTAAGCATAATTTTTAACAGCCTGTCCGAATTTCCAAGTGACAGATATAGTAATCCCAATCTCCTGTAGAACTTTATTTCTTTTTTAAGATATCCTGTCTTTTCTTTTTGAAGGGAATTCATCTATATAAGTTCCTTTTTTTCGGAAGTCACCACCTGAGCAAGGGTGTCAGACAGCCTTTGTTCAAGTATATTTTTTGTAACCCTGAGAACATTTGGATAAAGACCTGCAATCTCATCAAAATCGCCCTTATTTAACTGCATCAACCTGCATTCTTTAACCGCGGTTACAGTAGCTGTTCTAACTTCACCAGTCACAACCGATATTTCGCCGAACACATCTCCTTCTTTAAGAGTAGCAAGGACGATCTTTTTGCCCCCTTTATATGTCCATACTTCCACCTTCCCGCTTACAATTACAAACATGCTTCCGCCTGGGTCTCCTTCTTTTATTATATGATTGCCTGCTTTCCCTATCTTTAATTGGAATTTCGGCAAGAATTTTTCCCTCTCTATATATGGAAGATCCCTGAATACCGGAGTTACACCCAGTATAGTATCAAGCACCCGCTTCTTGTAAAATTCCACAAGGGCATTGCTCACCCCGGGAAATTTTCCAATAAGCAATTCAATATCATCCCTGGTAAGTTCCAAAAGATGGGCTTCTTCCGATGCAATAGCTGAGAAATTCCTGACTGAATTGGCAAAATATCCAAACTCCCCGAAAAAGTCCCCAGTATTTATCACCCTCAATAAAACCTGTTTGCCTGCTGAATCCCTTTTATATATATTCACCTTACCCGAACCTATCAGATATATGGAATCTCCACTGTCTCCCTCTTTAAAAATTATACTCTGGGCATAAAATACGCGAGATTTCATCTCATTCACTATTGCAATAAATTCATCCTCTGCCAAGTCAGAAAAAAGAGGGAATTTAGGCAATGGCGCAACAGCCGGTTCATCTGCACTCCCAATTTCTATATCTTCAACATCTTCTTTTATCTCCGCCGTCGAAATTTCTGCTTTTTCATCCGGCACTTCCACTTCCAATGTTTTCTTTGCCTTCTGGGCATAAAAGTGTGCAAGAGATTTTTGTGTTTCTTTATGACCCGGATCAATCTCAAGTATCCTTTTGTTTGCTGCGATTGCCTGAATCAAAAAGCCTTTATTAGCGTACTCGCTGGCTATTTCACTGTAAAGAACTTTAGCCTGCATTTTTTCTCCTGATTTCAAATAGATATCTGCAAGTTTTGATTTCACTGCAAGATCCGTCCTATTTAAACTCATATATCTTTTTAATTCAAATGTTGCCCTTGATAAATCCCCCTTATCCACAAGGTCTTTTACAGTTTTTATAATTTTTTCTCTATCTTCCATCTTTTCGCCAAATACTATTTAAATTTTTACCGTATCATTTTCATGCTCATAAAAGAGCATAATGGATCCTATTGCTGATTCTGCCCTTTTTTCAATGTGATCCTTTAATGTCCTCCTGAGAAACGGATATTCATCCAGCATCCATTTGAAGTTTTCCTGAGAAAGTTTCATCAGACGGACATCGTTCTCAGCCACAACACTTGCCGTAGCGGGAACCATCATAAACAAGGAAACTTCGCCGAAAAAATCCCCTTCTTTCAGTTGAGATAGAAGCACATCCCTGCCATCATAAGCCTTCGTAATTACATTAACAGTTCCGTCTTTAATCAGATATAATGCGCCGCCCTGCTTTTTTTCCTCTATTATTATGTTCCCTGCCGGGATTACATTCAATTCAAATCTTGATATTAACTTTCTTCTCTGCTGTGGCTGCAACGATTTAAATATGGGAACAATTGCTACAATAGTATCAAGGACCCGCATTTTGTAAAACTCAATCAGAGATTCGGTAATTTTGGGAAACAGCTCGCAGACCGATTCCAGTTCAGATCTTCCCATTTCTATAATCTCAGTTTCTACTGTTGCTATAACACTTGCCTGTCTTACTGTCTTGGAAAAATAAGCCAATTCGCCGAAAAAATCCCCATCGCTAAGGGTGTTTAACCATAGAGGTTCTCCCCTGTATCCTTTTTTGAAAATTCCCACCTCTCCGGATACTATAAAAAAAATGGAATCGCCCGGGCTTCCTTCTTCAACTATAACCTCGTTTTTAACAAAAGACCTTTTCTTTGATACTCTGATGAGCTCATTAAATTCGCTTTCGTCAAGATCCGAAAAAAGTGGTATTGATAGCAGAGATCTTCCCGTATCTTTTTTTGCGGTTTCTCCTTCTATATTCCCTTTTTTCGTTTCTGCTGTTTTTATGAGCGGCGCTTTGATACGGGATTCTCTCAATATGCTAATGGCCTTCAGGATATCCTTCTGGTCAGATTTTAACTGGAGGGCATTTTCATACATCCGGATTGCCTGTTCTTTATCATTAGCCTTTTCAAACAACCTGCCTGCGCGGGCAAACTCCTGCGCAGCCTTGTCAGTTTCATTAAGGTTCTGATACACTATGGCGATATCTGCATGAACATCCGGAAGTCCAGCTTCAAGAACTTTGAGTTTTTGGTACTCAACAAGCGCCTTATCCCACTGGGACTCTTTGATGAACAGTTGAGCATCTTCTCTTATTTTCTCTTTATCCAGCGCCATAAAATCTTACTTTTCTGAAATATCCAGTATCGGTTCCCATTCAGAACCAGGGGCATTTTCTTTCAACAATCTGCATCTCTTAACAAAGAATGCTGCAGGTCCATCTCCGGCTCTGAGGCTCAGAACCATCTCAAAAGCTGATATAGCATCCTGCCATTTCCTTTCCCTGTAAAACTTAAGTCCACTCTCATAATAAGTTATCCATTCCGGACTGTTTCCCATATTCAGGTCCACAAGTTCGTACACCCTTACAGGAGTGGCTTTTCCCTTAACACGGACAAGATCTATCTCCCTGCAAATAAAATTATTCCCTGTTTTTGCATAAGTATGTTCGCTGATAATTATGGAGGTACCGTAGATCTTGTTGATCCCTTCCAGCCTTGATGCAAGATTTACAGCATCTCCAATTACGGTGTAATCAAAAAGGTCTTTTGACCCCATATTACCAATATGCATAAATCCTGTATTTATTCCCACTCCAATATCAAAGAGCGGCTTTTTTTCATACCGCCACTTATTGTGGAGTTTCTTTAATTCTGCAAGCATACCGAGTGCGGTATTGCATGCATGGACAGCATGTTTTTCATTGTAGATCGGCGCACCGAAAACAGCCATTATTGCATCTCCCATATATTTATTAAGCAATCCTCCGTTATTGAATACAACATTGGTCATGGGGGTTAAATATTCGTTCAGTATACTTACCACGGTCTCCGGTGTCAACCCTTCGGAAAGGCTTGTAAATCCGCGTATGTCTGAAAACATCACACTTAATTCCTTTTTTTCACCGCCGAGCCGGAGTTGAGAGGGATCTTTAAGAATTTCGTCTACCAAGTTTGGACTGAGGTAATGCTGAAATGCGTGTTTGTACTCCTTTCTGGTCTTTTCTTCTGTCATATATTTGAATATAACCATTGCAAAAGAGACAGTGATTATCTCAAGGTTCGGGTAGATAAAACTGAGCCAGACTCCCCCTACCTTAAAAATAAACCAGTCAAGAAAATAATACATGACAACAAAACCAATTAAAAAAACAGGAATAATGTTTGCCCTGATTCCCGGGAATAAAAGCCCAAGCATAAGTCCCAGCATAATTATTATGCACAGATCAAATATTACACCCCAGCTGGGTTTAACAAGAAACTCCTTGTTCAGGATGTTGCTGAGAACAGAGGCATGGATCTCAACTCCGGGAAATAGATTATCATACGGAGTGGGCCTGATATCATATATACCTATTGCTGTTGTTCCAAAAAACACTATCTTATTTTTGAATGCATCGGGAGGAAAGGAATTATTCAGAACATCAATTGCGCTGTAATATTTAAAACCCTGGGTATTTTTTTCTGCCGACAAATCCTTTTGCGATTTACCATAAAAATTAACAAGCATTCTTCCCATTTCATCAGCAGGTATAAATGACCTTCCGACAGATATGTTCTTTATTCCCATGTTGTCAATATGCAATACGATCGGAGAATCAAAATAGATGCCGGCTGCCTCAAGCGGGAGCGAAGGATAAAAATCCCCGTTAAAGGAGGCAACAAGATTCGCCCACCGGTAGGCTCCATCCGCATCAGGCTCTGCGTTAAAAAATCCAAAATGCGATGACGCATCGGTTATTGCCGGTATATTATTAACCACACTTTTATACTCCGGAACGCTTATCACATCAGCGTTTTTCGCTATTTTTTTGATAATTTTTATTTTTGAAAGAGCCAGCGAATTCAAAAACGTCTCATCTTCGGTAAAATCCGGTCCATTATCCCTTTTAAAATAATATCCCAGAACAACATTTCTATAAGGTTTTAGCACACCTGCAAGATAGTCGTCCGTTTCGGATCTGGAAATGCTGTTGACAAGGTATTCCCTGTATTCTTTTAATGATCTGGGAACATTTAACAGACCAGAAAGTTTCAAAAGATCCTCATCACTAAAATCCAGACGATACTTGAGCGAAGTAATTATTTTTATTGCCTTGTTCAGTTCTGCCTCGGGAATCTCTGTTTCCCGGAGATTGAACAATTCAAGTTTCTGGAGAGCATCTTCAAGCCCTGTTTTCGCCTCCATGCCTGTTTTGTCAGGCTCAGCAAAAACCATATCAAAAACTATTACCTTAGCTTCTGCATTGTTAATAATTTTTATAATATCTGCTATCCTTGCCCTTGACCACGGCCATCTGCCCAGTAGTGGCGAACCCAGGCTTTTCTCATCAACGGCAACTATCGCAATATCCTTAGAAGGCAACCGGCTTCCTCTTAATTGCATTCTCAGGTCGTATGTTTTTAATTCAATCAACTGCAGGACATCAGGATTTATAAACATAATAATAAGAACAATTATAGTAACAAAAACGGACAGCATAAATCCTCGTTTTGAAAGGGAAAGTTTTAGCATTTATTATTCCTGAAGATCCTCAAGTTTTCGTCTCACCCTCTCAATAGAAAGCCCTTTTCCTGTCTCATCATCAATATCAACAATCACCCCCTGTAATTCAATGTTTTCTTTAGCAACCTCAAATCTGCTTGGGATAAAGGTAAGAAACCTTGAAATTGCCTGCTCCCTTTTCATACCTATAACAGAATCAAGCGATCCTGTCATTCCTGCATCGGTAATGTATGCAGTACCAAGGGGCAAAATCCTTTCATCCGCAGTCTGGACATGAGTATGAGTGCCGATCACAGCGCTCACCCTTCCCTGAAGATACCAGCCCATGGCTATCTTCTCTGATGTTGCCTCAGCATGAAAATCCAAAATCATTATTTTTGCATCATGCTTTAATTTTTCAATAAGCATGTCCGCAGTCCTGAAAGGGCAGTCAATAGGGGACATAAAAACCCTGCCCATAAGATTAAATATTATACACTTTGTCCCTGCGGAAGTAGTAAATGTTGTATATGTAAATCCCGGCGCATCGGGAGGATAGTTCGCCGGTCTCAATAGCCTTGACTCTTTAAATATAAACCCAAGTATCTCTTTTTTATCCCAAATATGGTTTCCAGAGGTAAGAATATGGATACCGGAAGAAAAGAGTTCATCCATAGTCTTTTGCGTTAAACCAAAACCTCCGGAAGCGTTTTCACAGTTGGCGATAACAAGGTCAATTTTTTTCCCCCTTACCAGTCCGGGAAGAAGTTTTTTTACAACAGCTCTTCCGGCAGAGCCTATAATATCACTGATGAGCAACACCTTCATTTCGCATACTCCACTGATCTTAACTCCCTTATGACTGTAACCTTGATCTGTCCCGGGTAAGCGACCTCTGCTTCAATTTTTTTAGCTATTTCCCTGGAAACAAGCCCAATTCCATCGTCCTTAATCTTATCAGGCATAACTATAACCCGCAGTTCCCTTCCTGCTTGTATAGCATAACATTTATCAATGCCTGGAATAGCTTTCGCAATTCTTTCCATGTCATTAAGCCTCTTAACATAGGTTTCCCAAATCTCCTTGCGCACACCTGGCCTCGCAGCGGAAAGAGTATCCGATGCCTGAATGAGCACAGCGAGAATATTGCTCGGCGAATCGTTGTGGTGTTCTGCAATTGCTTCAACAATACGCTGGGACTCGCCGTATTTCTTGGCAAGCTCCCCACCTATTGAAGCATGCGTTCCTTCTATTTCGTGGTCAACCGATTTTCCAATATCGTGCAGCAGAGCCGCTCGTTTCGCCTGCTTAATGTTTAATCCCAATTCGGATGCCATTATCCCGCAGATAAAGGCAACCTCCATTGAATGCGCATAAACATTCTGGGAATAACTGCTGCGGTATCTCAACCTACCGAGCAATCTTATTATTTCCGGATGGATACCGTGAAGTCCAAGATCAAAAACAGCACGCTCTCCGGCTTCCTTTATAGTTTTCTCAACCTCTTTTGAAGTCTTCTCAACTACTTCCTCAATCCTTCCAGGATGTATGCGGCCATCTGAAATCAGTTTCTCAAGGGCTAATCTTGCTATCTCTCTTCTCTGGGGGTCAAAAGAAGATATTATTACCGCTTCCGGAGTATCATCAACTATGATATCCACTCCTGTTGCCGTTTCAATGGA
>DATBWZ010000017.1:0-10111 GCA_036514535.1 bacterium
CAATCCCTTCAAAAACGGCAGTATTTTGCTAAAAATTGATGATGAAGGCGGGAAATTTAATCTCAACATGATTACTGGAATGGATGGCTCCAGGAACGAGAATATGGTGCGGCTTACCAAAAAATTGTTTGAAAACCTGGAGGTAAAGGATAGCGAAGAGATAACGAATAAAATCGCGGATTGGATTGATGGCGATCTTGAGGGGGAATGGGAGGATGGGGCTAAAAATGCACAGATGGAGACGCTTACCGAGCTTGGTTTGCTGAACGGAATTGACTACCTTGAGTATATTAGGATTGCCGGTGCGGCTCCTGATCTTCCTGTGTTTTCTACATACCTTACTGTGTTTCCCAGTAGAAGGTATGTTGAGGGTGCGCAGGCGATAAACTGGCAGATAAATATAAACACAGCGCCGCCGCAGGTTATCATGGCGATTGTAAAGGATGCCGATGAGGAGGCTGCTAATGCAATTGTGAAGGATATAGAAAAACAACATATGGGAAGCCCAAATGCATTTACGAGTTATCTTTCAGGCCTGGGATTGGAACTGGAACCCGGAGTTTCTGTAAGTGTTCGAAGCGATACATTTGCCGTAATTTCCGAAGGAATTGCCGGCGGCGGCGCTGGCGGCGTATCATGCATAATCAGAGCAGTTTTTCAGAGGTATGATGACGGCAAAGTGGAAGTGCTTTACTGGCGGGTGGATTAATATTTTACATGCTCTCCCGTAGAAGCGCCGTATCCCTCATTTTTCTTTTAACAGTATTTTTTTCATGCAGAAAATTGTAAGGATGAACAATCCGCCCCAGAAGATAGTAAGAAACATCCAGCCGAAAATGGTCATTGTTCTGCGGTTCTCCTCTTCCATGCGATTCTGACAAGAATCAAATGAAAAATCAGGAGCAGGATCATGAATATCCTCGCGATTGTTACCCCCGGACTTCCAGTTTTTACTATGTTTGGTAGTTCTTTATATGTCCAGGTAAAAAGGATTACAATAAGAAACAGGGGCGTAATGTATTTCGTTATGTAAAACAGGAAACGGGGGATTTTTATCTGGGCGCCGCGATTTATCTCGTTCCATGCTTTTTCTGCTCCGAATATCCAGAAAAAGATAATGACTTCAAACAGCGCAAGCCAGACAAGCCCAAATGTTCCTGCCCAGAAATCCAGTTCATCCAGCGCACCCTTTAGGAAGATCGAAATGTGCGCAAAGACAAAGAAGAATATTCCAAGGATAATAACCGATTTCTTCCTTGCCCATCCGAGTTCGTCCTCAAAAAATGCGATAGCAGGCTGTGCAAGGGCGACAATTGATGTAAGCGCAGCTAAATAAAGGAGCAGGAACCATATAAAGCCGAAAAATTCCCCCCATAATATTTTTGAAAATATCGCGGGCATGCTGATGAATCCCAGCTGGAATGAGCCTCCGGTGATCTCCTTTATGCTTGATGCGCCAAAAAAAACGACAGCAGAGACGATCGCTATTGTGCCTCCCAGTATTACTTCTGCAACTTCGTTTAGTGACGTGACTGATAGTCCATTCAGAGCGATATCGTCGTCTTTTTTCAGGTAACTTGCGTAGGTGAGTATTGCTCCAAGCCCAAGGCTTAGTGTAAAAAATATCTGTCCCGCAGCG
Source organism: bacterium (assembly GCA_036514535.1). GTDB lineage: Bacteria > JAMCPX01 > JAMCPX01 > DATBWZ01 > DATBWZ01 > DATBWZ01. The sequence continues at coordinate 1,640 of DATBWZ010000017.1, forward strand.
GCGAGCCAGATTTTAGGATTAAAAATTCCCGATAGATCCGGTTCCCAGAGGACAGCCAGTCCGGTTATAGGATTTTGTCCCTCTCTAACAGGGTCTCCAAGGGTGAGCACCCTGATAAAAAGTATTAATGCCATAAAGAACAAGGCAGGGATTGCGACCCTGTTTAGCTTTTCTATTCCTTCCGTAATCCCCTTTGACAATATCCACATTGAAATAAAAAGGGTAAATAGAAAAAAGGTGTAGGTGGATAGTTTGGGTGTCAGGAGAAAACCGCTGCTGCCCGTTCCTATGAAATTCGAGAGAAGGTCCTGATACGGCAACAGTACTTCTTTAGGGCTCGCATTCAGGAGTTGCGTTGCTTTCGGCATAAGCCCCATAAGTGAGGCCATGCTGTATCCGATTGTCCATGAGGCTATGTATGTGTAATAGGTCAATATCACCAGCGGAAGAAAAATGCTCAGAATGCCAAGATATTTTGCTGCCCTGTTCTTCCACAGAGTGTCAAACATTCCCGGAGCAGTGCCATGTCCGAGTATTCCGCCGTATCTTCCGATCCCCCATTCAACCCACATGAGGGGAATTCCAAGTAGTAAAAGGGATATAAAATAAGGAATCATGAATGCGGAGCCGCCGTTGTTTGCCGCCTGAACAGGGAAACGCAATAAATTGCCCAATCCGATGGCATTCCCCGCCATGGCGAGCACCAGCCCGATCCTTGTCCCCCAGTGCTCGCGATTATTATTGTTGTTATTTGTTCCCACTTTTATGAAAATTATATAAAAACACCCCATCAAGTGCAAGCGAAAAATTATACTTAAATGTGCCCGGCAAAACCGCTGTTGTTGAAGGTAATGATAATCTTATTGCTTTGAGATTGTAATGTTTCCCTTGATGTATTTACTCAACCCCAGTTCTGGCGATGAGACAGTATATCCAGTTGCTCCATCAATTTCATCCCATATAAGCGTAAAACTACTATTGCTGAGGGTAACCTTTGCCGGCAATTGCGATTTGTCTGTTATTGCTTCCGAATCAAATGGAGAAGTAATGTGAACTGGCGCAAGAAATTTTACATTACTCATAGGAACACTTATACTTAACTCCCCATAAGAAGATGTTGTAACCTTAATGATATATGTGTCCTGATTTGTGAAATCACTTAGATTTTTGTATGAAACACTACATGAAACCCTCCCATATTTCTCGGCGTCCGGGGAAATAGGCGAAAAAGATTGATATAACATTAGATTATCAATATAATAAATAAGTAAAGGAAATCCAGATTGATGAGCATACCCTTCAAGGAAATACAATAATCACAGTGACAGTATATGTATTTTATGGTAAATGGGAGGTGTTAAAATGAATATCGTATATAACAATCAGACAGACCTTCTCTACATACGACTGGATGATGAAAAGCAAAATGTTATTAACAGGCGTGTTTCAGAAGATGTAGTTTTAGATATAGGAGAAAAAGACAGAATTATTGGAATTGAAATTCTCAATGCTTCAAAAGTGGTTGCCCTTGATAAAATTCTTCCTGTGAAATATAAAACCGCATAATTCAATCCGCAGGGGCGGAAAAGGGACACTTCCCATATTTTGGAGAGGATATTAAAACGGGAACTATTTCCTAAGAAGGGCAGTCGGCAAAAGAAGAAAGGGAAAAATAATACGGGAAGTGTCCCCCTGTTTCCCCCATGTGTAAGTTACTTCTCTGTGCAATCTTCATATGGTATGTCAATTTTGCACTGTGGCGACTGAAGGAGAATCTGGTAATTGTCAACTATATTGCAGTACCTGAAGAACAGAATTGATTGCATCTGCGCCGCAAGGGTATAATCAATCTCCAGAATGCTGTCAAGAAAGCGCTTGCCTCCGGCGGATATCTCATCTTCGCCCGTGTCAAGGTTAAGGTTGTTTTCGGTTCCTGAGGAATTAGTTGCAGCGCAGTAATTGTCATTGTTCGGGTCCGGATTTGTTTTGGGATCATAGGGCGACAGGGAAAAATCTGAGGTGCAGCCCCCGCTGCCATTCTCAAGGTAATCCGCGCATCCGTCCATTCCTGCATCCTCTGTCCCCTCCGGAAGGAGGAAATATCCATGGCTGTCTGTAAGATGCATTCTAAGCGCGGAAACCCAGTCCCCGCTGTTTTTCCGCAGGGGGGAAAGCAATTCCTGATTGCCGAAAATATTTGAGGTTGATTTAAAGTAATTGCTGTAATTATTTATCAAGCCTGCAATTGCCCCGCTGGAGATGTATTCCCTCATTGTATTGTTGTCAATCAATCCCGCAGCCCTGGCAATGTTGATTCCGGTTGAAACAGGAACAATGGTATCCCCTGCATAAACCTGAACCAGCACCCCCTTTTCCGGGTAACCTGTAAGGGTTGAATTTCTGTAGCATTCGTTTATGGTTTCAGCGCCCCTTTTGCTCTGAGTGCAGGAGTGCTCCAGATTGTTGTAATGGATTGCATAATTAAACGGGTCGCTGGCGTCAATAGCCATCTGCGACATCTCCATCAATTTCTCAAATTCAAAAGAATTTCTGCTGTAGCCCATTCCGCTTCTGTTGCTGTCAACCGCAATGCTCCGGACAAAAATCGCATCGCCGCTGCCATTGGTTATTTTAAGGTTTATTATGTCGGCTTCATCGGCAGGAATGTTGATCCAGAATCTCCCGTTCTCCGCAGCAGCGGCGCTTCTTGTTATGCTCTTTGTCAGGTTTGCAAGTATTACTGTGTTGCTGCCATTAAGCGGAGAAGATATAGTTGCGAAGGGCTCTTTCTCATTGTTGAATCTGATGGCAAAACCGTCATTGCCAGGGCTTCCAGTTATGACTGGACCCGCGATTTTTTTGAATATCCGCATGGTTATATCCGGGAGCGCGGACTTTGCCATTATGTCTGTCAATCCTCCGCCAGGGACATTTAATACGCTCCTATGGATGTCGGGTTCCACTGCTGTGAGTATGCCTCCGAGGATTCCTCCCAGGGATTGACCGGAATAAAATACAGTATTGTTTTGTCCGCCTATATCTAAAATCCCGTCACCATTGAAATCCCCGTTGTTAAGACCCACCGGAGAATTGTACATAGCGCCAAGGTTTTTAATTGTTCTTACTAATTGCATCTGATCAACCACGGTCTGGCGCAGGTTATCCCGTGTAATGAGAGGATCATAGGTGAAGAAGTCCCCGCCCGAATCAGGAACAGTGTCATTATCAGTATCGCTGGCCCTGCCTTCGCATGCCAGGGCATGAATTAGTCCGTTGGAGATAAATGCGGAGATTACCGCCCTCCAGTTGCTCTCGCATACCTCTTTTCCCGATGCGTCGGTATAACATGTCTTTTCCGGGGGAATCGGAATACAAAGGGCTTCGGAAACCGGTTTTATAACTTCAGGTACAATAAATCCGGCCACGACTGCTTCAAAAGCTGTTTTGGGTATGCCGAATTTTTTTTCCATTGAGCTCTTCATCCCTTCCTCGCTTCCGCACAACCAGGAAATATAGTCAGCAGGGCCATGGCCAACAGCATCTATTCCTACAGTAGCAATTCCGTATTTTGCGAACCTATTTGCTATTGCAACTGCATCCAGCCGCGATTCGGCGTTGCCGTGACCGAATATCATCACCGGAAAGGGTTGTTTGTATTTATCTGTTTCCCTGGGAATTGCGGCAAAGAATGTTACTTTGTCAGATGAAATTTCCGCCTGACCGGTTATAGGGATAATCTGGAAACCCCTCCCTTTATTTGAGATAAAGGAAGGGGCTTTATAACTGCCAAACACAAAATAATCCACAGAACTGAAATCCAGGAAATATGAAAGCGGAACGTCTGCGATGTCAGTGCCAAGAGTGGCGATGGCGCCCATAAAACCCTTGAGTGCTGCGGAGAGATCGTCAGCCTTAATCGTAAACGGCGATATTATCTCTCCGCAGCCGGCATTAAGTTTGCTTATGCTTGAGATCGCGGGCGGAAATAATTTTTCAAGGTAGGACATACTGCCCTTCCCGCTCATCCCCTGGCGGATAGTAAAAAGATCCCTTGTTACACTCTGGGTCGTGAATGTCCATGCAAAGGCTATCTGGTTGTCCTCAAATCCCAGACGGTTTATTATGGAAGGCGTTCCCTCCACAAGTTTGAGAATATCCCCTGTCTGCATGATGTGGTTTGTGTATGGGAATGGGGACTGAACGGTGTTTCCTCTGAAATCGGTTACAAACGACGTTAGCACAACAGCGTATTTTGTTTCCTCTTCCAGTGGCAGCAAGGGACGGAGGATTATTGTATAAACGCCTCTGTTTTCGTCTGGAATGTAAAATGGTTCAAGGGAATTTTTTGAGTAGTAATCTTCGGAAACATTAAAAGGATAGAGAATATTATCATAGGATGAGAGCGGATCGTTTTCAAAAAAGCTGAATGGTTTTATCTTCTGCGGGAAAACTCCGCTGCCAAAAGAGATTTTTGCCGGCTTTCCGAAATTTTCAGAGTTTTCATTCAGATTGATGACCAATATATTCCTGTCGGTTGCCGTATCCGGATCAAGTGGTTTGTCAAACGAAACAGTAATGGGAGCGGATATTCCAAACCCGTCAAGGGTATTCATTTCTCTCCTTAAATTATTTTCAAGTTCTGTCCGGGCATTAAGCGGCAGATTAAGCCTCAGTTTTGTCGGAGATAATCCGTCGTATCTTGTTATCAGGTCATTCGGAAATGGAACAATGGGAAGTGGTTTTGCCCGGGGATTGAAGATTACCATCGGTCCGCCGCTGTTATAGGTATAGAATATACCTCCTGGCGATGTTTTATCGCCGCAGGAAATAGCAAGAATTGCAATGACAAAAACAATTGCGAAAAAAAGGAGCGAAGCCCTTTTCATTGTAGAAATATTACCAGTGAAGGCTGCGAAAGTCAAAAGATTTTAAAAAATATGCCGGTTAGATTAAATTTTATTTGACAAAATTTTAATAGTTATGCCATAATAACACATTAAGGTTTAAAGACTATGGAAAAATATGTAATAGTAAAACATGGTGGAAAACAGTACAGGGTCGCCGAAGGTGATGTAGTCTATCTTGAAAAGGTGGATGCAAACTCCGGCGATGTTGTGACTATCAATGATGTCCTTTTCTACAAGGATAAGGAAAAACTTCTTATAGGGCGGCCGGTTCTGACGGATGCGGCGGTTACCTGCGAGGTGATAGGAAATGTGCGGGGAAAGAAGGTCATCGCTTTCAAGAAGAAAAGACGGAAAAATTATAAGAAAACAATCGGACACAGGCAGAATTATACAGAAGTTAAGATAAAAGAAATAAAAGTAGGAGCCTGAGCCATGGCGCATAAAAAGGGACAGGGAAGTTCAAGAAACGGTAGAGATAGCAACGGACAGAGGCGCGGGGTTAAGGTTTACGGTGGGGAGTTTGTCCGCGCCGGTAATATAATTGTTAAACAATTGGGGACGCGGATCCTTCCAGGGCAGAATGTGGGAGTAGGAAGGGATTGGACCATCTATTCTAAGATAGATGGAATTGTGACGTATCAGAAGTCTGGAGAAAAATCCAGGGTCAGCGTAGTTCCAAAAGGGCAGTAAACATTAGCAGCACAGTTTAATAAATTATAACATGGTAAATCGCCGTGCTTTTCTGCTCAACAGATTTCATGTATTTGCAGGTGACCAGCGCGGTATTTTGTATAGAGTTGCGCTCAGCGGGAGCGCTATTGCTGAAAAGGCGCGCTATTTCTTATGAAGTTCATTGATGAAGCCAAAATTTATCTTAAGGCCGGAGACGGTGGAAACGGCTGTATCAGTTTCCGCAGGGAGAAATATGTTCCGAGGGGGGGCCCGGATGGCGGGAATGGCGGGAATGGCGGCAATATAATCTTAAAAGCAGATGATTCCCTTAATACGCTAATTGATTTTAAATACAAGAGACATTACCGTGCAAAAAATGGCGAACATGGCAGGGGTAAGGATCAGTACGGCAAAAACGGTCCGGATCTCGTAATAAAGGTCCCATGCGGCACAATAGTTAAGAATGCGGATACAGGGAATGTAATTGTGGATTTGGAAAAAAACGGAACAGTGTTTGTTATAGCCAAGAGCGGGAAGGGCGGCAGGGGAAATACGTCATTTACCACTTCTGTCCGCAGGGCGCCGCGTATTGCGGAAAAGGGACAAGAGGGCGATGAACTCTGGATAAAGTTAGAATTGCACCTGATTGCCGATGTCGGGATTATGGGAATGCCCAATGTTGGCAAATCAACCCTCATTTCTAAGATATCCGCAGCAAAGCCAAAGGTCGCAGACTATCCGTTCACAACCCTTGCTCCGAATCTCGGGGTTGTCAAGTTCGGAGACTTTGCTTCTTTTGTAATGGCAGATATGCCTGGTCTGATAGAGGGAGCGCATGATGGGACGGGTCTTGGTATTACTTTCCTCAAGCACATTGAAAGGGCCAGGGTTCTTCTCCACCTTGTAACGCTTCAGGATGAAGATGCCGACGCTGTTGAGAATTATAATCTTCTCAGAAAGGAGATGCAGATGTATAAAGATACTCTCCTTGGCAAGACAGAGATTGTGGCGCTGAACAAGATTGATCAGCCGTGGATAAGAGAAAAGTTTCCGGGAATTAAAGAAAATTTTGAGAAAATTGGAATAAAGGTGTATCCTATTTCTGCTGTAAACGGTGAAGGGGTTGACAAATTGATTCATGCAATAGTTAATGTGCTTGGTGAAACGGAGGCGAGACGATAGTGCGCCGCAGGGAAGAACTTATTCGTAAAACAAAGAATATTGTTATAAAGATTGGGTCGTCGGTTCTTGTGGATTCAGCCCGGGCGCTTAATCCCAAGATATTTTCCCGTCTTGCCGGGGAGATTGCTGATTTGTTAAAATCAGGCCGCAGGATGACTATTGTGTCGTCTGGTGCGGTTGCCGGAGGAATAGAAAAGCTTAGCCTGAGGAAATATCCCGCTGCAATAGATGAGAAACAGGCCGCTGCAGCGATCGGACAGAATTATCTTATGAACCTCTATGAACAGGCTTTTGCAAAATACGGAATAAAAATTGCGCAGATATTGCTTACCCATGATGATTTTACTAACCGGGAAAGGTATGTAAATGCTAAGAATACCCTCAATAAACTCTTTGAAATGGGAGTGGTACCTGTGGTTAATGAAAATGATACTGTGGCAACAGATGAGATAAGGATTGGAGATAACGACAATCTTTCTGCTCAGATTGTGGGACTTGTAAACGCGGATCTTCTCTGCATTCTTAGCGACATAGAGGGGCTTTACGATAAGGACCCTAAAAAATTCAATGATGCAAAGTTTGTTCCTCTTGTGGATACGATTACAGAACGATGGCTGCAGGCGGCGGGAAAGGCAGGAAATGTTGTCAGTGTGGGCGGAATGAGAACAAAGATAGAGGCCGCCCTTTCAGCTTGTTCCATGGGCGCCGCGGTAATTATAACAGACGGAAGGAAACAAGAATCTATCACGAAAATATTCAATGGCGAACCTATTGGCACACTCTTTCTCCCGAAGTTCGGCAGGCTTACAGCGAGGAAATTCTGGATTGCTTTTACCCTCAGGCCATCTGGCGCTGTGGTTATTGATGAGGGGGCAAGAAAGGCCATTGTAGAACAGCAAAAAAGCCTTCTTCCGGGAGGAGTCAGGGCTGTTACTGGCAGTTTTGACAGGGGTGGCGCTGTCAGGATTTTATCCGAAAAGGGCGCCGAGATCGGCAGGGGTTTAACAAAATATTCATCCGGTGAAGTAGCCAAACTTGCCGGGGTGAAGACAACAGAGATTAACGATAAAATAGGCTTCAAGATTTCCGATGAGGTTATACACAGAGATGATATGGTCATATTGGAGGAAAGGGTACGATGATTTCAGAGAAGATCCTGAAAATTTCTCAGGAAGCGCGTAATGCGTCAAGGGTCCTCGCAAAGGCGACATCTTCTATGAAAAATAATGCGTTAAAAAGGATGGCTGAAAGAATAATCAGGAATACGGACAGAATTATTTCTGCGAACAAAACAGATTTGGAGGAAGCAAAGAATAAAGGATTAAAGCCATCTCTGATAGACAGATTGACGCTTACGCCTGAGCGACTGCAGATTGCAGCAGCGGGGATCATGGAAATAATATCTCTGCCGGATCCGGTTGGCGCGATTACGAAGATGTGGCGCAGACCCAACGGGCTCGTTGTTGGCAGGATGCGCATCCCCATTGGAGTTATTTTGATTATCTATGAAGCGAGACCGAATGTGACTTTGGATGCTGCAGGATTATGTGTTAAGTCCGGGAATGCGGTTATACTCAGAGGCGGGACAGAGGCGTTGAATAGCAACAGGGCTATTGCAGGGGAATTGAAAAAGGCATGTGCGGAGTCTGATATTCCTGCGGATGCTGTCCAGATTGTTCCCATAAGGGAAAGAGAGGCAGTGCTGGAATTG
>DATBWZ010000018.1:0-8226 GCA_036514535.1 bacterium
CCGCGCATGTATGTCAAGGAAAACCCAAGGCAATCCCTAAAACTCTTGACTTGCAAAAATAAAAACAGTATCTTATTTCCATTATGAAAAAAACACTGGCATTTCTTTTTGCTTCGGCAATCCTGACCCGGCTCTACGCTATGGATGTGGGAACGCTTCCGCCGCAGGGCGAAAGGGTTACCCTCAAGGCAGGTTTTGGCTATGTTGTTACAAGGGAACTCAAGAGCAACAATCCGGACGCTGAAACGGACTTCTCCTCGGTCCAAATCCGTTTCAAAGCCGGCTTCAATCCTTTTGACCGCATTGAAATATACGGCAACGCAGGGTTTGCGGACGCCGGATTCAAGGGAAGCGGACGGAAGCCTCTTGCCTTTCTTTTTGGCGGGGGGGTTGCTTTTTCACTTCTTGACCCGGCCGAGGAGCACAACATTATCTTTGGCGGACAGGCAGATTATTATAAACCGGAAAACTCAATAGTGCTTGATTATCAGTTTTCTGCCACCTATGTCCACCTGACAAAAATCGTTATCCCTTATGCTGGAGTAAAGTATTCCGATACGCTCGTGAAAAATACTGACGGCGGCCAGGACTGGCAGGCAAAAAACAAGGTCGGGATCGTTATTGGCGTGCAGTATTTCGTTAATCCAGATGTTTTTTTCACGGCCGAGATGCACAATTTTGATCAGGATGCGTTCTATGGCGGTGTGGGCTTCCGTTTTTGATTTGCATCAGAAAGGCAATACAGCATAACTTAAAAATAACGGGGAGGAATTATGAAGATTTTCCTGGATACAGCAAACCTCAAAGAGATTACAGAAGCCTCGGCAATGGGCCTGATTGACGGCGTTACCACAAACCCGAGCCTCTTCGCAAAAGAGACTGGCGATCCGGTAAAAATACTTGAGGAGATCTGCAGGGCTGTTGACGGACCGGTAAGCGCAGAGGTGAATGCCGGCGATACAGACGGCATGTTGAGGGAAGCAAGGGAATTGCGCCGCATCCACAGCAATATCGTCATAAAGATTCCGCTCACCAAGGAAGGGCTAAAGGTTACAAGGGAGTTGCACAATGAAGGCATTCCGGTAAATGAAACTCTGATATTCTCACCGCTGCAGGCCCTGCTCGCTGCCAAGGCAGGCGCAGCCTATGTCAGCCCATTTGTGGGGCGGCTGGACGATATTTCCCATCAGGGAATGGAACTGGTTGAGCAGATACTCATGATCTTTGACAATTACGGATTTGAAACAGAGGTGATTGTCGCCAGCGTGCGCCATCCCCTGCATGTTTTAGAAGCCGCCTTAATGGGCGCGGACATTGCCACGGTGCCATTCAAGGTGCTTGAGCAGTTTACAAAGCATCCACTTACTGATATCGGAATCCAGAAATTTCTTGAGGACTGGAAAAAGAGCAAAAAATAATCAATGTACTCTGCATATAAATTTTAAAAACTCCAGCATTAATTTTAATGAATTCCTTGCTGTAAGGATAGTTTTTAGTATCTCTGAGTAGCTTCCTTCTCCGGAGACTGCTTTGTAAAAGCCTTCCTCTATGTCCGGATTTTCCTGTGCCATGCTTATAACCCTTTCCATAAACCCTGTTTTTAGCGAGATGAGAACCAAGGTTCTGAAAATTCTTCCGTAGATATAGTCATTCTGGTAATGCCTGAAAGAAGCCATGTATTCTCTGAAATCGGATTCTGATATGCCGTTGTTAATCATTACCTGCGCGGCTCTTGCGCCAGTCTCTATAGCAAGGTTTATTCCCTTGCCCTTATACGGTCTTACCCAGCCTGTAGTATCCCCCACTGCTACAAAACGATCGCCAACAATTCCCTCCGCAGGCTTTATAGGATATCTGCCCCTGTAGTAATTCAGAGGGGAGAGGTTAATCTGTCCGATTACTTTCTTGACTGCGGGATGCGACAAAAAACTGTCCATTTCCTTTGATGTAACATCTCTTCCAGCAATGTTCAATATGATATGGTCGCCCTTTGGAGTTATTGCGCCAAACTCCACGCCTTTCAAATCAGGAAGCAGGAACGCATGTATGCGGTTCCCAATCTTATTCTCAATTATGGAGCTATCAGCATGGAGCTTTGTAATAATGGTATCCAGCGCCCGCTGCGGTCTTATATATCCAAAGAAGGCTGCGCTCGCTTTTTCAAGCACATCCGCAAATCCCTCCCCAAGCCCGAAAGCTCCGACCACAGAATCAACCCTTAAAAATCTGCTGTCGCTGTAAATCCTGACCTCGTCATAATGAAATTCAATGCCCGTAACACTGGAATCTATAACCTCTGCGCCGGCATTTTTTGCTGTCTCCAGCATGAATCTGTCAAGGAGAATCCTTCTTGTGGCATATGTACCTTTGCCATGCACCAGATCCAATGAATTTCCCCTTGACGAATGGAGTGTATAACCGGTTATTTCCCTCTTTATCAGATGTTGAGGAAATGGAATGCCGGCTGTTTTTTCAAAAATGTCCTCCACAGGGGGAGAAAGCACGCCCGCGCACTGGTTGTAATGCGCTGTAAAATCCTTGGGTTCAAAAATATAAACCTTTATGTTCAGATTTTTCTTTTTTGCTTCGCTAAGCAGCATGAATGCCGAGGTGCATCCCGCAGGACCTCCTCCGATAACAGCAATGCTTGAACCGTTTACTATTTTTAAATTATCTCCACGCATTTTTAATCATCCTCAGGGCTTTCCAAATCATAAATGTCTTCCCGAATATTTTCCTGTAGGGTTTATCCCCTGCAAAAAGATGCCATAATATATCCATCATCCAGTACTTTTTTTTAGGGTCCTGAGATTCCAGCTTCAAGGCGCTAATGCATGTCCTGGAAAAAAATTTGTTTGACGAAGTTACCCTGTATAGAAAGAACATGACCCTTCCATACCGGTTGTCCCTTGTTAAAAAACTATGGAATTGGGGGCGGTAATTCCTATGGAATGAGTCCCTGTCAATACCGTGAACAATAGCTGACTCCGCTGCCCATTGGGAAGTGAAGAGCGCTGATTCTATCCCGTTTTTTAAATACCTTGATACGCATGCATCGCCAACCATCACCAGCCTGTGATAATAGGGGTTCCGCGCGGTTGTTACAGGTATTCTCGGATGGCAGTGGCATGAGATTTTTAAATCCGTATTAAATAATTTTTTAATCTGGAGCACAGTCAGTTCATCAAGCAAATCCTGGAATTTAACCCACTTTCCGATACCGGTAATGGTCATAAATCTGCCCTTTGGTGTAACTGCGGTGAAAAGAAACAGAGAATTCCGACGGGAGAAGATATGAATAAACCTGGAGAGGGATTCATTCCTTGCCGGCAGATCAATCTCCCCCTGGCAGGTATGCCAGAATGATGGCGGGACATAGCCAAAATTAAACGATCTGGTCAGCGCAGAATTAACCCCGCAGGCAATCACAACGAGGTCAGCTTTTTCCTCTATTTCATTGCCGCCTTCATCAGTGTAAATCACATTATGCGATTCATTTATATTCCTGCCGAGTTTTATGCTCCGCACAACCGCCTTTCTGAACCCTACACCCATATCAATGGTCTTCTTGAGCATAAAGGCATCAAGGCCCACGAATTCTTCGCCTGTCCTTGCGCTTGTTGGCCCGAGCCCCCTGAAGACGGTGAAAACCCTGTCGCTGTCGCGTTTTTTAACCTCTGCGTTCATCCCATCAAGATATATCCGGAAACCCTCGACATCCTGTCTTATGACTCTTGAGTCTATTTCCACCCCTAACCCTGTTATTCCATCCACGACCCTGCCGCCGATAATCCCAGCGCACATATTGCATCCCTTTGGTCCTGCAACAGAGAAATCGCGCTGTTCAAGAATTTTGATATTAAACCGCAATCCCCGTTCCTTCATCAGACGAAGGACTTTGAGGGCAAAAAAACAGCCTGCGGGTCCGCCCCCAACAATGATAATGTTAGAATTTTCCCTGAGCATGGTTCCAGGCATAGATATTATTATAACCCAATTATGGGTTGATTGTTCAGTTATTGTAAAATATTCTGCGATAAGATATACTTTTTAACATGTCCAAACTAATTGCGATTGTGGATGACGAGCCGGATATAATTGAACTTGTTTCCATACACCTGACAAAAAGCGGGTTTATTACAAAGGGATTTTCAGATGGAAGCGCTTTCCTGAAGTCTCTTGATAAACAGATTCCTGATTTGGTAATTCTTGACCTTATGCTGCCCGACACAGACGGACTGGAGATATGCAAATACCTGAGAAAAGAAGATAGATTTGCCGGAACTTCCGTAATACTGCTGACAGCCAAGGGGGACGAAACAGACAAGGTCCTCGGCCTGGAATTAGGAGCTGACGATTACATTACCAAGCCATTTTCTCCAAGGGAGCTTGTTGCAAGGGTAAGGGCTGTGTTGAGAAGAAAAGATAAGGCAGAGACAACGGAAAAAATTGAAATCGACGGCATTCTCAGCATTGATCCTCAAAAATACGAGGTTGTTGTTAAAGGAAAAAACATAAATTTGACTTCTACTGAATTCAGGATTTTAAAAATCCTGATAGAAAAAAGGGGCAGGGTTTTTACCCGCGACCAGATCCTGGATAACCTCTGGGGCAATGAAAAAACCGTCGTTGACAGAACAGTGGATGTGCATATAAAGAATCTGCGCGAAAAACTCGGACCAGCCGGCGATCTTATCAAAAATGTGAGGGGGGTTGGGTACCAATTCAGGGGATGAAAAGATCAATTTTCCTAAAGATTGCCGGGGGATACGCTGCTGTAATCTTAATCCTTGTGTTTCTTATTTTGATCTTCTCATTTAGAACACTGAAAGATTTCTACATTGAAACTTCGGCTAATAACCTTAAAAATCTGGGGCTTGTTTTATCACCAGAGGTTTCAAGGCTTCTGAATAACGGCAGGACAAATGAACTTGACGGATTAGCTAAAAGCGTAGGACCTAAGATAAATATCAGAATTACGGTTATTGATCCGGATGGCAGGGTTCTTGCGGATTCAGAAAAATCTCCTGAGACAATGGAAAACCATTCAACCCGGCCGGAGATATTTGATGCCATGAGGGGGAAAATAGGGGAATCCATCAGATTCAGCACCACTGTTGAACAGGATATGCTCTACATTGCAATCCCGTTGACTGATGAAAATGCAGGCACTGCCGGCGTTTTAAGGTTGAGTCTTTTTTTAAAAGATATAAATTCCCTGATAACAAATTTAAAGACAAAAGTCCTTCAGATCGCATTTATTATTACAGCATTCTTTATGCTAATGGCATTGTTGCTGTCCAGAACCTTATCTAAACCAATCCGGGATTTAGCCAGTGCAGCGAGAAACGTTGCCCAGGGAAATTTCGGCATGAAGATCTTTACAAAAAACAGGGATGAATTAAAAGAACTTGCGGATAGCTTTAATTATATGACAACGCAGATCAAGAAATACTTTGAAGAATTATCCCGGCAGAAGGAGGAAGTTGACACAATAATATCCTCCATTCAGGAAGGGCTGTTGCTGCTGGACAGTCAAGGCAAAATTATATTCTGCAACGATAGCATTAAAGGTCTTCTTAAAGTGGGCAATCTAACTGAAAAACCATACTGGCAGATAATAAGAATTCCTGAATTGAATGAACTAATAAAATCTGTCCGGGCAGAAAAGAAAAATTTTACTAACAAGATTGAATTTGACGAAAAAACTTTTCTCTGCAGCGCAACCTTTCTGAACCCGGGGGAAAGGATTGTAATTGTATTTAATAACATAACCGGGATAAAGCATCTTGAAAGGATTAAAAAGGATCTTGTTATCAATGTATCGCATGAATTGAAAACCCCCCTGACAGCAATAAAGGGTTTTATTGAAACGCTGGAAGGAGAAAATCTTGGCAGTAATAGCAGGCATTATGTTGACACTATAAAAACACATGTTGACAGGCTGATAAACATCGTCCAGGACCTGCTTGCAATATCTGAACTGGAAGACAGGGGTGCAAGACTTGAATTAGTCAATGTGAACCTGAAGTCCCTGTTGGAAAATACGCTTAAGATTTTTGACCAGAAAGTAAACGAAAAGGGCTTGCGTGTTACGCTCATCGCAGAAAATAATCTTCCTGAGATAAAAGGGGATTCCTACAGGTTGGAGCAGATGCTCATCAATCTCATAGACAATGCCATAAAATATTCAGAAAAAGGCGAAATAAGAATATCCCTGCAACATCATGGGAAAGGAGTGGAGATAGAAATCAGGGATACCGGGATCGGCATTCCAAGGGAGCATATCCCACTGATATTTGAGAGGTTCTATGTGGTGGATAAATCGCGTTCAAGGAAACTCGGAGGAACTGGCCTTGGGTTATCCATTGTAAAGCACATTGTGCTTCTGCATAATGGGGAGATAAATGTTGAGAGCGCTCCGGGGGTGGGGACGAAATTTACTATCACTTTGCCTCTCAATCCCTAAATTTCATTATTAACCAAAATTTAACAAAAAATTTATACTGCGTTAATAATATGGTTATAAATTGGGGGAAAAGGAGGTAATACAAATGAAATTAATCAAAAGCAACAAAATTATGGGAATTCTGCTGACATTGTTCGTATCCGGCGTTATATTTGCCGATGAAGAGGCTCAGACCTCTTACGGGAAGCACGGATTAACATTCAAGACCGGTGATTCCAAGTTTTCCTTATCCCTCGGCAGCAGGCTGCAGTTCCGTTATACCTTTGAGGATTTTGATAAGGAATCCGGACAGGATGACCAGAGTTCGTTTCAGGTAAAGAGGGCAAAGGTCTTTCTTCAGGGTAACGCCTTTTCTGAAGACCTGACCTACAAGGTGCAGGTAAATGCGGCTGGAAGCGCAGTGAGCCTTGAGGACTTTTATATGAACTACAAACTTGCTAAAGTGCTCCGCGTAAGGGCAGGGCAGTATAAGGTCCCATTTAACAGGCAGGAATTGACCTCGTCGGGAAATCAGCAGTTTGTTGACAGGGCAATTACAAATGGGGTATTTGCGCTAAACAGGGATCAGGGCGTAACGATTTATTCTTTTGCGCTGAATGATTATCTTGAGTATGCTGCCGGCATATTTAACGGAAATGGAAAGAATAAATCTGCGAATGAAAACAATGGGCATCTCTACGCAGGCAGGATTGCCATCTATCCGTTGGGAAAATTCAATATGTATTCCGAATCTGATACAGATTCTACTGAAAGCCTAAAGGCGGGAATTGCTTTTGCAGGCGCTTATAACCGCAGGGTTACATTTAAGGATGACGAAGAAGACTTCACAAAGGATGTAACCGGCATCACAGCAGACGGAATAGTTAAATGGCATGGGGCATCGGTAGTTGGAGATTACTTCTGGAAAAGAGAAGATATCCGAAATCTTACAGATGTTGCAAGCCAGGGGTTAAACATCCAGGCTGGCATGTTCATTATCCCCAAAAATATTGAGATAGCAGTCCGTTTTGCCGTGGTTGATCCGGATCAGGATACAGGGAACGATAAAACGCAGGAGATTGCCGGGACAGCAAATTACTTTATCCAGTCGCACAAACTGAAGATACAGACAGACTATGCACAACTTACAGAGGAACAGGGAAACAAGGATAACAGAATAAGAATGCAGTTCCAGATCATTTTTTAAAAGGAGGAAAAAACATGAATAAAAAAATCTATTTAACAATTATCGCATTAACATTACTCACAGGGATGATTATAATACCAGAGAATACTTTTGGAGAAAAAACCGAGTTGCTCGGTGCAGGCGCGACCTTTCCTTATCCATTATATTCAAAGATGTTTGATATTTATAATAAAGAATATGGCATAAAGGTAAACTATCAGTCCATCGGCTCTGGCGGGGGACAGCGTCAGCTTTTGAATAAAACCATTGATTTTGGCGCATCCGATGCTTACATGACCGATGAACAACTCCAGGACGCGGCTTCTAAAATTTTGCACATACCGACAGCTCTTGGCGCGGTTATCCTGACATATAACCTTCCGGGCAATCCGGTTCTTAAGTTTACACCGGTGACTATCGCAGACATATTTTTGGGCAAGATTACAAAATGGAATGCGCCGGAGATTAAAGATAACAATCCGGGGGTGAAACTTCCTGATAGTAATATAATTGTGGTCCACCGCTCAGATGGAAGCCGGACAACATTTATTTTCGTAGATTATCTATCCAAGATCAGCAAGGAGTGGGAAGA
>DATBWZ010000019.1:0-2863 GCA_036514535.1 bacterium
AAAAAATAGATACGCCTGCCACGATTTTCTGAGCCACAGGAAGAGAATCTTTTGTTTAACTAACCACATCTATTATGTAAAATTATACCCTATCCACAGCGCCTGTCAATTACGGAAAGATTCTGGGAAAAATTTGGGAAGCGTCCCCCTTGACAATTTGTTCTTTAGATTCTAATCTTATTTACAGATGAAATTTATTATCCTTGCGATTTCAAGCGGATTGGGGGCGGGATATGTGCCGTTTGCGCCTGGGACTGCCGGCAGTATTGTGGGATTACTCTGCTACATGGTGTTGCACAGGATGAGCTTTCCTGTCTACCTTCTCAGCGTCCTGACTATTACTGTTCTCGCTGTCTGGTCGTCCGCAATTGCGGAGAGGATATACAGCGAAAAGGATGCAAAAAAAATTGTGGTGGATGAAATCGCTGGAATGCTTGTAGCCCTTGCCTGGATGCCCTTCAGCATGCAAGCGATGATTATAGGTTTTATCCTTTTCAGGTTCTTTGATATTACAAAGCTTTTCCCGGTTAATTTGGCTCACAGGCGCTTATCCGGAGGCATGGCAGTTGTTATGGACGATATTCTTGCCGGTATTTACACCAATATCTGTATGCATATTTTGAGGTTGTTAATGTGAATTCCAGTACTCTGGCTTTTGTAACTGTGGGGAACGAGATTCTTTCCGGATCTGTTCAAGACGCAAACATGAGGTATTTTGCTTTAAACGGAAAGGCGCACGGAATTAGAATTCTTAGTTACGAAGTAGTTCCGGATGATTTGGACAGAATATCGTCCACATTGAAAAAATTGATTGGCAATGTGGATATTGTAATTGTCTCGGGTGGTCTTGGCCCAACATCCGATGATCTGACGCGCGAAGCAGCTGGTAAAACATTCGGAAAAAAAATGATTTTAAACAGAAAAGAATTAGCCAGATTGAAAGAATTTTTTGAAAAGAGGGGCTTTGGATTTCCGGAATCCAACACAAAACAGGTAACCTTCCCTGATGGTGCAAAAATTCTTATAAATTCCGCAGGAACAGCCCCCGGTTTTGCTATAAAAAAGGGCAAAACGCAATTCTGCTTCCTTCCCGGTGTTCCCGGAGAATTCAGGGCAATGGTTGATGCCGCAGTTCTGCCATTGATTACAAGAAGGGCAAAATATAAGGTTGCAGAAAAAACCTATAAAATCTTCGGATTGCCGGAATCCAGAATAGGCGAAATGCTGGAGGATTTTCCAATAAGCGGCTTTGAGATTGCCTTTCTTCCCGATTTTCCTGAGGTTCATGTAAAGTTTTCAAGGATAATCAAAAAGGATGCTGTTGAAACCGTATTATTTACTGATATTGATAAAAAATTAAATCGGATTTTGGGAGATTTAATTTTTGGTGTAAACGGCGATACGCTTGAATCAGTAGCAGGCAGATTGCTTATCCGGCAGAATAAAACACTATCAGTAGCGGAATCAATAACGGGCGGGCTTATCGGCGAAAAAATTACACGTGTTGCCGGCAGTTCGCGTTATTTTATCCAGTCGCTGGTTTGCTATTCCAATGATTCAAAGATCAGGCTCTTGGGCGTGAAAGAGGATACCCTGAGGAAGTCCGGTGCGGTTTCCAGGCAGGCTGCAATTGAGATGGCGAATGGTGTAAGACAGCATTCCGGCGCCGATGTGGGCATCAGTGTTACAGGAATAGCCGGGCCATCGGGCGGAAGCGCGGAAAAGCCTGCGGGAACGGTATTTATCGGTATTTCAGGAGGAAATATTGAATCGGCGCAGCACTATGTTTTTGCAGGAATGCCCCGTGATAAGGTGAGGGCATTGACCGCAACCACAGCGCTTGACCTTCTACGCCGGTTTCTCATTATGGCAGCGCCATTCAATGGATAAGATCAGGGCATTCATTGCCATTGACATAAATGAAGAGACGCGGCGGGCCATTGATGATTTCATGAAAAAACTGAGGGCGCTGTCTCTTGATGCAAAATGGGTCAAACCGGAGAATATACACATTACCATGAAATTTTTAGGTAATATTTCTATTCATGACCACGATAAATTATATAAAGGAATTAATATGATTATAAAAGAAACCGCGGTTTTTAGATTGTCTTTTGAAGGCGCAGGCTGTTTCCCCGGGCCCAATAACCCTCGTGTGCTTTGGGTAGGTGTAAAAGGTGAATTAGAGCCTCTTAGAAATTTACAGGGTGCGATAGAGGATCGCCTGAATGAAGCCGGATTTCCGCGCGAAGACAGGAGATTTGCCCCCCATGTCACCTTTGGAAGGCTGCGATCAAACAAAAATGCCGAAGGATTAAAAGAAATTCTCAAGAATTACGCGGACGCAAGGTTTGGCGAAGATATGGTCTCGTCGCTGAATGTTTATAAAAGCACATTAACCCCCGCCGGACCCAATTATAATGTTTTAAAAGAGTTTAAATTTGGTAAAATAGGATAGTAGTAATATAAATAAAAATTCCGGGAGGCGGGCATGGTTGCTGAAGATAATAAAAAGAAGGCCGTGGAACTGGCAATAACTACAATAGAGAAGCAATTTGGTAAAGGTTCCATAATGAAGCTTGGAGCAGAGGGTGGAATTCAACAAATCCCTGTAATTTCTACTGGTTCGCTTGGTCTTGATATAGCCCTTGGAGTGGGTGGATTGCCAAAGGGAAGGGTTGTGGAGATATTTGGGCCGGAATCTTCCGGTAAGACAACCTTAACCCTGCACACCATTGCGGAAGCACAGAAACTGGGCGGGATAGCGGCATTTGTTGACGCCGAACATGCCCTTGATGTTTACTATGCCAAAAAACTGGGTGTTAATATTGAAGACCTTCTGGTCTCCCAGCCGGATACGGGC
>DATBWZ010000020.1:0-10001 GCA_036514535.1 bacterium
TCCAGAGTATTAGTTTTTACTAATACATAAGTAGCCCTATTTACCTTATCCCACACCCCCGGGATGCTCAGGCATCCTTCTTCTGCTTCTTCCTCCCCCTCTGCCCGGATTATTTCCGGATTAATTAAAACGATGAGCCCATCTCTGCGCTCCGGACCAAAGATATTTACAACAGAAATGCGCTTCGCAATTCCCACCTGGTTCGCGGCGAGCCCCACACCTGGAGCGGCATACATGGTTTCCTCCAGATCCCTTGCAAGTTGCTTTAAGCTATCATCAAAGACTGTTACCGGATCAGTCTGCTTCAGAAGAACTGACGCCGGATACTTTACAATCTCAAGTATTGCCATTAGTCCTCCAGTGTTCTCAATTGCTGTTCTGCTTGTTTAAAATCAGGATTTAGATTTAATGCCTTTTTAAAATAATTCCGCGCTTTTTCATATTCTTCCCTGTTTTTAAAAATCACGCCAATGTAATAATAATTGCGGGATTCTTTAGGATTTAGCGTCACTGCTTTTTTAAAACAGTCCAGCGCCTGCATTTCGTATTCCTGATCCTCTTCTGCCTTGGAAGCATAAAGGAGCCCCAATCCCGTATAGTATTCATAAACAGTTGGATCCAGGGCAATAGCCCGCTTAAATGCGTTAAGGGCTAACTCAGTTTCCCCTTCCTGGAACAATGCCCTTCCCTTTTCAAAGAACTTTTTTGCGTCCTGGGGATTTCTCTTGGATGCATGAGGCTTTGGCGGCGGAACGGTCTTAGGGGCAGAGTGTTTGGGTTTCTCAGGTGGCGCTTCCATAACCACTTCTTCTAAGCTGGTGATCAGGTCTTCTGATGAGGAACTTTCCAATTCCAATTCCAAATCTTCGCCCTCATCCATCTCAGATAATTCACTTAATGGCTCCTCAACAGGAGCGACCTTTTGTTCTCCAACCACTTCTATTGATTTCAAGAGCATTAAAGCTGCCAGCATTCGGTAGCAAGTCTCCTCATCTGTCCCGCTTTTCTCCTGTATATCATGGATACTATTCTTTCCGTTAACATATGATAAGATTTCCTCCTCTTCCCTGGTCAATTCTATCTCTTTAAATCTGTACGAAGGATTGCGGGTGAATCCAAGAATGTTTCTTTGGGAACCGAGGGTTTTTCTTATCTTCTGCATAGGAAGCCTTGTTTTTACTCCTTTAACAATTATTTGGGCTGCGCTCATCTCAAGGGTAATTATATCTTCCTGCGTAGGCGTATCATCACTAAAAAAATACTCCCCGCTATCCCATTCAAAAGTAGAAATAATGATCTCTTCCACCTGGGCAATCACAATTTCCACTAATTGCTCTGGTGTAATTATTCCTTCCTCAACCAGAACTGTTCCGAGCTTCTTGCCCGTTTTCTTTATCTCTTCTATAGCCCACTCCAATTGCTCTTTATTTATCAATTGCTTCTTGTATAACATTGCGCCCATTCTGTCTTCTTTGAGGTTAGAGGAAGCAAAAATGGGTTTGCCCATCTGAAAAAAAATGCTCTTAAGTCCGTTATCCCTTTTCAGCCGGAGTGTCCCGGTAGCGCCCCGAGTGTATAATTCAAGTAATGCGGCAGAAATGTCTTTATCTTTTAAATTTCCTTTAATCATTTTTATATATATATTAGAATGTTTTATGCTGTAAATCAACCTTTCTTTGTAAAAGGGTTTTTTTTAAATCAATGCTTGGGGATCAATATCAATAGCAATCCTGACATTCTTTAGGCTACCCTGGATCTGAGAAAATGCGCTTCTGATCAGGGGGTGGAGCATATCCTGCTTTTCTGCCTTAAGGAGAATAAGCCAGCGCAGAACGCCCTTAAGCCGCGATATCGGGGCAGGCGCAGGACCGAGGACAGATACTGATTCGCTCAAACCATCCCTTTCCCTGCTTCCATTAATTGCCTCAATAATTCTTCTGCATGCAGCCTCTACAGCTCCCTTGTCGCCTCCGTTCACCCTGATTGCTGCAATCCTTGAAAAAGGAGGATAGCAAAGGTCTTCCCGGTGCTTTATCTCGTTGTTATAAAAATGTATATAATCGCCTTTACCTGCACAAGTAATTGCCTCCTGTTCCGGATCAAAGGTCTGTATTATTACTTTCCCCTTCTTATCGCCCCGCCCGGCCCTGCCTGCAACCTGGACAATCAGCTGGAATGTCCTCTCCGATGCCCTGAAATCCGGGAAGTTCAATCCCTGCTCCGCAAGTATTATCCCTACAAGTGTAACCTTTGGAAAGTGAAACCCCTTTGTTATCATCTGGGTGCCAATAAGAATATCCTTCCGGCCAGCGGACATCTCCATGTATGCCCTGCTGTGACTGCCCTTACGCAGGGTGGTATCCCTGTCAAGCCTGAGAGTCCTGGCTGAAGGAAAGAGTTTTCTCACTGCCTCCTCCACCTGTTCCGTGCCCCA
Organism: bacterium; assembly: GCA_036514535.1. Classification (GTDB taxonomy): domain Bacteria; phylum JAMCPX01; class JAMCPX01; order DATBWZ01; family DATBWZ01; genus DATBWZ01. The sequence continues at coordinate 2,435 of DATBWZ010000020.1, forward strand.
GCCAAAATTTCTAAGTCTTACCCCCCTGCACTGGGGGCAGGCTTCTGGCATACCAAGCGTATAGTTGCAATAGTGGCACCTTATATAATGGTTCTGGGAATGATATACCATTGAGACATTGCAATTGGGACAAATAAAATTATATCCGCAATCCGTGCACAGGACAAAAGGGGCAAATCCACGCCTGTTCAGAAACAAGATTGCCTGCTCGCCTGCACTGAGGGTCTCAGAGATCGCTGTTTTTAGTCTGTCGGAAATGATCTCTCTTTTTATCCCTCTCACATTTACAATTTCCACAGAAGGCAGGGACTTCTTCTCCACTCTCTCCGGCAGGGTTAAAAGACGGGACGCCTTCTCCTTTATAGCATTATAAAACGACTCCACCGATGGGGTTGCGGAACCAAGAATAAGGCACGCATTGTTCTGCCTCGCCCTTTCCATGGCGATATCCCTGGCATTATACCTGAGTTTATCCTCTTGTTTGTAGGACGAATCATGCTCTTCGTCAACAATGATCAGCCCCGCGTCCCTAAGCGGCGCAAACACCGCCGAGCGCGCCCCGATAACAATCTGCGCCTTGCCGGCCCTCAACCGCTGCCATTCATCGTGCCTCTCTCCGAAACTAAGCCCGCTGTGCAGTACTGCAACGGTATCCCCAAATCTGGCACGGAGCCAGCTGATTAATTGCGGGGTAAGGGATATTTCAGGAACAAGATAGATTGCCCCTCTCCGATGTTTCAACACCTCATCAATTGCCCTGAAATATATCTCTGTCTTGCCGCTGCCAGTTACACCATAAAGCAGAAAGGCCCCGAATTCCCGCTGCTTTATACTGCTTGAAATCGTCTCAAGTGCAGATTGTTGGTGTTCGTTCAAATCAATATGCTCCCTGCCATCGGGAAAGATACCCTCTTCAGGCACGCGCCTGCGCGTTTTTGCAATCTCTTCTATAAAGCCCTTTTTCAGCAAGCCCTGCAGCATCCGGCCCGCGCCAGGTAATCTTTTCCTTAGTGCGCCTGCTTCAACCTCGTTGTGCTCCATTAAAAATTCCAACAACTTTCCTGCCCCTTTTTTAAAATCTTTAACAAAAACCTGAAATTCCGCAATCCTGTTGGGATTCAATTTTATCCATTTTTCCATACGCTGTTTTGCTTGTTTAACTGACAATTTTTCGTTAATTTCAACCAACCCCTTCTTCTGCAGAGCCTTTATCCCGGACTCTTTTATTCCAGCAGCCCCTGTTGCGTAACGGAGAGAGACCTTCCTTTGAGCACATTCCAAAGCCTTTTTATCCTGAGTCCCGGCTTCAGCATTTTCCAATGCCTTTTCCCCTTCCGGCGTAAGGCTGAGGCGCTTCACGGAAAAACTCGCAGATCTGGGCGGCAGAGCAATTTCCATGACCTTCCCCAAGGGGTAAATATAATAATCGGATACCCATTTTAAAAAGTCGATCATCCCGGTATCAAATACCGGCTCGTCATCAAGAAGGGATTCAATAGTCTTTATATTTTCTAAAACAACCCCCTCAGCCTGATCCGGTTTTGTGCCAATAACAATACCGCTGATTCTTCTCCTCCCAAAGGGCACCATGACCATACATCCTCTGAGATCCCTGTGCGTTAACTCCTCAGGAACGGAATAGGTAAAAACGCCCTCAATCGGCAGGATTACCACAACATCAGCAAGCACCTGAATAAACTCCCGATGTATGCATATTCCCCGTTCGCAAAGCACTACGTGCAGACGTAAGCATTTCAACCTACTCCCGGCGTATGCTTGTATTTATCCGGATTTACATAAACTACATTCTCCAATTTCTCCAGATGGGGATCTGAACTTACAACAGGGCATTTCTCCCTTACGGAGGTAGCATACACAATGGCATCAACCATTGGAATAGCATGCTTTATACCAAGATCTCCCGCAAGAACCATCAGTTCAGCATCCGCGGTCACCACTTTACCCTTAAGCATTTGTCCGACTATCTGCACTGCCTGATCTTCGCCCTTTTCCTTCTTGATCTTCTTGTATACCTCGTAGATAATCACTGTTGGCACAACCACTTTTGCAAGATCAGCAAGATATTTTTCAAATCGTTCCGCGAGCATGCCGTTTCTGAAGTATTCAATCCAGCCGCTTGAATCTACTATAACCATTGAGCCCTCCTTATATCCTCCCCTCCTCCCTTAACCCTTTAAGATCCATGCCAGCAAGCACTCCCCTCAAATCCTGGAAAGGCCTGTCCGGGATAAGGGAGATAATTCCATTTCTAATAAGTACCTGGAGTTTCTGCCCCTTTATAAGCCCCAGATCCCGTCTAACTTGTTTGGGTATTACAATCTGAAACTTTGAAGAAATCGTTATCTCCATATGACACCTCCTCTATCGTTAATGATTTTATCCAACATTTTTTGTTTTGTCAACTTTTTTCTGATCGATATAAATATTGTAAGGTGTTGCCTCGGGGGCGATAGTAACGGATCCCAAATGGTAATACCATATCTCTACTGCGTATCCAAACTCAGGTTTCACCCCAAATTTTGTTTGTTTCAATAGATACCACAAATGTAAGACATTTATAAGATTGACTTACATTATTTATAACGATATGCAAACAGTATGTTATTGCTCTTTGTTCAGAATGTTGTCCAGTATCCGTTCCGATTCCATCTTGGCATCTTCATCGTCCGGTATCTGCCAGTTGCTTCCCCACAGGCTCTCACCGCCGTCAACGCGCAGGGTCGCGCCTGTTATATACTCTGCAGCCGGAGACGATAAAAAAAGCACTGACTGGGCAATTTCTTCTGGTTTGCCAAACCGCCTGAACGGGATAGCATTCCTCTGCATCTCCACAATCTCCCGCGGATAAACACGGAGCCCCTCTGTCGCTATTGTTCCCGGAGCAACCGCATTAACCCTTATCCTGTGCCTCGCCCATTCCACGGCAAGGGTTTGGGTAAGATTAACCACTCCTGCCCGGGCCGCTCCGGTATGCGCTAACCCTGGAAACCCGCGCCACATATTAGCAACAATGTTTATAATCACCCCGTTCCGCTGTGGAATCATCCAGCGATTTGCCACCGCGAGAGTCACATTGAAAGTGCCATTCAGATTGTTGTTTATAACAGCAGCCCAGCCCTTGGGCGAAATGTTCTCCGCAGGAGAGGGGAATTGCCCGCCGGCATTATTAACAAGGATATCAATTCCTTTAAAATTGGCTAAAGTTTTGTCAACCATGGATTCAATATCGCCGATCTCCCTTATATCGCATTTAATTCCTATGCACACCATACCATTCTTGCTGAACTTCTCAACAGCAGGAGCAAAATTCTCCTTTTTTCTGCTGCATATCACGAGTGTTGCCCCAAGCCGACCGAATTCCTCCGCTATTACCCTACCAATACCGGTCCCTCCGCCCGTGACTATGACAACCTTATCTTTAAAAAGTTCTTGCCTGAAAACCATAGGTCCTCCCGGGTTAAATTTTTGAAAATTTTAACATAAAACCCGCTTAAAAAATATCTTTTTATTTTAAATCAATCCGGACATCCTGATTGATTTATTTGCGCAGTGAATTATAATTTGACACGTTAAAATTAAATGTCAGGTTATAAAGTGCGCGTCTTTTTACCTGTAATGTCTGAGTTTTTTCTCAACCACGTCCTTAAATCTACCCTTTGGATTATCACGCTTGTATTGCTTGTATTCCCTTACCGCAGATTTCACATTGCCATCGGCGAAATATGCTTCAGCAAGGTAATACAAAACATCTTCATAATTTGAGTCAATCTCTTTTACTGCCGTAAATTCATTTATTGCAAGCTTGGTCTCGCCCAATTTCAACGCATCCTGCGCAAGGGCATAGTGGGCTTCAATATAGTCCGGTTTGTGCTTTATTGCGTTTTTGTAAAAATCCATTGCCTCATAATAGTAGCCGTCCTTGTCCCTATAGACGCCGAGCAGGTAATGCGCCTCGGCAAAAGAGGGGTCAATCTTAAGAACCGTGTTTAATTCATCTATTGCCAGATCCCGTCGGGCAAGATTATCCATAACCCGCGCAAGGCTGAGACGGACTGCGGCAGAGTTGGGGCTGAGCCGCAGAACCTCCCTATACTCTCTTTCCGCATCATGGAATATCCCTTTTGCAAAATAGGCATCGCCGAGGTAAAAATGCGCCTCTATGTGATCCTTGTCAGCATTCAGGACATCCTGAAATGCCTTTATGGCATCGTCAAACCTCTCTTTGGCAAGATAGATTCTTCCAAGGGCAACAGAAAAAAACTTCCTGTCAAAGTCAGAAAGCTGTTTAGCGTATCCCGAGAGAAGGGTCTCTATATTTTTCATTGCATCGTCATAGTCCTCAACCTTTTCAAAAAGCAGCCTGGAAAGATTTATCCGCGCATCCAGGTGGTCTGGCAAAAGTCCGATGCATTTTTTGTACGCCTCCACAGCGTTCTTTATGCGCTCAATGCGAGCATAATTGAGTCCAAGGGAGTAGAAAAAACCTGCCTCCGTTGGCTTTAATTGCGCCAATTTCTCAAGATGAACCACGGTGTCTTCATATCGCTTGTCCTCTTCATACATAACCGCCAGTTGCTTGTGCGACTCAAACTGTTCGGGATTAATTTTCACTGTTTTCTCAAAGAATTCTTCGGACTCCGTTCTCCTGGCCGTGTCCCGAATATAAAAATTTGCGATGAGGTATGTTATCCGCCAGTCATCCTGCCGGATGCTGTAAGCAATCTCTGCGTTTTTCAACGATTCCTCCGGTTTATTCAGTTCATTGTACGTGAAGGCAAAAACAGTGTACGCATCAGCATTTCTGGGATTGATCTTAATCGCCTCGTCGGCAAATTTTATTGCATCCTGAAGCCGCGCCGGGTTTTTTTCAATGCCCGCCCATTCATAATATAGCCAGGCAAGCCCGGTTAATGCCGGTTCATAAGAGCCATTAAGCCGCAGCGCCAATTTATATTCATTTTCAGCGCTGGCGAATCCCTGCGGATCCCTGGACTTCGCAAATGCCCTTGCCTTTATCACATGTTCTTCAGGAGTTCCGGTTAATGGCACATCTGCAATCTGTATTTCCTGGGACTTTTTCCCTAAAATGTTCTTTAAAAATCCTAATACCTGCGGCCTGGTAAATACGAACACAAAGAACAATAAAATAAAAACAGCCCCAACCGCAATACCAACCGGCTTTTTGTATTTCTCCACGTCAAAAACTGCTTTCTTCTCAGATTCTGAAAATGCCATTGAACCCGTTGTATTTGTCTGGGGCAGGGGGGTAGTCTTCGGTTTACGGTGAACAAACAATTGGGAGAGTTCGGGCACAGAATAGGCGGCCTGCCATGTCCCGCCCTTTTGTGCCGCCTTGTCAAGCCCTTCAACATGGCCGGATTCAATAAGTTGTTTTAACTCGCTCAGGGAATAGGGGCCGTAGGTCTTCCGCTCCTTCTCCTTATGAATATACCAGTTTTTCTGATCAGTGGGCATATAAGCAATCAATAATTAAATTTGACAAAATTATACATATATAATTGAAAAAAATCAAGAGGGGGGTATTGTAATGCGCCTCTACGTATGATAGAGTTAAATTTTCTAATATTAGAAAAGGGGTCCAATATGAAAATTACTGTTCGTCTAATTATTTCTCTCATATTAGTAACTACACTAGTAGCATCCATTTTCTCGTTCATACAGGTTCACAACGAAAAAGAGCGACTTGCTGAAGAATTGAAGATGAGAGATATGATTCTTGCCGAGAATTTGCAAGAATCTGTAAAAGGACTTTTGCGTCCCCAGTCATCCACCAAATTAAATCGCATTGTGGAGCGATTCTGTAAACGTAAGAAACTCATGGGAGCAGCTATTTATGATAAAGGGGGTATTCTCCTTGCCTCTAACCCTGACTTTTCATCAGAGCTTCAACAACCCATACCTCAAGTTACAAAATCTATATCAGAGAACAAATATACTTCTGATTTCAAAATTCTTATTGGGAAAAAGGTGCATCTTTATACAATCCCAGTAGATGAAGATGGAGAAATCGTAGGTGCTTTATTACTCATTAATGATGCCTCATATATTGATACAAGGCTTAAGGGAATCTGGCGTCATAATTTTATGCGTCTTCTCATTCTTTCAATTTTAATTATACTTACTACTATAATCGTTGTTCGCTGGAGCATTACTGGTCCTATTGCTCAGATCGCTGAATGGCTGAAAGGAATGCGGATGGGTAAAATAGATAAGCCAATGTATCTTCCCAGAGGAGATATTATTGGTCCTTTAGCAATTGAGGTAACCCATTTAGCTAAGAGTCTTGCCTTAGCTAGAGCTGCAGCAGAAGAAGAGGCACGGTTACGAATATCAGCAGAATCTCTTTGGACGAAAGAACGATTAAGAGAATATGTGCGTCTTGAGCTGGGAGGGAATAATCTATTTGTGGTTTCTAATCGTGAACCCTATATGCATACGAAACAAGGGCGTAAAGTAGAATGTATTATGCCCGCTGGTGGTTTAGTAACTGCGTTAGACCCAATAATGCGGACATGTGGTGGGGTTTGGATTGCCCATGGGAGCGGAGATGCAGATATGGAGATATCAGACAATAATGGCAGATTCCGTGTTCCACCTGAAGAACCTCTTTATACCCTTAAACGGGTTTGGCTTACAAAGGAGGAAGAGGAAGGTTATTATTATGGCTTTTCCAATGAGGGTATTTGGCCACTCTGTCATATCACTTACACACGCCCTAATTTTCGTTTGAATGATTGGATTCATTACCAAAATGTTAATGAGAAGTTCGCTACTGCACTACTTAATGAAATAAGTGAGGAAGAATCTCCTCTAGTGTTGATACAGGATTATCATTTTTCTCTTCTTCCGCTACTCATTAAATCAAAGCGTCCAGATGCTAAGGTTGCAATATTCTGGCATATTCCATGGCCAAATCCCGAGGCTTTTGGAATCTGTCCATGGAAGGAAGAAATCCTATTGGGTATTTTAGGTGCTGACATTGTCGGTTTTCATACCCAATTCCATTGTAATAATTTTCTGGAAACAGTTGATAGATTTTTGGAATCAAGGATAAATTGGGATGAATTTTCTATAGAGCGATATAATCAGCTTACATTTGTAAAACCATTTCCTATCAGTGTTGTTTCTCCGAGTTCTATTAAATCTACATTAGATGAAGAGGGTATAGATATCCAATCTATAAGATCTCAGAGAGAAATTTTACTTAAGGAGATAGGTGTTAATTCAAAATTTGTTGGTGTAGGGGTAGATCGGATTGACTATACCAAGGGTATTATAGAGCGATTTAGGGCAGTAGAACGACTTTTTCAGAAATATCCCGACTTTATAGGGCAATTCACCTTCATAGAACTTGGTGCACCAAGCAGGACCCATATTAAACAATATCATGATTTGATAGCCGAAGTGGAAGGAACAGCGGGCAAGATTAACTGGGGTTTTCAAACCAAGGGATGGAAACCTATCGTTTTTCTAAAAGCTCATCATACTCATGAAACAATCAATCGTTTTTACAAAGCAGCAGACC
>DATBWZ010000021.1:0-11688 GCA_036514535.1 bacterium
TGCATGTATGAATTTTGCTCCATGTCTTATTATCCCGTCTTTTTCTGCTTTTGAGCCCACCATAAACCCGGGAACATCCGCTAAAAACAAAAGCGGAATGTTAAATGCGTCACAGAGCCATACAAACCTTGCAGCCTTATCCGAGGCATTTATATCAATAACCCCGCCGTAGACCATTGTATTGTTTGCGACTATGCCCACAGGATAACCGCCAATTCTCCCGAATCCGGTTATAATATTTTTGGCCCACTGGGGTTTTATATCAAAGAAATAACCATCATCCAGTATTAATTTTATTATCCTGTGCGTGCTGTATGCCTGCCGAGGATTATCAGGCACTATTTCAAGTATTTTGTTGTCAAGTAATGCATCCATGTTGCCTGAAAACTCTTTGCGCGGGGGCTTTTCGTCGCAGTTATTCGGAAAAAAGGAAAGATATTCCTTCAATGCTTTTATGCATTCCTCGTCACTCTCAACCTCCAGATCCCCCACACCGCTCGTCTCACAATGAACCTTGGAACCGCCGAGGTCATTCTCGTTAACATCCTCGCCTATCACCATCTTTACAAGCGGCGGTCCGCCGAGCCCCATAAAGCTTTTGTTCTTAACCATGGGAACAAAATCGGCAAGCCCTGGTATATATGCTGTGCCGGCAAATCCCGGCCCCATCATAGCTGCAACAAGGGGGATAACGCCGGACATAAGCGATTCTTCCTTAAACAGGTATCCACTGTTGGCAAAAACTGCAATCTGTTCGCCTGAGCCGCCGAATCCGCCGGAGCCAGACGGCGCAATTCTTGCGCCTCCGGAGTCAAGTATCCATATCATCGGGATTTTTGATTTTAATACTATTTCTCTTATCCTGGTTGCCTTTTGTTCACTGGTTAAACCCATTGATCCGCCCTTTACGGTATAGTCATATGCAACTATGCCGGCGTATCTGCCGTTTACCTTTCCGTATCCTGCGACCACTCCGTCCGCATCGGGGGCTTCCCTGTTTCCTTCAGCAGCAAGTATTCCCATCTCAATAAAAGTGCCTTTATCAAAAAGCAGATCCAGCCTTTCTCTGACTGTCAGCTTGCCCCTTTCGTGCTGTCTTCTGGTTTTTTCCTCTCCGCCGCCCTGCCTGGCTGTTTCCCTTAATTTCTGAAGGTATCCAATATCCGGTAATTTTTTCTCCTCGCTCATAAATTGCATCCTCCTATTGTTTACTTAATTTTTCTATAAAATGCGTATCGTACCCGCCTTCTTTAAAAAGGCCGGATGAACAGGCTTTGATTAAAAAGGGAATATTTGTTTTGATGCCGCTTATTTTATAATCGCCGAGCGCGGAAATCATTCTGTCTAAGGCGTCTTTTCTGGTTTTACCATGGGCTATCAGTTTGGCAATCAGTGGATCGTAAAATTGCGTGATTGTATCACCTGCTGTATATCCGCTGTCAACCCTTATGCCTTCGCCACGCGGTTCCGCATAGTCAATTATTCTGCCAGGCGATGGATAGAACCTTTCCGGGTCTTCAGCGTAAATCCTTGATTCAATTGCCCATCCGGAAATATTTAAGGTTTCTTCCTTGATTGGAATATCTTCGCCGGATGCAATCCTGATTTGCAATTCCACAATGTCTGCCCCGCTTATCTCTTCTGTTACGGGATGTTCAACCTGCAGCCTTGTGTTTGCCTCAAGAAAATAAAATTTTTTGTGTTTATCAACCATAAATTCAATTGTGCACGCATTTATATAATCAATTCCGTTTATCAGTTTTTTTGCGGCATCTCTTAGATCTTTTCTGAGATCTTCCGTAACATAAGCAGATGGCGACTCTTCTATCACCTTCTGGTGCCTTCGTTGAACAGAACATTCCCTTTCATAAAATGCAACCGTATTCCCATTCTTGTCTCTAAGCACCTGAATTTCTATGTGATGCGGTTCTTCAAGATATTTTTCAATGTAAATCCTGCCATCTCCGAAGGCGGCGCTGGCGCGGTTTGATGTCTCTGCAAAAGCCTTCTCAAGAGCCTCTTCTTTGTCTACTTTTTTCATTCCGATCCCGCCGCCGCCCGCTGATGCTTTCAATAGCACAGGATAGGATAATTCTTTGCATATTTCTCTTGCTTCATCCAGATCCTTCAGAATTTTGCTCCCGGGGACAACCGGAATGGACAGCCTTTTTGCAACTTCTCTTGCTTCGGCTTTGTCGCCCATGGCGGATACTGCTTCAGCATTTGGACCAATGAAAATAATCTTTGCTTTTTCACATGCTTTAATAAATTCAGGATTTTCAGACACAAACCCATAACCTGGATGAACTGCATCGCATTGTTTTTTAACCGCAATATTTATGATTTTATCAATGTTCAGATAACTCTCTTGAGGGGACTTGCCGCCGAGCCTTTCTTTTTCATCAGCCTCTTTTATAAACAGGGCGTTTTCGTCAATATCGGAATAGACAGCCGTGGTTTTGATATGCAATTTCCCGGCGGTTCTTATTATCCTTCTTGCAATTTCGCCCCTGTTCGCAATTAAGATTGATTTTATCATAAGCTATAATATTTTAAAGTATATCTTATTTCAAGAAAGTTAAAAGAAGTCAAGTAAAAAAACAGAACTTTCTGCTTAACAAAGGACAAAATATCTGATATAATTATTTGTTATGAAGTTAGACCCGTGCGGATTTATGGGCTTGTTTAGATGCTTTATTGCAATTGTTATTTTGATTTTTAATGCCTCATGCAGCGAGGACACTCTGAGTAGGGCGCGCTCCGGAATCACGCTTATTGCAACCTTTCTTCCGGATACAGGAACAGAAGAAAATTCTTACAGAGTCTCGGCAAGCATAGGCGAAGGCAACCCCTTGTATGCGGATTACAAGCCCTTGATTGGCTGTTATTCCACCCTTATACTGGCTGGCAACAATGTTTACAGAATTGAGGACAAAAATGCAAGCGGTGTTTATGAAACAGAGGACGGAATTATGATTCCGCCGGGAAGCGCTGTAACGCTGGATATTATATGCAATAGCGAGGAATATACAGTTGATTCAATAATTACTGAAACCACGACAGTAACCACTGTTGACCTTCCGTCAGAACATCCCGCTGGTGTAAATATGGCTGTGAATTTTGCGGGGCAATCTCACTGTCACAGATTGCTGTACCAGCATGAGATTGTTGAAGATACTTGTCCGTCTGCAGGCAGAAAGGCGGTTGAAATGTTCGGCAATCCGTTTGTCTCATCAATTACAATCAAGGCTGAAAGCATAACAAAGAGGGGCAGGTATTATCTCTACTTGATAGAATTTACCGAGCCCGCAGGGACAGACTATTCAAAGAATTTAAGCCTTATGTCCAGACTGCTTGCGGGAAAGGTTACCCCTGCAGGGTTTATAGCAAGATAATCCTTCGTCTTAGCATGCTTTGGCATATCTTATGTTTCCGGCCTCTCTTATTCTCCCTGCGTCGCCATGGACTTGAAGACTACGGAGAAAATTATGCCGCCGATGGTATTCGGCACTATACTGATATTTCCTCCGTTGCGCTGAAAAAGTTGATAAGCAAGCGTGAGTCCAATGTCAAGGCGCATGGTTCTGCCTTTGGATTCAACATCAATACGCGGATCAAATATCCGAATCTGTTCCTCTTGGGACAGTTCAAGCGTAGGATCAGCCAGAGTAATACAGGGTCCTTTCCCGTTGCTTCTGATACGGATGGTTATTGATGGCATTTCATCCTGAGAGTGCCTGTGGCTGTGTTTACATAGGAAAAAAAGCACATTAGACAGCGCGGTTTTTAAATCGTCCCGCGAGATATTTACGCGGATATTGTCTTCAACATCATAAATAATCTTGCGGTTGGTCGCTATTGGAGAAGATTGAAATTCCTCAGCATATTCCACCACCAGGTTGCCAAGGTCCACAATCTCCGTTTTGGTGTCAGTTTGGGGTCGCGATATGCTGGAAAAACCATGAACAAGATCAGCTATTCTCTGGACGCCATCCAGGGTATCATTGATTACCTCTGCTATTTCCTGAATTAATGCAGTGGTTTGTTTTTCGCTGCCGCCCGAATCTAAGATGTTTCTGGCAAGTTTCTGTGCAGTTGCTTCATTTTGCGCAAGCAGGTATTCTGCTGCCTGCTTGGAGGACAGCCACAGGGAACCCACCGATGTAGAATAATCTCTAAGCATATGGAGATTTGCCCTGACATAGGTCAGCGGGTTGTTGATTTCATGAGATACTGCCTCTGCAAGCCGTCCCGCGAGAGCCATTTTTTCGGTCTGAACGAGTTGATCCTGAGCAGAGGTTAATTCCTGCATCTTTTTTTCAAGTTCTCCGTAAAGGTTTGCATTGTCCATTGCAAGCGTAATCTGAGTGGCAAACACTGTGCCTCTTTGCATCTCGCTGACAGTAAACAAAGGTTGCCCTTCATTGCGAAGCAGGACTAAAGAGCCGATTGTTCGCTCGCCCGTTGCAAGCGGGTATATAATTGCGGATATAAAGTGCTCCGCCAGCAGATCTTTACCTATATCCTGATTCTCCGGTGACGGGACGAGCAGAGGGATCCTTTTGTCGCCAGATTGTTCAATAAGTTTACGCAGTAAAGCATCGCTTGGTGTATGATGTTCCGCCTGTTTATAAAATCCATAATCAGCGCCCTCTTTTTGGTTTAATATAAGACCGCTTGCTGTAGCCCGCATAATCCTGATGGCCGTGTTGGCAATAAGATGAATAAGGTCCGGATATTTTAATGTGGACAGCAGTGCCCGGCTTGCCTCGTACAATGCTACAACGCCGTGGAGATGACTTTTTTCCATTGCTTTCTCAAGCAAAATCTGAAGTTCTGAGAGGTTGAACGGTTTCTGAATATAATCGTAAGCCCCGTTCTTCATGCATTGCACTGCTGTCTCAACAGTCGCATATCCCGTAGCCACGATTATTTCTAAGTCCGGATCAACATTTTTTAGCGCCGCTACTGTCTCCTCGCCGCTCATTCCGGGCATCTTAAGATCAGTAATTGCCAGGTCAAATTTATGCTGCTTTATTATTTCCAATGCAGTTATTCCGTCCTCAGCAGTGGTAGTTTCGTAACCTGACTGGGACAGCTCATAGCTGAGCATCTCCCTTATCCCGATTTCATCATCAATTATCAATACCGATGTTTTTTGCTTCATAACACGCCTCCTATTCCCAGGTTTATTCCAAGACAGCGTTCAATGGATGCAATAAGTTCATACATTCCAAATGGTTTAAATAAATACGCTGAAACGCCTTCCCTTATTGCTTTTGCCCGAGGATCGTTTTTTTTAATACCATTGCTGATCATAATAACTTTCTGTTTCGGGCGAATGCCCCTGATTTTAGCCCATACATCAAGACCGCCCATGTAAGGCATATGCACATCAAGGATAAGCAAGTCAAATGTCTGCTGTTTGACCATATTTAAAGCTTCTTCTCCATTGCCGGCAGTGGTAATCTTAAATCCCAGGGGCTCCAATACAAAGCGGCAAAGATCCCTGAAGTCTTTTTCATCGTCTGCTATTAAGATGCTTTTTGGAAAAACATTCATCACTTGCCTCCTTCAGGAGTATAGCCAACCGGCAGGCAGAGATACATGGTGGTTCCCTTGCCGACCTCGCTCTTAACGCTGATCCTCCCTCCGTGCTGGTTAATGGTTTCGTAGACAATGCTTAGTCCAATGCCAGTGCCTTTACCGATTTCCTTGGTTGTAAAAAATGGGTCAAATATATTAGGAAGGATATCCTTGGATATACCGCAACCAGTGTCTGAAACCTCTATGCATACATCGTTCCTGCTCTTGAGGATTGTCCGGAGTGTCAGATTCCCGCCGTCTTTCATGGCATCCATGGAATTTGTGCCAAGATTTATAACTACTTGATGTATTTGTAATTTATTCCCTCTGATAACCGGAAGACCTTCTGCAAGGTCCAGACGCACCTGCACATTCTGAGTTTTTGCGCGGGCTTCAATAAGGATCACTGCTTCACGAATGACGGAGTTCAAATCAAAATCTTCTGTAATTTTTTTAATTGGCCGGGAAAATGTGAGCAGTTCCTGAACGAACGTCTTGGAACGTAGCGCCTCCCGGACAATGGATGTTACCGGCAGGCGCAGAGGGTCTCCTTCCGCTACCCTGCGTTCCATACCCTGAGCGAATCCAAGAATGATGCCGAGAGGGTTGTTGATCTCGTGAGCTATACCCCCTGCAAGTTTGCCAATAGCCACCATCTTCTCTGATTGGATGAGAAAATCACGGGATTCCTTGAGTTTCTTTGTCATAGTGTTAAATGCTGTAATTAATTCTACTATCTCCAGATCGCCTTTTGCGGGTATCTCTATAGTCAGGTCCCCATTTGCAACCCTTGTGGTTGCTTCCACCAGAGATGTAAGAGTATGTGTAAATCTTGAGACGACCCACCATACAATAAATATAAGGCAGATTGTCAATCCGGCGGTTAATAAGGTCAATGCGATAATGCTGTATTGTACAACTATAAACACTACCTTGAAGGGGATAGAGAGGACAACTCGTACTGGAATTACCCTGTCTTCTTTATCCAGGTATCCTGTTAAAATATAACTTTTTATCTCGGATTTGCCTTCCTCTATTTTTTTATTCTTCAGCCCCATTCCTACGGGAAGTTCAAGTCCCTTGTAGGATGGAATTGTTAACCAGTGAATTCCAAAATAAGGTTCTTTTTGTTTTTTGAAGTGCTCGTTGACTTCATCCGGAAGGGGAAATGAGACAGGTTTGTCATTAATATCCCTGTAGGTGCTTACAATCTTGCCCTCCTCCCCCCACAGGGATACTTCCATCGCTGTAATATTTTTAAGATCTTGCACATAGAGATCGTCCAATTGCATTGCTATTAACAGTGCAGGATGATTATGAGTATTATGCTCGGTGCTTGTTGCAGTCATTATGGGTATTTTGTCACACAGAATAAATTGATGAGTTTTGCCAAGAGCCAACATTTCGCTCAGCCCTATAACATTTTTAGCGCATTCCGGGAAATTACTTTCAATCTTGCCCGCAGCAGAAACAGCGATCCAGAAGTTTTTCTCATTATAGGACGGCAAATATTTATTGACAAGGGCATCAAGGGTGTTCCAGTCTGAGCGCTTCAGGGCGCCTGTTATTTCAGGGTTTTGCAATAATATATAAGCGTCGCGTTCAAGCCTTTGAAAAATCTTGGAGTTGTATACATTGAAAGAATTATTGTAAAAATAGAAAAGCCATTGATATGCGATATAGCGGTTAAATCCATACATCGTGATAATAGCGGATAGCGCTATCTGTAATGCCGCCGCAAAGATTATAAAAGTTATAGCTGAGAGAATCATTTTTTTCTTAATAGTCATATTTGGCACCCCATTCTTTTTGCAACCTCCATCTGATCCTTGTGATAATAGCGGATAGCGCTATCTGTAATGCCGCCGCGAAGATTACAAAAGTTATAGCTGAGAGAATCATTTTTTTCTTAATAGTCATATTTGGCACCCCTCGCTTTCATATTTTCACCATTCCTATATAACAGCAAAAGACATGCCAGTATAAATATTTATCAAACCATATGAAATATAAGGATAGTTTCAGAAGAGGACTTTTGTTCTTTTTGAGAATGTCTTAATTATGGGTATTTTTAAATTGTTTAAAGGGTATTTTTAACCCCTTTTGGTATCAGAATACCTTAAGCCAAAATATTTCTGCAGATTTATTTATAGGTTTATAAAATTATGCATGCCTTTAAAAAAAAATGCACTATAAGTTTAAATCGATTTTTCTTCCTCCAGGTTCCATGTCCAAGGTATCCTTGGTGATCCCCTCTTTCTGAAGATTGCTTTTGATCACACGCTGGGTCTCGGTTTTTGGGAGTTCAGAAAGTATACGGAGGTAACGGGGAATGGCAAACCTTGCCAGGCGATCCTTAAGAAAAGAGACAAGGTTTTTCGGATTAATCGTCTTTCCCTCTAACAGCACGATGGCTGCCATAACATCATCCTCACCAAGTTCCGATGGCACGGCATAAACCGCGCACTCTAACACATCCGGATGCTGGAGGATGGCGTGCTCTACCTCATAAGCGGATATATTTTCGCCGCGCCGGCGGAGTGACTCAGTTTTACGGCCAATGAAGTAAAGGTATCCTTTCTTATCGATATAGGTTAGGTCACCGGTGTGGAGCCAGCCGTCTTTGACCTTGTTGGAGGTTGCTTTTTCGTCTTTGTAGTATTCAACCGTTTTTCCCTTGTTTTTGCCGGTATAGAATATTAGTTCTCCATGTTTGCCAACAGGCACATCGTTCATGTTGTCATCAACGATGCGGTGCTTTGCCCCGAATGGTTTGCCTATGCTTCCGGCAGGAGCCTGGCCATAATTTAAGGTGAGAAAACCTCCTCCGTCCACAGCGCCGTAGGCCTCAATTATTTTCACTCCGAACCTTTTTTCAAATGGCGCCCACATCTCTGCCGGACATGCCGCGGACAAAATACGGCTTACATTGTGCTCTCGGTCAGCAGGCTTTTCCGGCTGCTTCATCAGAATGGGGATCATAGCTCCCAGTGTATTGAAGACAGTGGCTCCGCTCGTCCGTATATCCTCCCAGAAATGGCTGGCGCTGAACCGCTCGCATAATGCCATTCTGGCATTGGCATGAAGGGCGCTTGTGAGTGTGATCAGAAGGGCATTGGCGTGGAAGAGGGGCAGGCAGGTAAAGTAAACATCATCGGATTTGAACAATGCCCGGCTGATAATTCCAATAGTCATAATCCCTGTGGATCCGTAACGTGTTGCTACCCCCTTTGGAAGTCCGGTAGTGCCAGAGGTGTACATCAGGAGACACGGATCGCCTTCACGGGGGGCAATATCTGGCTTATTCATGCTGATGCCCGATTCATAGGCTCTATTCAAGGGTTCCTGTCCCCTGGACAATTGTGCACCGGAATGCGCGCCCTGAAGATTTATTATCACCCGGGGCTGGGAAACCAAAGTATCCCTGATCTTATCAAAATAGGGCATAAGATCGTAGTCTATGCAGATGAACTTTACTTCGGAATGATTAAAAATATGGGCAAGCTGGTCGCCACGGAGCGCAATATTCACCGGTACTGCGCACATGCCCAGACGCTGGGCTCCGAAATATGTATCCAGCCAGCGCGGGGAATTCTTCATCATAATAGCCAGGGCATTGCCAGGTTTTGCCCCTAAGGTGTAGAGGTAATTAGCGACTCTGTTGGCATTAGCGTTCATCTGCGCATAAGTGAATGTTTGACCGTAAAAGTAGAGGAATGGACGGTCAATGTTCTTTCTGGCCTTCTCCTCCAGGAGATCGGAGTGAGAGAATTCATGGGCGAAAGTCAGCCGGCCTTTTCTCCTGGTTAACCGGATGGTCTCGCGCAATGTGCCGCGCCGGTATTCGTCAAACATAAGTCCGGCAAGCCCCCTGATTGCGCCGGAAACGATTTGGTAAGTTTTCATATTATTTCCCCTTGCGAATTATACCCTCTATCAGGTCAAGATGTTTCACAGGGGGTGCACCGAAAATGGATTCAACCTGTTTGGCGTCGCGCATCCGTTTTTCCTGACCGTAGTCCTGCATATACCCATAACCTCCCAAAATCTGGACGCCGTCGGTTGTTGCCCGGCTAACCTGCTTGGTTAACAGGATAAATCCGGCATCCGAAAGCGGCCAGGGTTGTCCATTATCCGCGTTTTGTGCCATGGACTGGACAAGAGTTCTTCCGGTCTCCATAATCACGGCCATATTAGAGAGCATCATTCTTACTTGGTCATAATCTACTATCATCCGGCCGCCCTGGTAGCGTTCCTTTGCATATGTCAGCGCTGTTTCAAAGGACCCAGTTAGGATGCCTACTGCCATAGCTGCAGCTGCCGACCGGAATTTTTCAGCCAGGGCAGGGTAGACGGATTTTGCATCTGCGCATAAAAGATTTTCAGCGGGTACAGTTACATTGTCTATCTGTATGTCTGCAACCGGACAGCTCCTGAGCCCAAGGCTCAACAACGGTTCGCTGACAGATAATCCGCGAGCTTTAGAATCTACAAGAAAAAATGCGATATCTTCAGTTTCTTTTAATTGTGCCGGCAGAATCACAACATCAGCCACAGGCGCCAAAGGCAGAAATTCAACCTTTCCTTTTAAAGAATACCCGTTATTTTTTTTCTCCGCAACCAGATCCCGGGACAAGTCAGTGGGTAGATCATAAACGGGGAAGGCGATTAGGGGTGATTTAAAGTATGTTTTAACCAATGGCTGTGATCCACATGTGATAAGCACGGATTGCGCAAGTGAGTTTACGAATACTACAGAAGCGAAACTTGCATCGCTTCTGGCGAGAGAAAGAAGGATCTCGCAGAGCATGTCCATACGCTGACCAACACCGCCATGAGTTTCTGGCAGCATAACCTGGAGAAGTCCAGCGTCCATGGCAGCCTTAATCGCGTTCTGGTTAAAATCGCAGAAAGGATAGTTGTCGAGTTCTATAACTCTTGGTTCCAGTTCTTTCTTAGCGAATCGCAAGGCAAGATCCCTAAACGATTGAATGTCAGATGTAATATTTGATGACATGATTGCCTCCTCCTCTGATACCACTATTAGAATACTTCCACTCCAGGCAGTTGTCTGGCAAGGTAATGTTTGAACATGTTCAGACGATTAAGCTGATTTGTCCCTTCAAAAATTTGCAGAAGCTTTGCATCGCGGAATCCCTTTTCAATGCCGTGGTCGTGACGAATTCCGGCCCGAGAGAGAAACTCTACAGCCAGATGCCCGTTCTCCATAGCCATATCCGATCCAGCCACTTTTGCCATGGAGGACATAAACTGAATGCGCGCCCTGTTTTGTGGCTTGGTGTCAAGGATCTGTTCTATCATCTTTTTTCTGAGCCAAGTGGAGTGGAAAATTTTCTTGAACCACCTGTTATCAAATACCTTTTTCATAAAATTAGTATTCATAAATCCAGGTATGGATTTTGAGAGCATTCCCTCCATATTTGACATCAAAGCGAAGGTTGACTCCATATAAAGGGAACGAGCCATCATTACATTGGTGAACATATTAGTGAGAATTGCCTGCGCCCATTGCTGGTTGAGGAGAGTCCTGCCCCTGAATTTTGTCCTCTTTGCAATGTCCAGCGCTCGTTCAAACGAACCCCTGGCGTTGCCGGTGCCCATCGCTCCAACTGCGGTGCGGGTAATGCCAAGGACCATTTCAAGCAGCAGCTCGATCTGTTTGCGGAACTTTGGTTCTGGAAATTCTAATGTGTTCATGACTATATTCTCGTCGGGCACAAAACAATCCTCAAAAATCAGCTCGCTGATAGTGGACACGCGGTGCCCCATCTTGCGTTCCTTGCGGCCCAAAGAGAATCCATTGGCATCTTTGGGCAAGATGAAGCAGCCATAGTTGTTGACGGGATCCTTCAGGTCAAAGGGCATAAGGATCACATGATCACTGGCCATATGGCCAGTGCTTATAAACACCTTGCGGCCGTTGAGCACAGCTCCGCCAGCCACCTTTTTGGCCTGGCCCACGAGATGGGCTTTTGGATAAAGATCCGGTTCCTCTACGTCGGTGCCTGCAGAGGGTTCGGTGATAGCACAGTCAATCACATATGGCGTGTCGCTCTTTTCGTACCTAACGATCTTTTCTGC
>DATBWZ010000022.1:0-37207 GCA_036514535.1 bacterium
GAGGATGAATTGGGGTATCTTAAGGGTGAGATTTTAAAGAGTGACCGGTTAACTGCTTCATTTACGGTAAAATTTGCCCTCGGGTTAATCTGTATCAGGGCCGGAGATTTTGATGAAGCGATAGGTTATCTGGAAGGCGCCATTGCGATACAGCCCTATTCGTTTCTGGGGCTTTTTAATCTCGCCCGGGCATATAAAAATCTGGGATACCCAAAGGCTGTGAAGGAGATTTATGAAAGGATTAGATTGCTTGATGGGGGGCCAATGCGGTTTTCCAATTTGCCTTTCAGACTTACGCCGGTTATCAGAAGGGCTTTGAAAAATGAGATGGAGGAATAATTATGGGAAAGCATATTATTATTAATGCAAGGGGTTATGAAACGCGTGTGGCTGTTCTTGAAAATACCACGTTAGTGGAACTTTATATAGATAGACCCAGGGGAAGGAACAATGTCGGAAATATTTACAATGGAATCATAGCCAGGGTATTGCCGGGCATGCAGTCTGCTTTTGTAGATATCGGGCTGGAGAGAACGGCCTTTTTGTATGTTACAGATGTTTTTATGGATATGAACGAATACATGGATATGTTCCCTGATGAATTTCCATTTGAGATTGAACTTCCCAGACGGAAGAAGAAAAAGGGGCGCATAAATATTGAAGATATGCTGAAGGAAGGACAGGAGATTATGGTTCAGATTGTAAGAGGCAACATTGGAACGAAGGGAGCAAAGATTACCTCCTGGATAACCCTGCCGGGAAGATACCTCGTTATGATGCCCTTTGATGAACATATCGGCGTTTCAAGGAAGATAGAAAATGTGGATATACGTTTGCGGTTGAAAAAAATTATAGAGCGGCGCCGCATTTCAGGTTACGGTTTTATTGCAAGGACCGCCTGCGAGACAGCAACGGAGACGGAGATAGTAAATGATATAAACTTTCTTGTGACGATGTGGGAGAAAATCCTAAATAAGAAAGAGACCTTCTCTGCGCCTGCGCTTCTCCACAGGGATCTTGATATATCGTTAAAGGTGGTCAGGGATTTGATGTCACAGGAAGTTCAGCAGATAGTCGTTGATTCTGAGAAGGAATATGAGAAGGTCAAGGAATTTGTCTCCATGTTTATGCCGCAATGTCTGAATTTGCTTAAATTTTATGATTTGAAAAAACCAATATTCCAGTATTTCGGAATAGAACCTGCTTTGGATGAGGTTTTCAGCAAGGTTGTGTGGCTGAAGTCGGGCGGATTCATCCAGATTGATGAACTTGAAGCGTTCACTGCTGTTGATGTTAATACTGGTAAATATGTTGGGAAAAGGGATGTTGAGGAGACATTGCTGAGAACGAATATGGAGGCGGTAAAGGAGATCGCCTACCAGCTCAGGATTAGAAATATCGGCGGAATAGTTGTCATAGATTTTATTGATATGGAAAATAAGCGTAATCAGCGGAAGGTTGTTGATTCTATGCTTGAAGAACTCAAAAAGGACAGGGCGACAACTACAGTTCTTGGAATGTCCGATTTTGGACTTGTGGAAATGACAAGAAAAAAGGTTTCCCGCAGTCTTTTGAAGACTCTGACTGAGCCTTGTTTCTATTGCGAGGGGAAGGGTGTATTGAAGAGCAGATCGAGCATTATTTATGAGATACTCCGGGGAATTGAGGAAAAATTGCAGCAGTTGCCAAGGGGTAAAAATGAATCACAAAGAACTTATGAGGTTGTTGTGCATCCACTTGTGGCGGATACTATGCTAGAAGACGAAAGACACTATGTGGAAGAGATTGAACAGTCACATGACATTAAAATAATAATAAGAAAAAACAGCGAATTTTATCTGGAATATTTTGAGATCAATGAGGGGAAATAGAGATAACGCTCAATCCCGCGGCTATTCTTCTGGCTATTTCCATAAATGCCTTGCTCTGTTGAGAAACTGGATTTTCAATTATTACCGGTTTTCCCGAATCTCCACTTGCTCTGATGACCGGGTCTATTGGAATTTCTCCAAGGAATGGAACGCCAAGTCTCTCACTTGTTTTTTGTCCACCGCCGTGGCTGAATATTTCTGTTCTATGTCCGCAGTTTGAGCAGATGAAATAGCTCATATTTTCAACTATTCCCAGTACTGGTACGTTTACTTTGTTAAACATTTGAAGCCCCCGTGATGCATCAATGAGCGCAATGTCTTGCGGAGTGGTTACTATAATTGCACCGGAAAGAGGTATGGTCTGGACAAGGGTTAACTGGGTATCCCCTGTGCCCGGAGGCAGATCAATAATTAAATAGTCCAGTTCGCCCCATTCAACATTTCTCAGGAATTGTTGCAGCAGCTGGGTTACCATAGGTCCTCTCCAGATTACGGGGGCATCGTTTTCAAGAAGGAAGCCTATTGACATGAGTTTTAAACCGTGTTTCTCCAGAGGAATTATCCTCTTGTCCGGCGTAGCAAGTGGTTTTTCGTTGATCCCCATCATTATTGGAAGGCTTGGTCCGTAAATATCCGCATCCAGCAACCCTGTTTTGGCATTATCAAAAGCAAGTCCCGCAGCGATATTTACCGCTACGGTTGATTTTCCTACGCCGCCCTTACCGCTTGCTACAGCAATGATGTTTTTTACTCCATCAATAGGCGATTGCTGTTGAAGAGGGTTCTGTAATTTGCGCACATTTGCGGTTAATTTAATGTCTACATTTGACACCCCGGGTATGCTGTCCAGTGCTTTCCTTACAGCATTTTCAAATTCTGCCTTCAGCGGGCATGCTGGCGTGGTTAGTTCCAACGCGAGTGATACTTTTGACCCCTCTATTTTAATGTCCTTTACCATGCCAAGGCTGACTATGTCCCTGCGCAACTCCGGGTCCTCAACCTTTTTTAATTCCGCCATAATTCGTTCTGTTGACAATTTCGTTGTTAATTCTTCCATAGATTGCTCAATTATTAATTATATACTTCCTTTTTCATCTATGTCAAAGAAATTCAAAAATTCCTTGACAAAAATTTTTAAAAAGTTAAACTTAACCGTTTAAAGTATGGAAAGTTTTATAAATAGGGAGAGGTACCCAAGTGGCCAAAGGGGACAGACTGTAAATCTGTTGGCTCACGCCTTCGGAGGTTCAAATCCTCCCCTCTCCAGAGAGAGACACGATACTGCGAAGGTATTCTTCTGCGGGAGTAACTCAGTGGCTAGAGTCACGGCCTTCCAAGCCGTTGGTCGCGGGTTCAAATCCCGTCTCCCGCTTATGCAATGTTTCATTGAAAGGGATTTGGGGGAGCGCAGTTCTATGATGGCTGACCTTGCCCAAGTAGCTCAGTTGGTAAGAGCACACCCTTGGTAAGGGTGAGGTCACCGGTTCAATTCCGGTCTTGGGCTAAAGCTTAGTTAAGGAGGAAAGATATGGGGAAGCAGAAGTTTGAGAGGAAGAAGCCGCACTTAAATGTAGGGACGATAGGGCATATAGATCATGGGAAGACGACATTGACAGCAGCGATAACAAAGGTATTGAGCGAAATGGGGATGGCAAGTTTTATGCCGTTTGATCAAATAGACAAGGCACCAGAGGAGAAGGCGCGAGGGATAACAATAAGCATATCGCACATAGAATACGAGACAGCGAAGAGGCATTATGCGCATGTGGACTGTCCCGGGCATGCAGATTACATAAAGAACATGATAACCGGAGCAGCGCAGATGGACGGGGCGATATTGGTTGTGAGTGCAGCGGATGGACCGATGCCGCAGACGCGCGAACATGTATTGCTGGCTCGGCAGGTGAATGTGCCGTATATAGTAGTATATATGAACAAGGTAGACATGGTGGATGACAAGGAGATATTGGATTTGGTGGAATTGGAAGTAAGAGAATTATTGAAGAGTTATAAATTTCCCGGGGATGAGATTCCAATAATAAGGGGAAGCGCGTTAAAGGCGTTGGAAGGAGACAAGGGTGATCTTGGGAGCGGGAGCATAACGAAGTTGATGGGAGCAGTGGATGAGTATATAAAGGAGCCGAAGAGGGATGTAGATAAGCCGTATTTGATGCCGATAGAAGACGTATTCAGCATAAGCGGAAGGGGGACAGTGGTAACCGGTAGGGTGGAAAGGGGAATAGTGAAGGTTGGAGAAGAGATAGAGATAGTCGGTTTTCGTGATACGCAGAAGACAGTGGTAACCGGTGTGGAGATGTTCCGTAAGGTTCTGGATGAGGGAAGGGCGGGAGACAACATAGGAGTATTGCTTAGGGGATTGAAGAAGGAGGATACGGAGCGTGGGCAGGTATTGGCAAAACCAAGCAGCATAACTCCGCACAAGAAGTTCAAGGGAGAGGTGTATGTTCTGAGCAAGGAAGAAGGAGGCCGGCACACGCCGTTTTTTAACGGGTATCGTCCACAGTTTTATTTCCGAACAACGGATGTTACCGGGGATGTGAAACTGCCTGCGGGAGTTGAGATGGTGATGCCTGGGGATAATGTAAGGATAGATGTAGAGCTGATAACGCCGATAGCGATGGAGAAAGAGTTGCGTTTTGCTATAAGGGAAGGCGGAAAAACAGTTGGCGCCGGTGTGGTTACGGAGATCCTGGAGTAGAATGATAAAGGATAGATTATGCAGGATATTATTACATTGGAGTGTGGTGAGTGCAAACGGAGAAACTACGCTACTACAAAAAATAAAAAGAATACACCGGATAAATTGCAACTGAAAAAATACTGCAAGTGGTGTAAGAAACACACGCTTCATAAAGAGGTAAAGTAAGGCAGGACTATGGATAGCCAAAAAATAAGAATTAAGTTGAACTCATTTGACTACAGGTTGCTTGATGATTCTGTAAAGGAAATTGTTGACACTGCAAAAAGAAGCGGTGCAAAAATCATCGGTCCGATTCCGCTTCCTACAAGAATTAAGAAATTTACAGTGCTTCGTTCTCCTCATGTAGATAAAAAATCGCGGGAGCAATTTGAAATAAGGACACATAGACGGCTTCTGGAGATTATAGATCTTACTCCGCAGACTGTTGATGCATTGATGCGGCTCGATCTTTCTGCTGGGGTTGATGTGGAGATTAAAACATTCTGAGAGTGAATATGAAGGGCATACTTGGCAGAAAAATTGGCATGACTCGAATTTTTGTATCGGATGGGAAGTGTATTCCTGTTACTGTTATCCAGGCGGGGCCATGCAAAGTTATAAACATAAGAACGCTTGAGAAGGATGGTTATACCGCTGTCCAACTGGGCTTTGTAAAAACGAGAGGGAAATTGCTTAATAAAAATTTGAGGGAATATCTTAAAAAGAATTTGGGTGCGGAAGAATATTTTCAGTTTATAAAGGAGATAAGGGCAACCAGTATTGAAGGAATAAAGATCGGAGATGAATTAAAGGTAACACTTTTTAAACCGGGAGACATAATTGATGTGATAGGTATTAGCAAGGGGAGAGGTTTCGCCGGAGGTGTAAAAAGACATCATTTCCACGGTGGCCCGGGCTCTCATGGTTCCATGTTTCACCGGGCACCTGGTTCAATCGGAACAAATACATTTCCCGGCAGGGTTCTTAAGAATAGAAAATTGCCGGGACAGATGGGGAATAGCAGATGTTCAGTCAAGAACTTAAGGATTGATGGAGTAATGGAAGATAAAAACCTGCTGCTCATAAGAGGGGCTGTGCCTGGTGCTCCAAACGGGGTCTTGGTAATTAAGAAAACTGAAAGAGTTAATGGTTAATAGAATATTGAGGACGATATGCCCATTGTAAATATATTTGATAAAGAAAATAATAAGATAGGACAGGTTAATCTTAACGACGGGGTATTCGGGTGCGAGATAAATCCTAACTTGCTGCACTCTGTCGTAAGGATGCACTTGCTTAATCAGAGGCAGGGAACTGCTTGTACAAAAACTCGCGGCGAGGTGCGCGGTGGGGGTAAAAAGCCCTGGAAACAGAAACATACCGGAAGGGCAAGGGTGGGCAGTATCCGTTCTCCTCTCTGGGTTGGCGGTGGCACTATTTTTGGTCCGAGACCGCGCGATTGGAGCCGAACCATTCCGGGAAAGGTAAAAAGAAAGGCTTTGTTCAATGCGCTGTCTTCAAAGGTAAAAGAAAACAAACTCCTCGTGCTTGATAGCATTTCATTTCCGGAGGTAAAAACAAAATTAGCCGCTGATATGCTCAGCAGGTTTAATATTAAAAATGCTCTTTTGGTTCTTGATAAAAAAGATGAGAATGTCTTGAAATCTTTCAGAAATATTAAAATAGTTGATGTTTTACCCTTTGAGTCTTTGAATGTTTATGATGTTATGAGGCGCGATACATTGATCTGCACAAAAAATAGTGTGGAGAAAATTCAGGAATATTTTGGAGACTAAATGAACCTGCAGGAAGTAATAAAACGGTCTGTTATAACTGAAAAAAGTGCAGCATTGAAGGCTGTCCATAATATCCTTGTTCTGGAAGTGGATATTAGAGCAAACAAGACTATTATTAAGGAGACGCTGAGGAAAGCGTTTAATGTTACTCCGTTGGATATTAGAACTTCAATAGTTAGAGGAAAAACCAGAAGCTACGGCAGGTTTTCCGGAAAGAGAAAAAACTGGAAAAAGGCAATCGTTACGCTTAAAGATGGCGATCATATAGAAGCGTTTGAGGTGAAATAAAGTATGGCTATTAGAGTATTAAAACCTACTTCACCAGGGCGAAGATTTTTGACTTTGACCACCTTTGATGATATTACAAAATCTAAGCCCGAAAAGGGGTTGGTGGTTATTAAAAAATCCACTGGTGGAAGAAACAACACGGGTAGAACCACAGCAAGATTTCGCGGTGGAGGACACAAAAGGTTTTACAGAATAGTGGATTTTAAAAGGGACAAGGTTGATATTACCGCAAAGGTTAGTGCTATAGAGTATGATCCTAACAGAAGCTGCAGGATCGCCCTTATAACATACCCTGATGGCGAGAAGAGATACATAATTGCTCCACTGCTCTTGAAGATAGGCGATTCAGTTATGTCTTCTTATAAAAATGCTTTGGATGTTCTGTCTGGCAATGCTATGCCGCTTAAGTTTATTCCTGTTGGTAGCACGATACATAATGTTGAATTAAATCCGTTTGCTGGTGGAAAGATTATAAGGTCGGCAGGGGCGTCCGGTCAATTGATGGCAAAAGAGGGTGGATATGCCCTTGTAAAGCTTCCATCGGGAGAAATCAGGAAAATCAATGAGGGCTGTATGGCAAGCATCGGGCAGGTTGGAAACCTGGATCACGAGAATGTCTCCATAGGGAAGGCAGGCAGGATGAGATGGCTCGGAAGGAAGCCTCACAATAGGGGCGCTTCAATGAATCCGGTTGATCATCCCCATGGCGGCGGAGAGGGAAAGGCTGGACAGGGGAATCCTCATCCTGTTTCACCATGGGGTATGCTGGCCAAGGGATATAAAACGCGCAGAACAAAAAAATATTCTGATAAATTTATCGTTACGAGGAGAAAGTAAAAATGGCGCGTTCTGTAAAAAAAGGACCATTTGTAGATGAAAGTCTGTTGAAAAAAGTCAATATCCTTCTTGAGTCCAAGTCGAGAAAAATAGTCAAGACCTGGTCCAGACGATCAGTTATTATTCCTGAAATGGTCGGTCTTACTTTTGCAGTGCATAATGGCAGAAAATTCATTCCAGTTTATGTAACAGAAGGCATGGTAGGACACAAACTCGGGGAATTTTCACCAACAAGAACATTTACCGCTCATTCCGGACAGCGTCAGGCTGAAAAGGTTCAGAAGGTTGAAGCGAAAGTTCAAGGTGCTCAGGAAACTAAATCTGAAACTAAATCGGAAGCGGATAAGGGGGGAGGTAAATGATCAGCCGGGCGGTATCAAGTTATATAAGGGTTTCACCAAGAAAGCTCAGGCTTATTGTGGATCTTGTCCGAAATAAACCAGTAGGGAAAGCGCTGGATATATTAAGATTTTCTAAAAAATCAGCATCAAAGGATGTTGAAAAAATAATTATGAGTGCTGTAAACAGCGCATCGAAAAAAAGCGGCACAAATATTGATGCGTTATTTGTAAAGACTATAACCGTTGATCCGGGTCCCATGATGAAAAGGCACCGTGCTGCATCAATGGGACGGGCTGTTATGATTCGCAGAAGAACTAGCCATTTAAAAATAATTTTGGATGTGAAGTAGGAGGCTGAATGGGACAGAAGAGTCATCCAATAGGGCTGAGACTCGGTATTGTAAAAACATGGAGTTCAAGATGGTTTTCTAATAAGGATTATTCTAAGTTATTGCACGAAGACCTTAAGATTAGATCTCATATTAAAAAAAGATTATATCATGCGGGAATCTCACGGATAGATATAGAGCGGGCTGCAAAAAAGATCAGAATAAGCATATATACTGCCAGACCCGGTATAATTATCGGGAAAAAGGGGCAAGAAGC
Organism: bacterium; assembly: GCA_036514535.1. Lineage (GTDB taxonomy): Bacteria > JAMCPX01 > JAMCPX01 > DATBWZ01 > DATBWZ01 > DATBWZ01. The sequence continues at coordinate 8,441 of DATBWZ010000022.1, forward strand.
AGAGAATCTAAAGATTGAAATTCAAAGACTGACAACTAATGAAATAATTTTGAATATTATTGAGGTAAGGAAACCAGGCCTTGATGCCCAGCTTGCAGCGGAAAACATAGCACTTCAGATTGAAAAGAGGGTTTCCTATAAGAGAGCAATGAAGCGAACTGTTTTTACAGCATTAAAATTTGGCGCTTTGGGGGTAAAAGTGGCAGTTGCAGGAAGGCTTGCTGGTTCGGAAATTGCCAGATCAGAGTGGTACAGGGAGGGCCGTGTTCCATTGCATACACTGAGAGCCGATATTGATTATGGGTTTGCTACTGCATACACTGTGTATGGGACAATCGGGGTGAAGGTCTGGATATTCAAGGGCGAAATTCTTGAAAAAGATAAGAAATTAGTTGGAAAATCAGAAACGGAAATGACTGTTTTAGGTGAATGATAATGTTGATGCCAAGCAGGGTAAAGTATAGAAAACAACAGAAAGGAAGGGTTAGGGGAAGAGCCACAGCCGGAGCCTTTCTTTCTTTCGGTGATTATGGGCTGCAGGTTCTTGAATCAGGATGGATGACAGCAAGGCAGATTGAAGCAGGCAGGGTAGTAATAACCAGATCTATAAAAAAAATCGGAAAACTGTGGATAAGGGTATTCCCGGATAAACCTATTACTAAAAAACCCGCAGAGACAAGAATGGGAAAAGGTAAGGGCAATGTTGAAGGATGGGTCGCAGTGGTTAAAAAAGGAAGGATCCTTTTTGAGATGGAAGGAGTGCCCGAAGATGTGGCGAAGGAGAGCATGAGACTTGCAGCCTCAAAACTTCCATTTAAAACTAAATTCGTATCAAGAAAGGATGAGGAATTGATATAAAAATATGAAGGCAAAGGAATTAAGAGAGATGACTGTTGAGGAACTGGAATTAAAAGAAAAAGAGTTTAGTCAGCAATATTTTAACGCCAGGATTAAACATTCTGCCGGCCAACTCCAGAATCCGGTCCAATTGAGAATTTTAAGGAGAAGTATAGCCCGTATTAAAACCCTGCTCAGACTTAAGAAAGCCAAAGGCCAGGGAGGATGAGATGCCAAAACGAAATCTGAAAGGGAAAGTGTTAAGTAACAAAATGCAGAAGACGGTTGTTGTTGCTGTAACCAGCATAAAGAAACATGCTTTCTATGGGAAATATATGCGGACAAAAAAACGGTATAAGGCCCATGATGAGAAAAACGAATGCAAGATTGGCGATAACGTGGTAATTGAAGAAACCCGTCCACTCAGTAAAGGGAAAATGTGGCGGGTAATAGAGATTTTAGGACACGAAGAGGAAAAATCCGGAGGTAGTTAACCATGATTCAGACTCGGTCCATTCTTGATGTAGCAGATAATTCAGGAGCTAAAAAAGTTTCCTGTATTCGTGTTCTTGGTTCTTCTAACAGGAAGTTTGGCAGCATAGGAGATATTATAGTAGTGGCGGTCAAGGATGCTTTGCCGAATTCTAAGATCAAAAAGGGCGATGTGTCCAAGGCAGTCATAGTAAGGACAAGAAAAGAAGTTAGCAGGGCAGATGGTTCATTTGTAAAATTTGATACAAATTCTGCTGTGTTACTAAACGATCAGCTTGAGCCTATCGGAGGGAGAATCTTTGGCCCAGTGGCACGGGAGTTAAGGGCAAGGCAATTCATGAAGATAATTTCACTTGCACCAGAGGTTGTATAAGGTTATGGGAATATATTCAATAAAAACAAAAGATACTGTAGAAGTTATAACTGGCAAGGATAAGGGAAAGCGGGGAAAGATAATAAGATTAATTCTGCCTATAGATAAAGTGGTTGTAGAGAAGCTTAATGTTGCCAAGAGGCATATCAAACCTTCAAATAAACATCCGCACGGCGGGATAATTGAAAAGGAACTGCCGCTGCCTATTTCCAATGTTATGCTTGTCTGTCCCAAATGCAGCAAACGGACAAGAATTGGCAAAAAGTTTCTTGAAGATGGTGTTAAGGTCAGACTTTGCAAGAAATGCGGGGAGGTAATTGATAAATAATGGCTGAAGGAAAAGAAAAAACTGCAAAAGGTGTAAAAAAACAGGGGGTTCAAAAGCAGCCTGTTGAAATAAGAAAGGACTACATCCCCAGGTTGAAAAAGATTTATGAACAAAAGATTATTCCTAGTATGATGGAAAAGTCTGGTTATACTAACAGGATGGATATCCCCCGTCTTCACAAAATTGTAATAAATATGGGGATAGGTGCAGCAAAGGAAAATCCTAAATTGATAGATTCAGCGGTGGAGGAACTTGCGCTTATAACAGGGCAAAGACCTGTGGTTACCAGAGCAAGAAAAGCGATAGCATCATTCAAAATAAAGGCGGGTATGCCCATTGGTTGCATGGTGACATTAAGGAAAAACCGTATGTATGAATTTCTGGACAGATTTATAAACATTGCTCTTCCAAGGAGCAGGGATTTTAAAGGTGTTTCGCCAAAGGGATTTGATGGCCGTGGAAATTATACACTCGGAATCAGGGAGGAGATACTATTCTCGGAACTTAATATTGAAAAGATTGAACACGTTAAAGGTATGAATTTGACCATCGTTACAAGCGCCAGAACGGACGAGGAATGCAGAACACTGATAGAATTCTTTGGGATGCCTTTTGAAAAGGAGAAGAACCGTGGCTAAAAAGTCGCTGATAATTAAACAAAAAAGGGAGCCCAAATTCAAGGGTAGAAAATATAATAGGTGTCCATTATGCGGAAGATCAAGAGGGTTTATAAGGAAATTTCAAATGTGCAGACTATGTTTCAGGGCTCTTGCGCTAAAAGGCGAGCTCCCTGGCGTAAGGAAATCGAGTTGGTAAGGAGGATAAAATGGGAACTTACCCTGTAACTGACGTGCTTACAAAAATTCTTAATGCAGGGAAGGCAAAGAAGGCCGAAGTTGATGTTCATTATTCCAATTTAAGTTTGAATATCTTACAACTTATTAAGGAAGAGGGATATATAAAAAATGCAAAAGTCATTAAAGAAGGCAAAAAGAGTTATATCAAAGTTTATCTGAAATATACAGATGCAGGTAAACATGTGATTAGTGGAATGAAATTTTTCAGCAAGCCAAGCCGGAGAGTCTACCGTGGTTACACGGAGATTCCCAGTGTTTTAAGCGGTCTTGCTACAATTGTGCTTTCCACCCCGGCTGGAGTTCTAAGTGATAAGATAGCAACAAGAAAAAAGGTCGGTGGGGAAGTAATGTTTGCTGTGTGGTGAAAAATGTCAAGAATTGGTAAAACCCCGGTCAATGTACCTAAAGAAGTTACTATAAGCGTTAGCAGCAGTAATATTGCTGTTAAAGGCCCGAAGGGATCTATGAATTGGAAAATCCCTGCTGAAATCAGGTGCGAGGTTAAGGATAACACTATCTATTGTACTAGACAATCAAATGAGCCGAGAGTCAGGGCATTGCATGGTTTAACCAGAGCCAGGATTTATAATATGGTTACCGGTGTTACTGCTGGTTTCGAAAAATTACTGGATATAATAGGTGTCGGATATAAAGCGGATATAAGTGGCAAGGATATTGTTTTGAACCTTGGTTATTCGCATCCGATAAAATTTAAGGTTCCGGAGGGAATCAGCATTAAGGTTGAAAAAGGAACGAGGATCATAGTTAGCGGTGTGGATAAAGCCCTTGTAGGCGAGATTGCTGCAAAGATAAGAGAATTGAGGGAACCGGATAGTTATAAAGGCAAAGGCATAAGGTATTTTGATGAAAAGATAACCCTGAAACCAGGAAAAGCAGCTACTGCAGCCGGTGCTGGTACTGGCGGAGGGAAATAATTTGGAGGGCAGTGGTGTTTAAAAACCGTAATCGTGAATTAAGAGCAAAACGAAAAGGAAGACTCCGGGTTAATCTTATTGGAGTCCAGAGTAAACCGAGATTGTCTGTTTACAGGAGCCTGAAGCATATTTATGTGCAGGTTATAGATGATTCTGCTGGCAGAACTATTGAGAGTGCTTCTACTCTTTCAAAAGAACTGAAAGGCATAATAAAACAGACCGGGAATTCAAAGGCTGCTCAGGAGGTTGGGAAATTAATTGCTAAAAAATTAATTAAGAAAGGAATAAAACAAGCTGTGTTTGACAGAAATGGATTTAAATACCATGGCAGGGTTAAGGCTCTTGCAGACGGAACAAGAGCCGAAGGTTTGCAGATATAAGGTGAAGATTATGAGAGAGCAGAGCGGTGTTGAGATAAAGGAAAAGGTAATACATATAAACAGAGTCGCAAAAGTTGTAAAGGGCGGGAAAAGGTTCAGTTTTAGTGTGATTGTCGTTGTAGGAGATGGTAAGGGCGGAGTGGGATTTAGTGTTGGAAAGGCAAATGAGATACCAGATGCTATCAAAAAGGCAATAGAGAGGGCAAAAAAGCATATGATCAGATTCCCCGTTCATGATGGTACAATACCTCATGAAATTATCGGTAGATTCGGCGCATCAAGCTTGGTTTTAAGGCCTGCTGGCAAAGGGACGGGAATAATTGCGGGAAGCGTGGTAAGGTCGGTGATGGAACTTTCCGGCGTCAAGAATATTTTGACAAAAAGTTTGTATTCCAATAATCCTCATAATTTACTGAAAGCTACGCTGGCTGCTCTGGAGAAACTAGAGGGACAGGAATCCAGATTTAAGAAAAGAGGTATATCCGAGGCGGTAAACAAATGAAACTCCACGAATTGAAACCGGCTGTTGGTTCAACCAAAAAAAATAAAAGAGTAGCCAGGGGCCCTGGTTCTGGACACGGGAAGACATCTACTCGCGGGCACAAGGGGCAGAATTCAAGAACCGGTGGCGGTGTTGGTCCTCTTTTTGAGGGTGGGCAAATGCCGCTCATAAGACGGCTGCCGAAAATTGGATTTGTTAATATATTCAGAAAAGAATATGCAATTGTAAATATAGATGAACTGAACAGATTTAATAATGGTACAATTGTAGATCCCGTTCTCCTGAAAAAAGAAGGGGTCATAAAGAACAGATCGGTACTCCTCAAAATCCTGGGTAATGGTGAACTTAAAAAGTCACTCACTGTTAAAGCTAATAAATTTAGCGAGTCTGCAAAAAAGAAAATTGAAGCGGCAGGCGGTAAAACAGAGGTTACTTTGTGATCGGGGCAGGCGTTATAAACATACCTAAGATCCCTGAGCTCAGAAAACGCTTACTATTTACTCTGTTTTTTCTTGCGATCTACCGTCTTGGTGTTGCTATCCCTACTCCTGGAGTTGACAGGGAAGCATTTCTGGAGTTTTTCAATCAGGCTAAAGGAACGCTGCTGGGCATGTTTGACATGTTTTCCGGCGGAGCACTTGAAAGATTCTCCGTATTTACCCTTGGAATAATGCCGTATATTACGGCTTCAATTATAATGCAGCTTATGACGGCTGTTTTCCCTTATCTTGAGAAACTTCAAAAAGAAGGTGAATATGGCAAAAGAAAGATGACGCAATATACCAGATACCTGACAGTGTTTATCAGCTTTCTTCAGGGATTTATGATAAGTTATGGACTTGAAAGCGCTCAAACACTTGCTGGTATGCCCATTGTTCTGCAGGGGGGCATAGGATTCAGGCTTATGACCGCATTGACACTGACAGCTGGTACATCGTTTATCATGTGGCTTGCTGAACAAATAACCGAACGTGGTGTTGGTAACGGCAGTTCCCTTATTATATATGCAGGAATTGTTGTTAGGCTCCCCAATGCAATTGTAACCACCTTCAAACAGATCTTTATGGGAGAGACCTCATTTTTTGCTCTGATTTTCCTGTTAGGCTTGATGCTTGTGGTTATAGGGGTTATAATTTATTTTGAAAGAGCACATAGAAAAATCCCCGTACAGTATGCAAGGCGTGTGGTAGGAAGAAAGGTTTACGGCGGTGTCCAGACGCATCTTCCGTTAAAGTTAAATACAGCCGGTGTTATTCCTCCAATATTTGCTTCCTCTCTTCTTGTGTTTCCGATGACAATTGCAAATTTCATTCAGAAGCCATGGGCTGAAGCAGTAGCAAAATATCTTACGAGTACAAGTTTTGCATACAATGCCCTGTATGTTGTAATGATTATATTTTTCTGTTACTTTTATACTGCCGTAATTTTTAATCCAGTTGATATTTCAGAAAACCTGAGAAAATATGGCGGATATGTTCCGGGGATCAGGCCAGGGAAGAATACTGCGGATTACATTGACAGCATACTTGGCCGGATCACATTGCCTGGCGCTCTTTATATATCTACAATATGCGTTCTCCCCAATTTTCTTATTGACTGGTTCAATGTTCCGTTTTATTTTGGCGGCACATCCTTGCTGATTGTTGTGGGTGTTGCGATGGATACGGTCCAGCAGATTGAGATGCACCTTCTAAGCAGGAATTACGATGGTTTTATGAAGGGTGGCGCTTTGAAAGGGCGTGGGGCATGAACAATAAAGGATTGCACATTATTCTTCTTGGGGCGCCTGGCGCAGGCAAAGGTACACAAGCAGAACTTCTGCATTCAAAGTTTGCCATCCCCCATATATCTACAGGCGATATACTCAGAGATGCGATAAAAAATAGGATGCCTCTTGGATTAAAGGCAAAATCTTTTCTTGATCAGGGAAGACTTGTCCCGGATGACATAATTATTGAAGTTGTTAAAAATAGGTTGTCTATGGATGACTGCAAATCAGGGTTTATTCTTGATGGTTTTCCAAGGACAATATTTCAGGCCGAGGCGATAGACAGGGAATTTAATGATTTTCCGTTAAAGGTTATCATGATTGATGTTGATGAAGCGGAACTTACAAAACGGTTATCCGGAAGGCGTGTCTGTAAAAAGTGTGGAACCAATTACCACGTAATATTTTCTCCGCCAACAAATCAGGATATCTGCGATAAATGCGGCGGGGAGCTTTATCAGCGAGACGATGATACAGAAGATACTATAAGAGCGAGGCTTCAGGTATTCAAAAACCAGACAGCCCCGCTTATTGATTATTACAGGAATGGAAACAATCTGTTTTCTATTTCGGGGAAAGATCCTGTGCAAACTATTTTTGAAAACATAATCAAAATTGTAGACCAATAGTGGAATATGAGTAATGATTATCCTGAAAACGTCTAAAGAGATTGAGAAAATAAAAAAAAGTTGCATGATAGTGATGGAGATATTAGGAAAAATTAAAGACCATGTCGCCCCAGGTGTCAGATTGAGAGATCTCGAATCCATTGCAGAAGAACTTCTGAAAAAGAAAAATGCAAAGGCAGCTTTTAAAAATTATAAGGGATACCCTCACTCTTTGTGCACATCGGTAAATAATGTTGTAGTTCACGGTATGCCATTGAAAGATAAATTTCTCAGTGAGGGCGATATTCTCAGCATAGATTTTGGTGCTCTTTACGACGGATATTACGGAGATGCTGCCATGACGGTTCCGGTCGGGAAGGTTTCCAGTCTTGCGTTAAAATTGATAAAGACAGCTGAGGAAGCGGTTGAACTGGGCATTGGTGCGGCAATTAAAGGCAGCAGCGTTGGCGATATTTCCAACGCAATTCAGACCCATGTTGAGAGCAAAGGTTTTTCTGTGGTAAGGGATTTTGTTGGGCATGGGATAGGAAAAGATCTTCATGAAGATCCACAGGTTCCTAATTTTGGAAGAAAAAATTCCGGCATTGAGTTAGTAGAGGGCATGGTTCTTGCTATTGAACCTATGATTAATGCAGGGAGATCAGAAGTCAAGGTTCTTGATGATGGCTGGACGGTTGTGACAGAGGATGAAAGTCTTTCTGCTCATTATGAGCATTGTATTGCTATAACTGAAAAAGGGTCAATTTTATTGACTAAAATTTGATATGGTATTATACTTAATAGTTTATGGCTAAAGTAGATGGTATAAAAGTGGAAGGGACTATAACTGAGACATTGCCGAATGCTATGTTTAGGGTGAAATTGGATAACGGGCATATGGTATTAGCTCATGTATCAGGGAAGATGAGGATGAGGTATATAAAAATTCTCCCCGGAGAGCGCGTTATGCTGGAGTTGTCCCCATACGATCTTACGAGGGGAAGGATTCTTTACAGGAATACGGGTGCTAAACAATGAAGGTTAGAGCGTCAGTAAAAAAAATCTGTGGTAAATGTAAGATAATAAAGCGAAAGGGCGTGATAAAAGTGATTTGTGTTAATCCTAAACATAAACAAAGGCAGGGATAGAATCTTATGAACTCATATGTTTTAATAATGGAGGTGCTGATTGGCAAGAATAGCAGGCGTTGATCTCCCAAAGAAAAAGAAAATAATTATAGCTCTTTCATACATTTTTGGAGTTGGCAGATCAAGCTCCCAGAATATCCTTGAGAAAGCAAAAATTAATATGGATAAGAGGGTGTCTGATTTAACAGAGGAAGAGATTGCACGTATAAGGCATATTATTGATACAGAATGTAAAGTTGAGGGAGAACTAAGAAAAGAGATTACAACGAATATCAAAAGACTTATTGACCTCGGATCTTACAGGGGTGGAAGGCACCAAAAGCATCTGCCTGCCCGCGGACAGAGAACAAGAACCAATGCAAGAACAAGAAAGGGTCCGAGAAAGTCGGTGGTCGGAGTCAGGAAAAAGGTGGCGGCACCGTCGCCTTCATGAGAGGTGGTTTAATATGGCAAAAACAAATAAAAGTTCAGGGAAAAAGGTTATTCAACGGGGTTTGACGAATGCAATAATTCATATCCACTCTACTTTTAATAATACAATTATTTCTGTGGCCGATGAAACAGGGAATATCCTTGCCTGGTCAAGTGGCGGCTCCAAGGGGTTTAAGGGATCAAGAAAAGGTACTCCATATGCGGCGCAGATAGCGGCAGAGGATGTAGCCAAAAGGACGCTTGCTATGGGTATCAGGGTTGTTTCAGTTTATGTCCGTGGTCCGGGTCCAGGCAGGGAAACAGCGTTGAGAGCGCTTCAGGTGAGCGGATTGAAACTCTTGATGTTAAAGGATGTGACGCCCATTCCTCATAATGGTTGCAGACCGCCTAAGAAACGAAGGGTATAATTTTTGAGAGTTAATTTAAGGAGGACTTAATTTGGGGAGATATATTGAATCTGTTTGTAAAATGTGCCGCAGGGAAGGGGTCAAGCTCTTTTTAAAGGGGACAAGGTGTTATACTGATAAGTGTGCTATTGAGAGGCGTCCTTATCCTCCCGGCCAACATGGTCAGAAGACTTCAAAACCTACGGACTATGCAATACATATGAGAGAAAAACAAAAGGTGAAGAGAATATACGGTATCATGGAAAGGCAATTTGAAAAATATTTTGAATGGGCATCCAGAATGAAGGGAAATACAGGGGATAATCTCATTGTTCTCCTTGAGCTGCGGCTTGATAATATAGTGTACAGATTTGGATTTGCGAGATGCATTAAAGAAGCAAGGCAGATGGTGAATCACGGGCATGTTCTTTTGAACGGTAAAAAAGTAACTATACCGTCTCATCTTGTTAAAAAGAATGATGTGATCTCTGTCAAAGAAAAAAGCAAAAATCTTGTTCAGATAGTAGATGGAGTTCAGAATATAGATAAGAAGATACTTCCCCCCTGGCTTGAATTGAATATAGCTGAATTGAAGGGGTATGTTAAAGACGAACCAAAGAGATCCGATATTACAATGCCGGTTCAGGAGCAGTTGGTTGTTGAGTTCTATTCAAGGTAAAAGGAGGTAAAGGTAAATGGTTATTGTAGAAAACTGGAAGAGTCTTATAAAGCCTGAGCGACTCCATGTAGAAAGCGAATCTCTTACAACTACTTATGGTAAATTTATCGCTGAACCCCTGGAGCGGGGGTTTGGCATTACTATGGGTAATGCAATCAGAAGGATTCTTCTTTCTTCAATACAGGGAGCGGCCATAACTTCTGTAAGAATAGAGGGAGTTCAGCATGAGTTTACTACCATACAAGGTGTGACAGAGGATGTTCCGGAGATTGTGCTTAATATTAAGGGTATAAGACTCAAGATTGAATCAACAAAGACAAAAGAACTCAGCATTAATGTTGTGGGGCCTAAAGAGGTTACAGCAAAAGACATTGAAACGGATAGCAGTGTAGAAGTGTTGAATCCAAATCACCATATTGCGACATTAAACAAAGATGGTAAATTTAACGCTATTCTGACTGTAAAAATGGGGAAAGGGTATATACCTGCGGAAAAAAACAAGACTGAGGATATGCCTGTCGGAACAATTCCGGTTGATTCTATTTTTACTCCCATTAAGCGGGTTAGTTATAGTATAGGCAGGGCAAGAATGGGTGAATATACCGATTATGACAAGTTAACCCTTGAGGTATGGACAGATGGAAGTTTAAGACCAGAAGATGCAGTAGCTTATGCATCAAAGATTCTTCAGGACCAGCTTGCCATATTTATTAATTTTGAGGTGTCCGAAGAGGAAGAGTCCGCTGTGCCGGTTACAAAAATACATGGAGACATAGCGGTTGAAAACCTGATGAAAAGCGTTGATGACCTTGAGCTTTCGGTCAGAGCGCAGAATTGCCTGAGGAATGCCAATATAAAGACTATAAAGGATCTTGTTTTAAAGAGTGAACCGGAGATGCTTAAAACAAAAAATTTTGGAAGAAAATCTCTACAGGAAATAAAAAATGTGCTTATGGATATGGGACTTCGTCTTGGTATGAAGGTTGAAGATCTGCCATCGCATATTCAGAAGTAGCAGGAAAAAGCATGAGACACAGAATTGATCATAGAAAACTTGGAATGAAAACAGCGCACAGGCTTTCTGTGCTTAGAAACCTCCTGACCGCGCTTATTGTTTACGAAAAAATTAATACTACTGTTGCAAGGGCAAAGGAACTCCGGAGGGTTGCAGAAAAGGTTATTTCAATAGGAAAGGAAGGCAGTCTCTCTGCCCGCAGGCGCGCTATGCAATTGCTTAGAAGCCCTAAGGCAATGAAGAAATTATTCGACGAACTTGCGAAAAGGTACCAGAATAGAAATGGAGGATATACAAGGCTTACAAGGATTGGCGCTCGTAATGGAGACGGAGCAGAGATATCAATAATCGAACTTGTGGATAGACCAAAGATAGAAAAGAAGGCCAAACCTGGGGATAAAAAAGGCGCTGCAGCAGAAACCGTTCAAAAAGCGGGGGTAGCGCCAAAAGAAAAGAGCAGGGAAGAAAAGAGGAGCTGGTTCTGGTGGAGGAAGAAAAAGGAAGAAATACCGCAGAAGTGAAATCAGATGTCGATAGCAGGAAAAGGTATGTTCTTCATCTTATTATAACATTTGTTGTTTTTATAGTCGCTATATATTTTTTCTTGAAACCTACCGTAAAAAAAGGCGATACTGCTCCGGATTTTAAACTTATAGATATTAATGGTGCGGAAGTAAATCTTTCGGATTTTAGAGGGAATATAGTATTTCTCAACTTCTGGGCAACCTGGTGCCCACCCTGCATTGAAGAACTTCCTCAGATACAGGCATTGTCGGAGCAGATGGTCAAAGATAACTTTATTGTCCTGGCAGTCAATATTGACCAAATCTCCGGAGCCCAAATAAAACAGTTTGTTCAAGAGAGAGGGTTGACTTTCCGAGTGCTGCTTGATCCCAAATCTTCAGTTGGAGCAGATAAGTACGGTATTACCGGTGTGCCTGAGACATTTCTTATAGACAAAAATGGTAAAATAATTGATAGATTTATTGGTCCCCGTGACTGGACAACAGACGCATTTATTGAAATATTTAAAAAAATTATTAATTCTGCCTCTTAATTTTTGATGATAATTACAAACAAATATCTTTAACAAACAGCCAAATACTGTGTCTCTATCTCATGGCTGTAACTTTGTCCTTCAACATACGCAGGACAAATAACCCTGGCAGGGCGGCAATTGTTGTTATGAAAAAAAAGATTGCCCATCCAAATGATTCCACGAGAAATCCGGAGGTTGGAGCAATAATAATTCGCCCGATTGCAGCAATTGATGACAACAGCGCGTATTGAGTGGCGCTGTAACTCCGGTTGCATATAGTCATTAGCAGCGCCACGAAAGCAGATGTGCCCATTCCGCCGCATAGGTTTTCAAAGGCTACAGTAAAGATCAGCATACCATAACTCTTGCCCATCCATGCAAGAAGCATAAATGAGAGATTTGATACACATTGGAGAAAACCAAAAAACAGCAGAGAGTTGAAGAGCCCTACTTTAACCATAAGTGTCCCACCTAATATCGCCCCTGCAATCAGGGATGCAAGGCCTAATCCTTTATTTATTATCCCCACCTCGCTTGGGGAGAATCCCACTCCCCTTATCAGGAATACTGTTGTAAGGGAGCCGGCATACGCATCTCCGAGTTTATAAAGGGTGATTAACAACAGGAGCATAAATGCACCCCGCCGGGAGAAATAATCCTTCAATGGTGCCCATATAGCTTCTTGCAGTGTTTTTGGAGGATTAATTTTGCCGTCAGGTTCAGTTCCAGATAGCGCGGACGCTACTCCTATAGTCATTGCGCCAGCCATTATGAGATAAGTGTTGCGCCAACCTATATGGTCTGAAAAAATGAGCGCCAGCGCGCCGGAAACAAGCATTCCAATGCGATAGCCTGTAACAAATATCCCGGCGCCGATTCCTCTTTCTTTTTCAAGCAGTACATCAGTCCGGTATGCATCAACCACGGTATCCTGAGATGCAGAACTGAACGCAACAATGAGCGCAAGCCCTGCCATAAGCAAGGGGGCGTTCTCAGGAGAAACAGATGCCATTCCCGCTATCCCGAATATCAGGAGGAATTGCGTTAAAATTATCCATCCTCTTCGCCTTCCTAACCATGGAGGAACAAATCGGTCCATGAGTGGCGACCAGAGAAATTTCAATGTATATGGAAGACCCACCAGTGAGAAAATGCCGATTGTGCGGATATCCACTCCGGAGGTTGCCATCCATGCCTGCAGTGTGCCGCTGGTCAGTGCAAGCGGCAATCCGGATGAAAAACCCAGAAACGCTATAACCGCAATTCTGCGGTTGTTGAATATCCTGGCATAGGCAATCAAATTGTTCATTGTCGCATTTTATCCTATCCGGACGCTATTTCAGTGTCAAGTTTTTCAGATAGAATAGGATTCAGGGAAATAGCGATGCGTAATATTTACAGCAGTCCCTGTTGATGAAATAAATACAAGTTGACAGCGCTCGTAATTTTAATTATAATCTATTTCTGAAAATTACAATAAGGAGGTATAGATATGAAATTATTTAAGATATTTTTAGGAATTGCAATTATTACGTCATTTGCATGGGGATGTGCAGCAACAAAGAAGGCTATAGGAGAGCGGGAAGTAATTGATAAAAGCGGAGACAGACCTGACTGGTATACAAAGATTCCCAAACTAAAAGATGGAAAGTTGTTTTTCCGTGGTTCAAGGACAAGGGCGCTTGCCTATGAAGATGGTCTGACCGATGCAAGAATGGACGCAATGAGGCAGGTAGGAGAGAAGATTCAAACCATTGTCCATACCTCTTATGAGAAGGCAAGGGTGGAATACGGAATTCCGCAGGATGACAAGGATGCCGGCAGGGACCTTGAGGATGGTATTATTGCCCAGGCAAAGGCAGCTGTGACAGGTGTTCAGGAAGAGGATGCATTCTGGGAAAAATACAAGGAGATCGGCGGATCAGGAATATCGTATTTTTACGATGTTGCAGTGCTTATGTCGTTGACACAGCAGGATTTTGAGAGAAGCCTGGCAAATACCCTCAGCGGAGCCCTTGAGAAAAAGAGAGAAGCAAAAAATAAGAAAGCCGAAGAAGTGCTGAATAGAATGAGGCAGGATGTAGGCAGTGCTGTTGAAACAGGGACAGAAGAATAGGCTGAGGATATGAAAAAGATAATTCTTCTGTTTCTTGTTTTCTTTTCGGGAATTATCCTTTCCTTCTGCGCCCATAACAAGCCTGTTGGAAGCCAGACCATTCTTGAAAAGAGCGGATCCAGACCTTCATGGATTACAGAAATTCCGGAGAGCAAAAAAGGCATAATGTTTTTCAGAGGGCTCAAAACCAATGCTGCCACGCTGGATGGCGGGATAAATGATGCCCGTCACCATGCACTTCAGCAGATAGCAGAAATGGTCAGTACAGAGGTAAACGTTGATTATGAAAGAGCCCGCGTTGAATACGGAATCCCAAAGGATGACAAGGATATCGGTTCCGTGGTCCGGGATGCCGTGATAGCCCTCTCCCAGCAGGTTGTAAAGGGTGCAAGGGAAAAAGAGAGTTACTACGAAAAGATAGAGGAAATAACTGCCGGCGGGGTGCATGTATTTTTCAATGTTTACATGCTTGTCCATTTATCCGAGGAAGATCTCAAACGGACAGCAAATGAGGTAATTGAGAAAGAGAAAGGAAAAGCTCGGGATAAAAAGAACAAAAAGGCAGAGGATTTTCTGGAAAATATGCGCAAGGATATAATAGAGAGGGATTACGCTCCGGAGGAAGAGTAGTCAGTCAGTTGTTGTTTTTCTCTTCTTCTCAGGTATTCTGCATACCAGCATAATCTCGCGACTGCTTTTGCAGCCCTGTCGGGGGTTGGATAGACAAATATGCCATTGTCTATGAGAAGTTTTAAAGCTTCATTTTTCTGAAAATCATCTGAAAGCATTATATCTGATGCGCATATTACAGTCTTGTTAAGCCGTTTCCATAATTCTATTAGATGTTTTGCCTGATGAATGCCATTGGCCTTGATATAATCTATTAGAGTACCTTTCATGCTTTCCTCTATAAGTTTGGAATCAGCTATCTTGAATGCCGCACCATACCAGTATCCGACGCCAAGGCTCATAAAAATGTCCACATTTTTTGAGGATGCCATTAACTCGGTAACCTTTTCGTAGATCCCTTCCCCCCTTTCAGCAACAAGGTCAACAGGATTATTTCTTGACCAGTAGAATGGCAGGATTTTGTTGAATTCAGCGATGAGTTCCTGGGGAAATGCCGGCAACTCAAGCCCTTCTTCTGTCAGTGCATCCGCCACCAGAACAGCCCATCCGCCGCCTTCGCTTACAGCGCCAACCTTTCTTCCCTTTGGCAGGGGTTGGTGTAGGAAGGCGAATGCGGCGTCGCCCATTTCCTCTGCATTCTGGACAAGTATACCGCCTGCCTGCCAGACAGCTGCTTTGAAAATATCAAATGAACCAGCCATAGCGCCTGTATGTGATTCCGCTGATTTTTTTCCCTGTGATGTTCTGGCGCTCTTGAGTATTATCAACGGTTTTTTCTTTGCCAGTTCCCGCGCTTTTTCAAAGAATCTCCGGCCGTCATCCACGCCCTCAATATACGATATGACCACATCGGTATCCGGATCATCCTTGAAGTAATCGTAATAATCCTCGGTTTTCAGCATTGCCTCGTTGCCGCTGGAGATGAACTTTCCGAATCCCATGGAGTATTTTTTTGCCCACTCAATCATGGTGTTGCCCATATTCCCGCTCTGTGAAACAAAGGAAATTTTTGCAGGCTTTATGTTGTAATAAGCCATTGTAGCGCTTAGGTTTATAAAACTGTTGAAGATCCCCTGTCCGTTAGGTCCAGCCATGGGAATCCCTGCGTCTCTGCAGAGCGATACCAGCTTATTTTCAAGTTCAGCGTGATCTTTTCCTGCTTCGCTGTAGCCGGAGGTGATTACCATTATGCTTTTTACACCCTTTGCAATGCATTCTTTCAGCGCATCAAAAACTTTTTCTCTTGGCAGGGTTATAACCGCGAGGTGTGCCCCCTCAGGCAGGTCGTTTATTTTTTTATAACATTTAATTCCGCCGATTGCATTCGCTCCCGGATTGACAGCGTATATCCGGCCTTTGTATCCGCTAGTCACAATATTGTTAAGAACCACAAATCCCCATTTGGAAGGATTAGTGCTTGCTCCTACAACTGCTATTGATTCAGGGTAAAACAGGTATCTAATTTTTTCCTTCATCTTCCGTAACAACGAGCGCATCCACAATATAAATATTGTTCTCCCACGGTATAAGTGGATTCAAATCCACCTCAATTACATTTTTTTTCTTTAGAGGAACCTCTGAAAGTTTGCACAGAAGATCCAGAAGTTTTTTCATGTTGATGGCCTGTTCACCCCTGAATTCGCCAAGCAGTCTTGAATGCTTGAGTTCGTGAAGCATCTCTTCCGCGTCAACAGTACTGATGGGAGAGAGTCGGAATGTTACATCCCTTAATATTTCGGTAAATATGCCCCCCAGTCCGAACATCACGCAATAGCCGAATTGCTGATCCTTTAATATCCCTGCTATGAATTCTCTTTTTCCCGGGACAAATTTCTGAACGATGATGCCGTCAATCTTTTCTCCGCTGGAGGTCAGATCTTCATAAGCGCTTTCAACAGAGGTTTTGTCTTTGAGGTTCAGCCTTACAAGGTTTTTTTCTGTCTTGTGGGCAATGCCCTCGCCGCAGCCCTTTAGCACCACTGGAAATCCCATCTTCTCCGCCATTTTGGCGGATTCCGCTTTGCTCGTGGCAAGGAATTCCTGCGGAAACTCAATCCCGCATTCCCTCAGAAATGCCTTTGACTGATACTCTGAAAAAACCTTCCGGGCCATCCTTTGATTTTCACACTCTTTATGCACCGTGTCAATTTTTTAGTGAGGAAAATTTGATTTTTGAATATGTTGTAATTTCAGTTTTTTTGCAGTAATTATTTATAACGCGAAGCCCAAAAAGGCAACAGCTAATCCTATGATGGTTGAATAGATGAGAATTTTCCAGGCTTCCCGTCGATCTCTTATGCGAAATTCTTCACTATCTACATTTCCGGTCTCGCCGGCCTTTCCAAAATTAAAGAGCGCCGCAAATCCGAAATACGCGCAAAAATGCCTGTATGCTTGCAAAAATCCGACCGCAGAGATTATTCCAGGGAAAAAGAGAGTGAGTCGCCAAGGAGCCGGAGTATTATTCCAGATAAAGAATGTCCATAGTCCGAAGGTTGCAATAAGCCCAACCCAACCTACCAGTTTCCTTTTTTGGATTTCTTCCGGTCCAATATTGCAAACGCCGGGAATGTATTGATTTTGCGCACTCATATAGTTCTCCTTTCATCTATACTTACAGGTCCAGATCCAAAACCTATTATCAGAAGCAGCCCTCCCAGTATAGCCATATTCTTCATGAACATAATCATCTGAATCTGATCAGAAAACTTTGTATGAAAGATAAGGGTGGCAGGTATCAGAAATATTACCAAGGCAAGGGCTCCCAACTTTGCCTTGTATCCCAACAATACAGACAGTCCGCCAGCAACTTCCAAAATGATAGCGCAGACCATAAAGAAGGCTGTCAGAGGCATGCCATATGCTGACATGAACTGTTGAGTGCCAGCAGCGTTAGCTATCTTTCCGAATCCGGACATCAGAAAGATTATGGACAGCAGTATTCTGCCGAAAAGTGGAATGAATTTTTGCATTGTAATTACCTCCCCAATTTAGTTGAAATTAGTAAGGACTTGCACCCCTTCATTTCCTAATTAAATATTATATTATTTTCTATGCGCCAAAGTCAAGTGCCAGGTTCATATTATCACAACATTTCATAGGACGAAGCATGGAGTGGACACTATTTGGGCATCAATTGTAGTGCACCCCTTGGACTGCAGACTTTTTAAGCGGGATTTAGGCGGTTGAGTGATAGAATATTTACAGGAGGTGCAGGGAGTAGGTTTACACCGGAAGTAGATTCTCAAGAATAACCCGCGGAGGGGTTTCTGGAGAGGGAGATTGCTTCGCTGACGCTCGCGATGACATGTTCTTACTGAGGATTTACAAGTTATCTACAGAAATTCAGGCTGAAATTTTTTGTGTTTTAGCAAATAGACAATCTATATCTATCACAATTCTGGCTATCTCAACAATATTTGAGTTTTTATAAATTTGACCTGAGCGTGGGTGAGGAAGAGGATACCCGTTGAGAATCATTTCAGATATGTGGTCTTCAACCGCCTTAAGGATTCTTCTTTTAACCTCCCTGAGTGATGAGCCTGTGGCTACACATCCCGTCAGGTCAGGCAAATATGCTCCATATGCTCTACCTTCTTTTTCAATTACAATTTTATAATGAAGTATCTTCATTATTTTTTCTTTAATTCCGCTTGTCTAAAAATAGATGACAGCGTCCCTTTTGGTATATCATCTCCAGGATGACCTGCAATTGTTACTATCACTTTTTTCTGTGGATGATGATATTGTCTATGACTTCCTCTTTGTCTCACTAAAAACCATCCATCTTCTTTAAGAATTCTGATAACATCTCTCACCTTCAAACAATTTTTTTATCTCCTTTAATCTTTTTATAATTATATGAGTTATTTAATCCAAAGTCAATTATAAATTCATCCGATTATTGTTAATTGAATTTTTATTTGTCCTTATGAAAATTCATGCTAAAATTAAACTTATTCAGCGGCGGCGTAGCCAAGTGGCAAGGCGACGGTCTGCAAAACCGTTATTCAGCGGTTCAAATCCGCTCGCCGCCTTTTTCAGCAATTGTTTCTTTCATAAGATAATAATTTAGCTCAGCTAAACCATAACGCTGAATAACGGGGGAGCGGGGAGCAGTGAAAAATTGTATGTCTGTTTGACTTCATGTATAATCAGAGCATGAATTTTTTTGGGGATATTGTCCCGTTTGTATTCGGTTCCATAATCGGCAGTTTTCTGAATGTCTGCATTTTCAGAATTCCGGAAGAAAAATCCATTGTCAGTCCGGGTTCCCATTGCCCCGAATGCGGGCGCCATATTGCCTGGTATGATAATATCCCGATCCTGAGTTATTTTATTCTTGCCGGTAAATGCAGGCAATGCAAAAAGCCGATTCCGGTTCAGTATCCTCTGGTGGAAGGGTTGACCGCAGTTCTTGCATTTTTCCTTGCAAAGCGTTTTGGTTTTACCGCGGAATTTCTGGTATTTTTTGTATTTACATGCAGTTTGATAGTTGTCTCCTTCATTGACCTCAGGCATTTCATAATTCCGGATCTGATTTCCATCCCGGGGATTTTTGCCGGAATCCTTGCCTCATGGTTTCTCACTGACACCGGGTTGAAAAACTCGCTGTTGGGTTTTGCCCTTGGTTTTGTCTTTCTGTTTGTTGTTGCCGAAGGCTACAGGCTTGTTACCGGAAGAGAGGGCATGGGGGGCGGGGATGTTAAACTTATAGGAATGATCGGCGCCTTTACAGGCTGGCAGGGTGTGCTGTTTACCATATTTGGCGGTTCTTTGACGGGAATAATTGTGGGAAGCATTGCTTTACTTATTTCCGGCAAGGATTCCAAAACCCCTATCCCCTTCGGACCATTTCTGTCGTTGTCATCTGTTGTCTATGTATTGATAGGGAATTATTATATGCAGAATATTCTTTTCCATATGAACTTCCAGTGAGGCATATGGCAGTGAATCTAAGAAAGAATTTTAGCCTTACAAGCGAGATCATGATCAGCCTGGGATTGCTGATGGTGGTTGCTGTTGCCCTGATCGGCATAATTTCCCTTGGGGTGTTTGATGCTATGGTTAAGAAAGGATTGCCGTCCACCGCTGATTTTATGGCTAAAACAATTATGAATTCCTTGAACCGCGCTGTTGCAAAGGAAAATTTTTCGCTTGCTGCGGTAATTCTGGATGCAGGATATTATATAAACATAAGGGATATAGCTATCGTGGATCAGAATTTGAGAAACATAGCCGGGAAATATGACATAATGAATGAATCAGAAAAACAAAAGGCTAAGGATGCTCTTGAAAGCAAAAGTTTAATAAAGTATGAAACTGGAAAAGAATTCTATTATTACCTGCCGGTTGTCAAAGAGAATGCACCGCTTGGTGTTGTAAGATTGAAGATATTGACAGATCCAGCCACCCGGCAGCAGGAGTTATACAAGAAATTGCTTATTATGTATATCCTTCTGGATTCAGGCATTATACTTATTTTCGGTGTCTATCTCCTGAGAAGAAGGATCGTGAAACCGCTTCAATCTCTGATCGCTTATACCGGAAGAATAGCCGAGGGCAATTATTCTGAAAGAATAGCCCCATCAGGCGGGCAGGAAGTTGCCGACCTTGCTGCTTCATTCAATGTTATGGCAGAGAGCCTGAGCAGGAAGGAGAAGCAGCTCAATGAAAAAATTGAGGAACTTGAAAGAGCAAACAGGGATCTGTCCGCTGCACGCCAGGAGATCATCCAGGCAGAAAAACTTGCCACTGTTGGCAGTATGGCATCAGGAATAGCCCATGAACTCGGAAATCCAATCAGTTCCATTGCCGGATATCTTGAACTCCTTGGTAAAAAAAATTACGGAGAAAAGGAGACGGACTATATTGAACGGATGAAAAAAGATCTGCTCCGGATGGACGGAATAATAAGGGAGATGCTTGATTTTGCGAGACCTAAAAAACCGTCATTTCGCAGAATAAGTATTTCGGAATCAATAGAACAGACAATAGGTATAGTTAAACCACAGCAGGGGTTTGATCGCATTAAAATAGAAAAAATTCAGGAGACAGACAATGATGACATTCTTGGCGATATGAGTCAGTTGAAGCAGGTCTGGATCAATCTGTTTATAAATTCCCGCGATGCTATGCCTGACGGCGGGACCATTCTAATCAGAATCAGGGATGATATGTCGCCGAATCGTGTAAGGGTGGAGTTTTCCGATACAGGATTTGGGATTAAGCCGGAGGATATTGGAAAGATTTTTGAACCCTTTTTCTCTACAAAGGGTATAGGGAAAGGCACCGGGCTTGGGTTAACCGTGGTGCAAAGGATTGTTTTTTCTATGAATGGAAAGATCGCCGTTGATAGTGTCCCTGGGAATGGAGCGAAATTTAATTTGTCGTTTCCACGCTAATTTGGGTCAATTCGGTAATAAATTCTCCATTGACATTGCATTTTCATAGTGATATAAGGTTAAGATGAGGTGCAACTTATGGCGATAATTGAAGTCAGCATTGTTCCTGTTGGGACAAAAGATCCAGGTATAAGCAATTTTGTTGCAGAGGCAGTGAAGACATTCAAAAATTCCGGTGTTAAATTTGAGCTTACATCCATGGGAACAATACTTGAAGGGGAGATTTCGCAGCTGCTGTCAATAATACATAAAGCACATGAGTCTTGTTTTAAAACCGGAGCAAAAAGGGTATTAACCAATATAAAAATAGATGACCGCAGGGATAGAGCGCAAACAGGCGAGGAAAAAATACGTACAGTTCTGAAAAAATTATAAAAACTGGAGGCGGGTATGAATTTTGAATTAACAGACGAACATGTGCAGATCAAAACTACCATCAGGAATATCTTAAAGAAGTTTGAACCTAAGAAAGCGGAACTCATGCAGAAAGTGCTGAAGGATCGCATATTCCCCTACGAGGTGTGGGACGCTATTGCTGAAGCAGGCATATTCGGGTGCGTAGTCCCTGAAAAATACGGCGGTTCGGGGATCGGACTCCTTCCATATGCTATCGCTATAGAAGAGATGGGGTCCATCGGCTTCGGAAACGCCCTGATGATACTTACAGCAATGGATGCACTCTGCATACTGAGGAATGCTAATGAGGATGTCAAAAAACGGTTCCTACCAAATATTGCAACAGGTAAGCATAAGTTCTGCTTTGCCATCACAGAAGCAGACTCAGGTTCAAATACATTCAGGATCAAAACCCTCGCAAAAAAAGACGGCAATAAGTATATTGTAAACGGGTCAAAAACATTCATAACCGGTGTGGATGTGGCTGATTATATGCTCCTCGTGGTAAGGACAAAATCCTATGAGCAGGTCGTAAAAGAAGGTATGCCAAAGGCCTTTGGACTCAGTTTGCTGATAGTTGATACAAAATCAAAGGGAATAACCCTCCATACTCTGCCCACAAGGGGAATTGAGGGCATGAATCAGTTCACCATATTTTTTGACAATGTGGAGGTGCCAAAAGAAAATCTTGTAGGGGAAGAGGATGCCGGTTCAATGGCGCTCTTCAAGGCATTAAATCCTGAAAGAATACTTGCCGCCGCCACGGTAGTAGGCGTCAGCCAATTTTGTTTAAACAAGGCCGTGGCGTTTGCCAATGTAAGGCATGTATTCAAGGATGTCCCGATCGGACAGTACCAGGCGATCCAACACCCGCTTGCGGAGGTTAAAATTTATCAGGAAGCGGTGAGACTGTTGTATAGCAAGGCCGCCTGGGCATTTGACAAGGAACAAAATCCAGGCGAAGTGGGAATGTACGCAAACATGGCAAAGTATCTGGGGGCAGAACTCGGCATAATGGCTGTGGACAGGACAATAGAAACACTCGGAGGCAACGGGTTCAGCGAAGAATACGAGATCGTCTATCTCTGGGAGGCAATGAGGCTATTGAAAACAGCGCCCATATCCAAAGAGATGATACTAAACTATATCAGCGAACATATGCTTGGATTGCCAAGGTCGTACTGAAAATTAAAACCGGTTACGGATAAACTGGTTTTGCCTCAAGTCCTGCTGTCTCATCAATGCCCAGCATAATATTCATATTCTGGACAGCATTTCCTGAGGCGCCTTTGCCAAGATTGTCTATGGCAGAGAATATGATAATATTCTTGTGATCTTTATTATAACTTAAAGCTATGTGGCAGTAGTTTGAGCCTTTAAGGCACGATGTATTTGGCAGGGTATTTGCCTGGAGTATCTTAACGAACTTCTCTGCGGAATAAAACTTCCGCAGTGTTTCTACTGCCCTTTCAAAATCACCATCAGAGGAAGGATTAAGGTATATGCTGCTAAGTATTCCCCTGTTAATCGGCAAAAGATGCGGAACAAAGGAAACTATTAAATTCTTCCTGGCGGCCTGCCCGAGAACTGCTTCCATTTCGGGCTGGTGCCTGTGAGCCAGCGGTTTATATGGTTTGAATCCCTCATTTACCTCTGGAAAATGCAATTCCTGATTCGGATTGCGGCCAGCACCAGTTACCCCTGACTTTGAATCCACAATTATTCTGCCCTTCAGTTTGATCTTTGAATTCCTTAACAAAGGAACGAGCGGAAGCAGCACTGAAACCGGATAACAGCCAGGATTTGCAACTAACATGGAATTTCTTATCTCATCCCTGAATAACTCTGGCAAACCATAAACCGCCTTTTTCAGAAGCTGCGGATATGGATGGGAGTGATACCATTTCTTATACACATTCTTATCCTTGAACCGGAATGCAGCACTGAGATCAACGACCATCTTCCTATTTTTGACTATTTCCGGAACCATCTCTGCTGATTTTTCCGGAGGCAGGCAGGAAAAAACAAAATCTGCTTTTTTAATTACCATGGGATCGTCAACCGGAAGCAACGGAAAATCAAAATTATCTAAAAATGGAAAAACCTCTCTTATCTTTTTACCTGCATATTTCTCTGAAGTCAGAACGGTTATTTCAATCCCTGGATGGTTTGCAAGATACCTTATTAATTCTATTCCCGTGTATCCGGTTGCACCGAGGATAGCAACTTTAGTTTTCATTATAAAACCCTGAATTTTATTTTTTCTTTGGTCAGGATTAACGCTTGGTCCACTGGAATCTCTTCCGTGCGCCCTTCTGACCGTACTTCTTTCTTTCTTTCTTCCTTGGGTCCCGAGTTACGAATCCAGCTTTCTTAAGGGCTGAACGTAATTCCAGGGAATAATCAATCAATGCCCGCGTGATGCCGTGCCGCAAAGCCTCGGCCTGCCCTGCCTTCCCGCCTCCATGTATATTTGCGATAACGCCGAATTTTTTCTCGGTCTGAGTCACAGCAAAGGGCTGATTTATTACAAGCCTGAGAGCCTCCATGGGAAAATATTTCTCAAGCGCCAATCCATTGACGATAAAAGCGGCTTTGCCGGGAGTCAACCATACTCTTGCAATCGCAGTCTTTCTTCTTCCTGTACCATAATATTTTGTAATATCTGGAGTCATATCTATGCCTCTATCTCTATTTTTTCGGGCTTTTGCGCCATGTGGTTATGCTCTCCGCCAGTATGAACCTTAAGCTTTTTAATCATTGCTCTGCCCAGTTTACCCTTCGGCATCATCCCTTTTACAGCTTTGAGAAGAACATCCTCAGGATGCTTTTTCATAAGTTCACTAAGAGTTATGCTTTTGAGTCCGCCGGGATAAAATGTATGATGATGGTATATTTTGTCGTTCAGCTTCTTTCCTGTAATCTTAACTTTTTCTGCATTTATTACAACAACAAAGTCCCCGGTATCCGTATTTGGTGTATAATACGGTTTATCCTTTCCGCTCAAAATCACAGCAATCCTGGTCGCAAGCCTGCCAAGGGTTTTGTTGGCGGCATCCACCAGATACCATTTCTTATCCGCAGCATCCTTTTTTACAAAAATTGTTTGCTTTAACATAATTTATTAAGTTTACCGCTACAATAAAATTTGTCAAGGAATTTTTGGATGGCGAATTGACTCAGAATTAAATGTAATACTGAACAGTAAATTCAACCCTTTAGTGTTACCTTTTTAAATAAGTCATCCGGAGCCATTTATGGTATCCCATTTCGCGGAACAAAGACAAAAGATTCAAATTTGCGTTCAAAATCGGTTGGCGAGCCAACTCTTTCATTTCCTAATTGGCGGAGAGGGTGGGATTTGAACCCACGTCCCGCCTTTTGGACGAGAACACGATTTCCAGTCGTGCTCCTTCAGCCGCTCGGACACCTCTCCCTGTTCCTGCTGAATCAAATATTCTTAACTAATAATTTTCACTCATAACCGGATAAATTGCAACGGAAAAAAGCGGAAAAGGTGTTCTCTCTCAGCAATATAATAGGCACGGGGGGTATCGAACCCCCGACTTCTGCCGTGTGAAAGCAGCGCTCTACCACTGAGCCACGTGCCTGTGATTAAAAATTATAAATTCTTTCCAATTCAGTTGCAAGAAATTCAATTATTATTTATTGTCCGGCGACTGATGCGCGTTAATATATGCTTCAATCTTTTTTTGGTTATCATCTGATATCTCCGTAAATTTTATACCATATCCGAAGTTTCTGCTCCGGTCTTCTCTTGCAATAATTCCCTCTGCCTTGATTTCCTCCCCGGTTTTTACAGGCAGAAAGATTTTAAGCGAAACCTGGCTGTTAAGTTCAAGATTCTTATCGCATATAACGAATATCC
The DNA here is from genome assembly GCA_036514535.1 of bacterium. Taxonomy (GTDB): domain Bacteria; phylum JAMCPX01; class JAMCPX01; order DATBWZ01; family DATBWZ01; genus DATBWZ01. Next base: position 33,655 of record DATBWZ010000022.1, read on the forward strand.
CGCTTAAACTTATGTTCTCGGTTTTACCGAAGAAGAATTCAGATTTGTTTTTGCCATGTATTTCAATTCTTACAAATATCCGTGCGTGCCTGCGAATATTGATTTGGAGCAGTTCTGCCGCTTTATTCATTAGATCTGTCTGTTTGATTGGTTTTACCATATAGTAATCACATCCTGATTTCAAACAGGTTTCAATATCTTCTATCTTGCTGCTTTTTGATATAATAATAACAGGGATATTTTTATACTCAGGATTTGATTTTAACATTTTGCAAAGTTCATCTCCCTTTATTCCTGGCATATAAAGGTCAAGGAAGATCAGGTCCGGTTTATTTCCTGCTATGATCTTTAATGCTTCTTCTCCCGATCGTGCAGTAGTTGTTTCACAATTTTGTCTCTTGAAAAAACCCTCTTCCAATTGCAGGAACAATTCCACATCGTCAATAAGGAGAACGGTTTTCTTTTTTAAGATTTTATCCTTGTCAAGCAACGCATCTGCTCCTTCAAAATTTTATAGACGGTAAGTATTATAAATCCTTTTCAATTCAGTTGCAAGAAATTTGCTGAATGAATTTTTTATTGCTATCGCAGTTCCTATCTGTTAAATTGGCTTCTATGTCTGTTCGTGTGAGATTTGCTCCGAGTCCTACCGGTTACCTGCACATTGGCGGCGCCAGAACTGCGGTATTCAACTGGCTTATCGCAAGGAAGCATGGCGGAAAATTTCTTCTGAGAATTGAGGATACGGATGTTGCCAGGTCAACAAGGGAATCTGTGGATGCAATTTTTGATTCGCTGAAATGGCTTGGCCTTGATTGGGATGATGAGGTGGTTTTCCAGTCAGGCAAGTTTGATCTGTACAGAAAAATAGCCTATGAACTATTGGAAAAGGGAAAGGCTTATAGATGCTATTGCACACCGGAGGAACTGGAGGAGAAGAGAAAGAAGGCTCTTCTGGAAGGAAAGAAGCCTGGCTATGACGGGGCATGCAGGCAGAGAAAGGATTTTCCGGATAAGCCTTTCAGCATTCGTTTTATAGTAACTGATACCGGAAGCGTTATTGTAAATGACATTATCAAAGGCAGGACAATTTTTGATTCGTCTCAGATTGACGATTTTGTTATCCTGCGGAGTAACGGAATCCCCACCTACAATTTCTGCGTAGTTGTAGATGACAATGACAGCGGAATAACCCATGTAATACGCGGGGACGATCATCTGAATAATACCCCGAAGCAAATACTTCTTTACGAGGCGCTGGGATATAAAATCCCTGAGTTTGCCCATGTTCCCATGATTCTCGGCCAGGACAGAGCAAGGCTGAGCAAACGGCACGGCGCTACATCAGTAACCGCATACAGGGATATGGGGTATTTGCCGTGGGCGCTCGTAAATTACCTTGTCCGGCTAGGATGGGCATATAAGGATCAGGAGGTCTTCGGGAAGGACGAGTTGATTGAAAAATTCAACCTTGAAGATGTAGGCAAATCGGCCTGCATTTTTAATCCAGAAAAACTCCTGTGGCTGAACCAACATCACATAAAATCTTTGACAATGCCGCAAATCTTTGAACACCTGCAACCGCTTTTGAAAGAGAAGGGGTATCAAGTGGAAGCCGGGGATTCTATTTTCAATGTTATCAAATCGTTACAGGAGAGAAGCAAAACTCTTGTAGAAATGATAGATCTGATGGAGTTCTATTTAAAGGATGAAATAACCGTTCCGCCGGAATTGAAAGACAAGTTTTTAGATATTGAAACTGTTAAGTATTTAAAAGAGTTAACTAAAGAACTTAATGTAATTGTTGATTTTTTACCTGCAACGGTGGAGAAAATGATAAAGGGATTTGCTGAGAATAAAGAAATAAAACTTGTTAAAATCGCTCAGCCATTGCGCGTTGCATTAACCGGGAAAACAGTAAGCCCTCCAATACACGAGGTTCTGAACCTTCTTGGCAAGAAAAAGGTTCTTGAACGCCTGACAAAAGTAATTGGGTGATTTCCATTACGTTAAGCCCCATTTTTTAAAATGAATATGGACTAAGATTCCGTTTCGTGTTATTCTTATAACTCATGATAATCGGGATGGGAATTGATACGGTAAGCATCTACCGCATAAACAAGGCGCTGGCAAGATGGGGAGTAAGGTTTAAAAACAGGATTTTTACAAAAAGTGAAATTGTTTACTGCGATAAAAAAATGGATCCAGCGCCGCATTATGCTTCCCGTTTTGCAGCAAAGGAGGCGTTTTACAAGGCCCTTGGTTCGCTTCAGAGGAGCGGAATCAGATGGAAAGAGATAGAGGTGGATAGGAAGAGAGGCAGAGCACCGTCTATCCGGATACATGGTATAATGGAAAAATCACTGGTTAAAAACGGACGCAAAAGAATTTTTCTCTCCATGTCCCACGACGAAATCATTGCGTCAGCCACGGTTATTATAGAAGAGAACAAATGAAACTGGTAACCGCAGATAAAATGAGAGAACTGGACAATCTCACCATTGAAAAACATGGTGTGCCAGGCATTGTTCTTATGGAAAGGGCTGGAAAGGGGGCTTTTGACCTGCTTTTAAAATGCTTTACTGAGGAGGCAAATGCCGGGATTGTTGTTGTATGCGGAGGCGGTAACAACGGAGGGGATGGTTTTGTCCTTGCCAGATACGCTCATGAAAACAGCATTCCGGTCAAGATTATTCTCCTTGCAAAGCCAACGACATTAAAGGGCGCGGCCCTTGAAAATTACCAAAAGATAACGGATAAGGTTCCTGTAGAATTATTGAGTGATGCTGCAAATGCACAGCAGGTTACTGAAAGATTTGGAAATGCAGGCTGTATTGTTGATGCCATTTTCGGGACAGGCTTCAGGAGAGAAGCAGACGGCCTTTACAAGGTGGTTATAGAGGCAATCAATAACGCCAACAGGAGGATTATTGCAATAGATATTCCCTCTGGACTGAACCCTGATACCGGTGAGGCAATGGGCTGCGCTGTGAGGGCTGATCTGACGGTGACCTTTGGTCTTCCGAAGATCGGACAGGCAATGTATGCTGCAGGAGGGTGCCTCGGGAGGTTGGAGGTGGTGGATATTGGAATTCCGCAGGAGGAAATAAAACGTATAAAATCCAATGCGGAGATATTCATAATAGACGATCTTAGGCAATTAATAAAGCCAAGAAAATGGGATGCCCATAAAGGGAATTTTGGCCACCTTATGATTATTGCCGGCTCTCACGGTAAGACCGGCGCTGCAGTAATGGTTGCCGCAGCGGCGCTGAGGACGGGGGCGGGGCTTGTTACGCTCGCGGCGCCAAAATCCCTGGGCGCAATTTTTGAGGCAAAGACCACCGAGGCAATGACTGTCAATATTGAAGACAAAAGGAAGGGCTTCTTTGGCCCGGGATCAATAAAAAATCTTATGAAAGCGCTGGAGGACAAGAATGCTATTGCTCTTGGCCCGGGAATTGGCACAGATCCGGACACTGCAAGTTTTATGAAGAAATTTCTGGAGAGGATAAAAATGCCTGCAGTAATTGATGCTGACGGACTTAACTGC
>DATBWZ010000023.1:0-9751 GCA_036514535.1 bacterium
AGTCCAAGCCCATGCCCTCCAATCATGCCGGAAAAACCGGTATCCACTGCAGCTTGTTCTTCCATAGCGGGACCGATAATGGCTGGCGGAGCTGCTGCTGTGCCGCCCATAAAAGTTGGGATAAAATTGGATAACTGGCCATGTTGTCCGGCCAGACGCAGCAAGTCCCAACTGATGTAGTGCGGATCAGCCGCATTCTTTCTGTCCTCGGAAAGAACATGCGGGGCAAGGTGTTCTCTGCAGAATCTCCTGGTCTGCGCCCACATCTCCTTGATCTGTGCGACTAACCTCGGATCATACTTTTCAATCACCTTAAGGCTGAAAAAATGGTCATCAAAATCAAATTCATCGTTGCGATCAAAGTCTGCGGATGTCATAACTCTATCCCTCCGTTACTTTTCAAATATATGAATACACATGGCAGCTTCTTCATTACCCAAAGCTCCGCCGCCATTCTCGGCCAGAGCCCTGCAGGCGCCCTCTACCTGCCTCTTTCCTGCTTCCCACCGGAGTTGGGTGACCATCTCGTGTATCTGTGCAAGCCCGGATGCTCCTATAGGATGGCCCCGCGAGAGGAGGCCTCCGGAGGGATTGATTGGAATCCTGCCGCCAATCTGAGTCTCTCCCCTCTCGGCATGTATCCCTCCCTCTCCCCTGGGGAAGAATCCAATTGCTTCAGTCTGGTGAAGTTCGCCAAAGGCTGTGGCATCGTGGACCTCAGCAACATCAATATTCTCAGGTCCCAGCCCTGCCTGCTCAAAAGCTATCTTTGATGCCCTCTCTCCTATGTCAGGATCATCCCATCCACGGGCCTGACCTGATACCAGAATTGAAGCCTTAACCTTGATAGCTCTGGATGATATTCCCAGTCGTTTTACCACATTCTCTGATGCGAGGATGGCTGAGGCAGATCCATCTCCGATTGGGGCGCACATACTGCGGGTCAGCGGATAGGATACCAACCGGTCACTAAGCACATCTTCAATGGAAAGGTTGAATGTATACTGAGCATTGGGATTCATGGTAGAATGTCTGTGATTCTTTGCCGCAATGGTTGCGAGCTGCCGCTGGGTGCTTCCGTATTTTTTCATGTGCATGCGGGAGGCAAAGGCGTACACATCCATAAAAGGCGAATGATCCACTCCGGATCCTGTTTCTCCATCCCTTCCGGTTTTTACAATTTTTCTTACTGTATTGTAGCCAAGAGCCTCTCCAAGAATTACAAACACGGCAAACTGATTCCAGTAATCCCTGATCCTGTCCCGGAACGATCTGGGTTTTCTGGCTTTCAATATTCTTTTTGCAGCTTCCATCTGATCCTTTGGGATGTCACCGAGTTCCGGTTTGAGATCCTTGGCCAGATCTATCAAATTGCCGAGTTCTCCCGCGTCCAGCCCACCGATAAATCCGGCGAAGACCGAGTATTTGTTGCGATCATAGATTTTTTCCGCGCCCACAGCCAGGGAAATATCGCAGATTCCAAGGGCAACATCCTTCCATGCTCCATTGAAGGCGGTAGACCCGCCTGCGCAAGCGTTTTCTACATTGGTTATGGGTATGGAATCTATGCCTATTGGCCTGAGCGCAACTTGTCCGCGAATGCAATGCTGAAAATTTCTTATACCCCATGCCGAATTTGAAAACCATGCGGACTGAATGTCGTTTTTCTTGATTCCAGCATCCCCTATAACGCCTTCAACAGTCCAGGCGGTTAATTCCTTGATCCCATTATCCAGATACTTGCCGAATTTAATGGTGTGAACTCCAATTACAAAAACATCTCTCACGATTTAACCTCTGGTAAGGTTTCAAGTAGCCGGCGGAATGCGCTAGTGGTATCAAATGTTGGGTTCCATCCAAGTACTGTTTTGGCTTTTTGAGAACTGACAATGATTGGATAGCGCATACATTCAATCCATCCCGAAGATAGGGGACCAATCTTCAGCGCCCAGGAAATCTTGCCTGCCCAATAGGCTAGGGAATAAGGGAGGGTTAAAAGCCGAGCTCCCATGATTTTGGCCATCTCTTTCGGAGTAATTACCCCGTCACCGGCCAGATTAAAAGATCCCCTGAAATTGCCCTTAAGTGCGAGGTGGATGGCGTGTGCCACATCCTCGTCCCACACCAGTTGCAATAAATTGCGATGGTTTAGAAACTGCACAAGTATTTTGCTGTTGGTTATGTTTTTAATGACATTGTTGATTGCAGGACCTATAAAAATGCATGGCCGGAACCGCGTAACCACCATGCTGTAATGCTCCTTCTCAAACTTATCCAGAAAAAGCTCAACTTCGGCCTTTGATCTGGAATAGTAAAAGGAAGGCATTCCCTTTATCTTGTGGTCCTCTGTGATAATTCCTGGGTTGTCTGGCCATGCCCCGTAGGCGCTAACCGAACTCAGATGAATGATCTTATGCAGGCCTGCAGTTGTCGCTGCCCTGAATATATTTTGGGAACCATTAATATTAATATCATCAGCCAATGTTTCGTCCCGTATGGGCATAACGATGTACGCGAGGTGGATCACTGTATCGCACCCCTTCATATGCTGTGCAATGCCGGGATCGCGAATATCACAGCGGATAAAACTAAGCTTTTCAGAGCGGAAGAATGGTTCTTTCACATCCAGGCCGCGGATCTCCTCTATGGATGGGTCGGCATTGAGTAGTGGAAATAAAGAACGGGCAAGGTAACTGGAGATGCCGGTGACAGCAACACGCATGTTTTCCCCCCCCCCTACTAAAATCTCCGTGGCGGTTCTGGCTGTCCCCGGTCAAGAAACCGGAAAGAACGCTTAAGGTGAAAGAATTTCGTAATATTAATGGAATTCTCAGGGCAGATAGCCACGCAATCCCCGCAGGAAAAACAGAAAGGCAAATCAGTGACCATCCGGGCTTTTTTATCAACTATTTCAAGAGCCTTCACAACACATACCGGAATGCATAATCCGCATCCAGAACATGTCTCGTGGTTGATTGACACTTCTCCCAGAATAATGTCCTCGCCAATCTTATTGAAATTTTCGGTATTTTTTCTGTCTTTTCGTGTTAAAAATTCAGGCATAACAGCTCCTTTCAATATATAATTTTGAATGACCCATCCTCTGAATACCAATCAGCAGCATGTGTTTCCCGGGGGATATATCCGTCGGGAATACCCCTCGGATAACCCAAAGCAATGGAAGTTACTAATTTGTACGGGTATTTGATTCCCATTCGTTTTTTCCACTTGCGATCCATGTTCAGTGGTGTGGTGCAGAAACTGACCCAGCAGGTCCCAAGACCGAAACTATGCGCGGCAAGGACCATGTTTTGACCGGCAATCCCTATGTCCACAGGGGGATGTCCTGGAGCGCGCATATCAGCAAGGATCAGTATCACGGTGGGTGCTCCGTGCCATATCCCCATTTTCCCATTGGCGATTGTTTTTATGCCCCAGAAGGGTACGGGATGAAAACTGTTGGGCATAACGCGCATAAGCACCTTGGCAAACCATTCTTTGCGTTTAGATCCAGATTTAGTGTAATCAGTGAATTTCATTATGCGTTTGAACAATTTTACGATAATATCCTCCATATTCTTTATTATCTTCTGGTCCTGGACAACGATAAACTTCCAGGTCTGAACATTGCCGGAAGATGGCGCAAACCTGCCGGTTTCCAATATCCTCTGCACCAGATACTCCGGCACCTGTTTTTTCAGGTAAGAGCGCACGCTCCTTCTGCGATAAATTATGTCCTCCACAGCATTGAAGGGCGCTCCTGACTCCGGTGGGCGAAACCTTTTAACTTCTGCATCTTGAATTGCGATTGAGTCTGACATCTTAAGTCTCCTTCTCACTACATAACAGAATGTGAAAATTTCATCTGATAATTATTAATATAACTAGTATAGCATTATCCATGCTCTTATTCAATCTCTTTGTATAAGTCAAGGACATATGCGATATTTTTCCGTTTTTACAGTATGATAGTATTAAGTCTCAATTTTGTATTGTGTAAACAGCAATCCGGCTGAAATTCTATTTGATCTTAATTTTTAGTTTATCTGCCCTGTCGACGGTAATGGTATCTGTTAGGTCGGCTGCGATAGGAGTATTTTATTTTAGTAGGGGCTTTGGATGTGGAGAACAAGCGTTCGGATGGCATCTCTGGGTGCTCTGATAAGGATATGGACGTCCTGATGAGACTTTCAATATTACGCACATCCCTGCCCTGATCTGGTGTTGCAAAAGAGATGGCATGTCCTTCCTGTCCCGCTCGTCCCGTGCGGCCTATTCGGTGAACATAATTCCCCGGATCGTCCGGCAAATCATAGTTAATAACCAATTCTATGCCGCTGACATCTATTCCCCGTGATGCTATATCGGTCGCAACAAGGATCCGGTATTTGCCGGATTTAAAGCCGTTCAACGCCTCTTTCCTTTGCGCTAAACTCCGGTCTGAATGAATTTCAGCCGCATTGCTGCCGGTCTTTCTCAAAAACTGCGTAACTTTGCGCGCGCCTATTTTTGTTCGCGTAAACAGAAGCACAGATCCTTTATATTGCAAGAGCAGTTTGCCGAGAAGAGCATTTTTGGAATCTTTTTTTACTACAAATAATTCCTGAGATACTTTTTCCGCTGCGGTTCCGGATGGGGCAATTTCAGTAAACACCGGCAAACGCATGTGGCTGGATGCAATTTTTATTATCTCGGTAGGCATCGTTGCTGAAAAGAGCATTGTCTGGCGGTCTCTTGGAATAATCTTGAGTATGCGTTCAATCTGCGGAGCAAAGCCCATGTCAAGCATACGGTCGGCTTCGTCAAGAATGAGTACGCAAACATCATTCAGGTGGATATTGCGCCGTTCAATATGGTCTATAAGACGGCCGGGGGTAGCGATTATAATGCGAGGGCTCTTTCTCAGGGAGGATAACTGTGGTATCATGGATTCACCGCCAATAAGTACCGTTGTTCTCAAGCCCAAAATTTGAGCAAAGGGCGCAAGGGCATCCTTGACCTGAATAGCAAGCTCGCGGGTAGGCACTATCACCAGTCCGCGTCCCCTTTTTTGGGCAAGTTGCTGAATCATCGGGACGCCGAACGCAAGGGTTTTTCCTGTTCCTGTTTGCGCTATTCCTATAATATCCTTGCCTTCGATTGCAATCGGTATCGCCTTGCGCTGGATAGGCGTTGGTGTATTGAATCCCAATTTATCAATTTTTTCAAGAAGGTTTGGCGCTATGCCCAACCCATAGAAACTATCAGGCATTGTATTTACCGTTCTTTATTAATATATATTTAACACATTCAGATAATTCGCTCATATCTTCCTTGTTCACTTCCGCAATTCTATCACTATGTCCAATGTTAAACAAGGATTATTTTGCTTTAATGCGCTCAAATTCTTTTTTGTATTTTTCAAGCCTGGTTTTTGCCTTTGTTTTTAAATCATCCGGATGATTTTCCTCAAGATATGCTTCAAGTACAGCAATAGCCAGTTTTCTATCCGCCCTGTCTCCCTGTTCAATTGTGCTCAAAAGGTCTGAAAGCATTGCCTGCTCTTTTTTATAATTTTCCGATTTTTTTGACTCTGATTCCTTTATCATCCTGTCAGTTTCGGCTTTGAGCGGACTGTCTGGAAATTTTGCTTTCAGTTCCCGGCAGTTATCTATTGCTTCATCGTATTCTTTTGAATTGAAATGATCTACAGCTGCCTGGTAATAGTATTGATCTGTTCCTTCTGACAGTTTAATATCTTTTTCAAATTGTGGAGTTGCGCTTTTCGGACTTGCAGTTTGCTGTTTTGGTTGCGTTGTTTCCGTCTGTTTATTATTGGCGCATGATGTTAGAAAACAGAAATCAAATATTATGGTTATGGCTGCTATAAGATAGATTCTGTTTATTATGCAACTTGTTTTCATTTATGCCCCCTGTTTAATTTCCCTATAACTATACCACATTCCTTAAACAGTAAACAGTTCAAATACTAATGGAAAGGGACACTCCCCATATTTTCCTTGACACGCATCTGAAACTGGAATATTGTTCTTTCCATGCCAAGGATAGCAAGGGTATTTGCTTTAAATTACCCACATCACATAACCCAAAGGGGAAATAATAAAACAACTGTTTTTTTTGATGATGAAGATAGAGGATTTTATCTAAAAACCCTCTCAAGATATAGCCATAAAAGGGGATTAGAAATTTGGGCGTATTGCCTGATGAACAACCATGTCCATATACTTGCGGTGCCTCAACATGAGGAATCTCTTTCCAAAGGGATAGGGATAACCAATCTGATTTACACTCAGTATATAAACCGCAAATACAAGCGAAGCGGAAGGCTTTGGCAGAACCGTTTTTACTCTACCATAGTGGAAAAAGAAAGATATTTATGGGCAGTGGCAAGATACATAGAACGTAACCCTGTACGAAGCAAAATTGTAACGAGAGAAGAAAACTACCACTGGTCAAGTGCAAAAGCCCATGTATTGGAAACAAGGGATAATATTCTTTCTGGAAATGATTGGCTGGGAAAAAATGAGATTAAGGCTTACAGAGACTTTTTAAAAAGGGAAGAATGCGAGATAGATAATCTTATAAGAAAAACTACATCAACGGGCAGACCTTTGGGGACGGAACAGTTTGTAAACGTCCTTGAAAAATTCCTTGATCGCGTAATATTACCAAAAAAATCAGGACGACCGAAGAAGGATAGAACTGAATAATATGGGAAGTGTCCCCTATGGAATAATAAGATTACGGATTGGCTGGTGCGGGGTTGTAAAATCCGCAAGGGGCGCTGAAAGGATTTTTATCGGATTCAAATCAAAGATTAAGTTGATAAACGAAATTACCGGAATTTTTCCGGAGGCATTTTATTCTTCTGATAAAGTTAAAAGAGAATTAATTGAGATTGACAGTTATTTAAGCCTAAGGACAAAACATATTAATATTAAGGTAAATTCTGCAGTCCTGACTCCCTTTCAGTTGAGGGTATTTAAAGCGCTTTCGCGTGTTGGGTATGGAAAGACGACCACTTACGAAGCCCTTGCCGCAATGACGGGTGTTCATGGTGCAGCAAGGGCTGTAGGGAATGCTCTTGCGCGCAATCCATTTCCGCTTGCGATCCCCTGTCACAGGGTGATTAGAAAGTGCGGCAGCAATGGAGGATTCTCCTCCCCAAGCGGCAGCCGGTTAAAGAAACTGTTGATAACTCTTGAGAAAAGAGGTAAAAAAGCTTAATTTTTGCGGTATGGTGGCACAATTTTTGCAATTTCTTTGCAGGTTGCATTGAAAGATTTTTAAAACATTTATAAAAAAGACATTTCCCCTTGAACCCAGTTAAAATAAGCATTTCCGGCAAATGAACCTTTATAAATTCTCTGTATAAAAATTAGGCAATTCCTTAGGAACACAGTAAATTTCAACAGCAGAATTTTTTGCATGCGTTTTATCCACAGCGTTATCCACAATTGATGAGGATAACTAAAAATCCTGCAACTCAGAATTTATAATATTTCATGAATCCGTGGTTAATTTTTACTGGTAATTGCAAAAAACAATCTTTACGGAAATCTTTTTTTGGCGGCTTCCCAGAGGTGGTCAAGTTCATTTGATCTTGCGTTATTTACGCTGCGTTTTTGCATTCCAAGATAATCCTCAATAAATTTAAACCGTTTTTTAAATTTCTTGTTCGTTTCCCTTAAGGCGAACTCCGGATTAACCCCGAGCCACCTGGAGATGTTAACCAGAGAAAAGAATACATCGCCCAGTTCCGCAACGATGTTCTTTTTATTCCTTTTTTTAACCGCTTTTTTGCATTCAACGAACTCTTCTTCCATCTTTTTAATCACACTTTTAAAGTTTTCCCAGTCAAATCCGACATGGGAAGCTTTTTGTCCTATTCTGAATGCCTGGAGGAGCGCCGGCAGTTTTTTAGGGATGCCATCCAGAAGATGCTTTCTTCCCTCTGCGTGCTTGATCCTTCCCCATTTCTTCAGCACATCATCGGATGTTTTTGCGATCTCGTTTCCGAAGACATGCGGATGCCTCCGGACCATCTTCCGGTTAATGGTGCTGATTACATCTTTAATTGTAAACTGTTTCTTTTCTGCGGCTATACGGGAGAGAAAAACGACCTGCATAAGAAGGTCGCCCAGTTCGTCCATCAGGGCATCAGGACTGCCGCTCTCAATTGCGTCCACAACCTCGTAAGCCTCTTCAATCACATACTGCCTGAGGCTTACGAAGGTTTGCTCCCTGTCCCATGGGCATCCCTGTTTGCTGCGAAGTTTTTTCATGATTTTTATGAGGTTGATGAACTCTTTTGCGCTTAGAGGCATTTATTTATAAATTACAGGCTTTGTCCAAATTATTCAAGAAAAATTAACCCCAACAAACAAAAAATTTTAGAGTTGACAATGTAAAAACATCGTGCTATAAAGAAATAAATTTTGATATATATGGAGGGAGTTATGAAAATAAAAAAGATTTCAGGAATGTCTTTATTGTCCCAGGTATTCATTCTCCTTATACCATTATTCTTCTTCACCAGCTGCAGTAAAGAAAGGTGTCATTCCGTCCCTCTGGTTCAGGAAGCTGATGTTATTATAACAAGTTCTGGACTTGAAAACCCAAATCAGAGACAGAAGGCAACCGATTTATACAACAGGGCTCTTGCCTGCGGAGAAACGCTTCCAGATGCTGAAAATGCATTCGTTCAGTCCCATGCCAATTTCGGGCTTGCGATGATAAATGCATTTGATGCTATGAGCCTTGTGGACACTATGGTCAGCAGCGTAAGCGAAGGGACCAGCTGCGGAACAAGCGGGATAAGTTGCGGTGGGGGAGGCGGTTCGGGCTGTCCCGACTTCCTCGGGACAGGGGGAATGAGCTGTTCGGGGTCATCAGGATCGTGCAGTATCGGAAAATTGCGCTCCCTGAAAGACATTAACAAACACCGTTCACAGTTAGTGTTTGCCGGTTTTTTAAACGGCATTATTTATTTTTCTCCATTTTTATTTCTCCTTGGTTTCCGTGTATTGCGGGCATTAAGAAAACGGAGAGCTGACTTTCCGACAATGTTTGTGATTATGGTATTCTTTTCATCTTTAATGCTTACAGGTCTTGGCCAGAAGCAGAATGAAAATGGATGTCAGCCTGTAGATCTCGGGGATCTTCCAAAGTTCCTTGATGATGCCGCCGATCAAATTTTAACCCCTATAATAAACGAACTTACAGAGGTTGCAAAATACAAAGAGTTTTCTATTAATATTCAATCGGCAAAACTAAATATCTTCAGCGACAGCCCCTTTACACCCAATGTCGCTGACGATCCCCTGTATATTGATCTTAAGGGAAACTACGACTATGGGGATGTTGTGCTCCTGCTCGGGACCTTCCAGGGGCTGACCGGTCTTTCCAAAATAATATTTGCATACGATATCATTGAGCCTTTGCTTGCGTATATAACTGCGCCCGACTGCACCCCTAATCCGCTGACTGTTCCGGGCTTCGGCGAAGCGGTTGCAACCGTGAGTGAAGTGGCAAATATCAGGGCGTTCCTCGCTTCCTCATTGGGCAGTTTTGCAGGAGCATTCAATTATATAATATCGGAGCGGGTGTCTCAGAACGCACATCTGTTCGGATATACAGACAGCGGAATTGACGCAAGATCTGACGCAAACGAACTGAATTATGATGCAGCCAATTCAAAACCCGATCCAGATGGTTAAACTTCCGGCAAACTATCCGGTCCCGCCGGGCA
>DATBWZ010000024.1:0-2157 GCA_036514535.1 bacterium
GCGTGCTTGTAGAGGTAAACAGCGAGACGGATTTTGTCGCGAGGAATAAGGAATTCAACGACTTTGTAAAGGAAATCTCAATGCAGATTGCCGCAACAAATCCGCGGTACATCTTAAGAGAGGAGATACCTCCTGAGGTTATAGAGAATGAAAAAAAGATCTATGCGGCACAGATAGATGGGACAAACAAAAATGAAAAAATCCTCCAAAAAATAATAGAAGGCAAACTTGAGAAATTTTATTCAGAGGTTTGCCTGATTGAACAGCCCTATATACGGGATGAATCTGTGAAGATTAAGGAATTACTCGATATAATAATTGCTAAATTCGGAGAAAATATTGTTATTAGAAGATTTGTTCGTTTTCAACTCGGAGAAGAACTTGCAAAAAAACTCTGAACTTGGTATTATGTATTTTAAAAAAACAGAGGTACGCTGATTTGTGCGTGTATAAATAAGGTGAAAGAAACTCCTAAATACAGGAGGATACTTCTTAAGTTGAGCGGTGAATCCCTTGCTGGCAAGGAAAAATTTGGAATAGACTGGCAAACTATTAAACTTCTTGCGAAAAGTATCAAGGAAGTTCGTGATATTGGCGTGGAAATTGCGATAGTGGTCGGCGGAGGAAATATCTTCCGGGGGGTTCCGGCAGCAGAGTCAGTGAAAATAGACAGGGCTTCTGCTGACTACATGGGCATGCTTGCTACCATAATAAATTCCCTTGCCCTGCAGAGTGTTCTTGAGCAATTGGGCGTATTTACCCGTGTTCAGAGTGCAATAGAAATGCAGCGGCTTGCAGAATCTTACATCAGAAGAAGGGCAATTAGGCACATGGAAAAGGGCAGAGTTGTAATTTTTGCCGGAGGCACCGGAAATCCCTTTTTTACAACCGATACCGCAGCGGCACTGAGGGCTGCAGAAATAGGTGCACATGTAATACTAAAAGCTACGAAGGTGGATGCAGTTTACAGCGACGACCCTTTTAAGAACAAGAATGCAAAAAAATTCAAGAAATTGAAATACATAGATGTTATCAGAAAAAACCTCAAGGTTATGGATTCTACATCGGTATCCCTTTGTATGGATAATAATATACAGGTTATTGTGTTTGATATAACCACGCCAGGCAATCTTAAAAAAGTAATACTTGGCGAGGAGATCGGAACAATAGTTAATTAGGAGGTAGGGTGCAATGTCAGATAATGTTACAAGCGAATTGAAGCCAAGAATGGATAAAGCTATTGATGCTCTGTTGGGAGAATTGCGCCGGACAAGGACAGGGAGAGCGTCTATATCGTTGCTTGATTCGGTTAAGATTGAGCATTACGGCAATATGGTTCCGCTGAACCATGTTGCTAACCTTTCTGTTCCCGATTCGAGATCAATCACAGCTCAGCCTTGGGATCCAAGCATGATTCCCGCAATAGAAAAAGCAATATTGACCTCCGGGTTGGATCTTGTTCCGTCAACTGACGGTAAGATAGTCAGAATTCCTATTCCATCACTGACAGAGGAGAGGAGAAAGGATCTTGCAAAGGTTATCAAGAAATTTGGGGAGGATACTAAAGTTGCAATAAGAAACATTCGCAGGGATATAATGGAAAAAGTCAAGGAAATGGAGAAGAATAAAAAAATATCCGAGGATAACTCCAGGAAAGAACAGAAAAACATTCAGACAATTACGGATGATTATATAAAAAAGGTAGATCAAATTGTCAGTAACAAAGAAAAGGAAATAATGGAGGTCTAAATAGCAGTAGTACTTTTATTCATTTGGATCCCTAATTGACGCATAAATCTCTTCAAACTGCTTGGTATTCTTTTTAAAATGATTTAAAATTTCCGGATCAAAATGCTCAGGGCGGGTTCTCTTATCACCCTCAAGGATTATGCTGGTGGCAGTGGGATGATCCAGGGGGTTTTTATAATGTCTTTTGCTTCGGAGAGCATCATATATATCGCAGATGGTCACTATTCGCGCAGAGATAGGGATGTCTTCTCCTTTTAAGCCAAGCGGATATCCAGTGCCGGTCCATAGCTCGTGGTGAGAATGCGCAACTTCTCTCGCAATCTCTAATTTTGGATGATTTCCGAGTATCTTTACTCCATAAACTGTATGCAATTTCGTAATCTTATATTCCTCTATTGAAAGCGGCCC
>DATBWZ010000025.1:0-10773 GCA_036514535.1 bacterium
TTGTTCTCGGCGGCAGAGGGACCAACGGAATTCTGTCAAGTATTGAATCTTATGACCCGGGAAAAGGCCGGTTTACAAAAATTGCGTATTTATCCATTGCAAGGGAGCGTGCCAAAGCAATGCTTTTATCAGATGGCAATATCCTCGTATGCGGCGGAATAGGCGCAACTTCCGCATTAAACTCATGCGAAATCTACAATCTGTCTGCGAATACAGTGGAACTGCTCCAGAACAGGATGAAGGCATTCAGATACGGGCACGCAGAACTGCCATTGCCTGACGGAAACATTCTCCTTGCCGGAGGAAATAATCTCAATACCATTGAAATTCTGGATCCGGCAAACGGAGCATATCAGATCACCGATGCAATGTCCGGGCTGCGGGAGGATTTTTACGCCGCTTTTCTGGACCAGGAGAATGTGCTTTTCGCCTGCGGACCACAGGAGGCGGGCGCTGATATTCTTAACCTGAAAAATCTGCGAATAAGCGCCCCCGCAACCGCTCCCCTTCTCAATAAAAATTGTTCTGCCCGTATTATGCCTGACGGCAAAATATTTGTGGCTGGAGGAATGGAAAACGGTTCGGCCTCTGACCTGGCAACAATTATCAATCCAGCCACATGGCAGGTTGAATGGACTGGCAGGATGCTCTCAAAGCGGGAGACGCCGGCAATAAGCTTGCTGCCTGATGGAACTCTTCTAATTTTTGGCGGAACAGAGACCACGCCCTTTGCCGAAATATTTAATCCGCCATGAGAAAAGGCGCTGACTATTCAGGAATTCAGATAGGGAGTCGGTCGTACCGTTTTGTCCCCTCTATCTCCAGGACAAAGTCCTTTCCAAAGGCCTGTGAGGGCGTAAGCGCTCCCGTAGGGTTTAGTTCAAAGACTTTTTCCACGGTGCGGACACCAGCAACAGCTGTGAACTCATATGTCTCCAGTATTTCAAGCCATGCTTCAACATTCTTGCCCTTTCCATCGCTCACCCTGCCCCAGAGATAGGACTTTCTTGTCTTTCGGGATTCAGGACCAGGGCCGCGGATAAGTTTTTCAATCATATTCTGGCTGAATCTTTGTATTGGTTTTATTGCAAGTAACTTCTGAATAATCGGGCCTGTAAGCCTCATTGTATAGGCAAGAAAAGCCGGGTAAGCCATACATGTCGTTATGTTCAAAATGCCTGTGGAACGGTATCCTGTCTCAAGGTCTCCCCATGGAATCGGGAGAACTGCGCGTTCACCGTGTGGGAATTTTATTTTCCTAACCCCGCTCCCGAAAGGATGCGGGACAATTTTCCCGTTTCTTCTGACAAAGCCGCCCTTGGGAATCATTTCAACCATTGTTTTCGCTGTTCCTGCGCTCGGACTGTCAAGACCTGCAAATGCAAGCTCCAGTTCGGAAGCGCCAGGTAGCCGGTCTGACAGGTATTTCGCAAGACAGTCGGATGGAATTACATCAAAGCCTGCGCCAGGGATCAGGCAGATCCCCTTCCTTTTTGCAGGCTCGTCATAAGAGAAAACCTTTGTCAGGGCAGGAATCTCTCCTGTGATATCCAGATAATTTGTTCCTGCATCCAGGCATGCCTGGATTATTGGTTCGTTAGTGTATACAAATGGCCCCGCAGCATTGAATATCAGACCCGCGCCTGACAGAGATTTTCTTATGCCAGACGGATCAGCCAGGTCAATGACCAGCTTCTCCAGATTCAACCGCTCTGCAAGGGGCGCAAGTTTCTTTTCGGAACGGCCGGCAAGTATGGGGCGGTGCCCCCGTCGGAGCGCCTCCTCTGCAATTAATTCCCCGGTATAACCATAGGCGCCGTATATGATCCATTTTTCCATTTGCATAAACCCCCCCACCTGTATTTATACCATATAACTCATCAAAATCAAGGGCCGTAATTAGGTCGCTTGCCAGTAGCCATAGCGATTCAGGACTATTAACTATACATCCTTGATAAAATTATAAAATTGTATTAGTAATCTATTCATCTAAATCAAATTGCGCAGAACGTAATTGCTTTTTCTCAGACTGTCTTCTCTTTTCTTCCAGGGTCTTCCTTTTTGCCCTCTTTGATCTCTTTCTTTTCTGCCGCCGGATTTTTTCGATCTCCTGCCGCCGATCGCTTCGTTTTTTAAAAACCCGTTCTTCAATCCTCTCCGCCAGCAGCCTCCGGGCAAGGAACCTGTTCAGCGCCTGTGTCCTTCCGATCTGACACTTCACTTCTATGTTCGTGGGAATATGCTTAAGGTATACACAGGTTGATACTTTGTTTACATTTTGCCCGCCTTTTCCCCCCGAACGGATGAATTTCTCAACGATGTCCCTTTCAAAAATACCAAGCCTTTTCATCTTTTCAAACAGGGCGTTTTCTTTTTTTGGATTAACGCCGAAACTCGCCATTTTGCCTTCCCTCTCAATACAATTATACAGGAAATAGCCCTGCACACAAAGAATCTCAAAGCCTTTACTCGCTGCCACGGGAATAATATTGACTGAAAAATGGTACAAAGACATAACAAACAAAGTTTGGCTTTGCCGGGTCAACAAAAATATTTTATTGCATTTTTATAAAAAAATTGGAAAATAAAGACATGGTAGATTATGCCATACATTAATTTTGCACGCAAGTACAGACCTCAGGACTTTGATGACTTCATTGGTCAGGAAACCGTTCAGAAAACATTGATGAACGCGATCTCTTCCGGAAAGATTGCCCAGGCATACCTCTTTGCGGGACCGAGGGGGGTCGGAAAAACATCGGCGGCAAGGATCCTTGCAAAAGCGCTGAACTGCGAAAAGGGGCCGACACCGAAACCGTGCAATAAGTGCACTGTCTGCAACGAGATAACCGCCGGCACATCCATGGATGTAATAGAGATAGACGGCGCATCCCACACACAGGTGGACAATGTACGGGAGATCAGGGATGCTGTCAAATATCTGCCCGCCAGGGGGAAATACAAGGTTTATATAATTGATGAGGTGCACATGCTGTCCACCTCTGCGTTTAACGCCCTTCTCAAGACCCTTGAAGAACCGCCTCCCCATAGCATATTTATAATGGCAACCACTGAACCGCGAAAGGTTCCACCCACGGTCCTTTCACGATGCCAGAGGCACGAATTCAGAGCCATCCAGCCCAGTGTTGTGGAAAAAAGACTCAGGGAGATCGCAGAGAAAGAAGGCTTTAGAATTGAGGATGAAGGCATCAGACTGATTGCGGCAAGATCAGAAGGCAGCCTCAGGGATGCCCTTAGCCTGACAGAACAGGTTGTCTCGTATTCTGGTGGAACTGTTACATCCGGAATCGTAAGGGAAGTCCTTGGCGTGGTGCCAAAAGAGAGCATATACGCTTTGACCTCTGCCCTTATTAAGCGAGATCCAAAATCGGCCATTGAGACAGTGGATAATCTCTACTCATCCGGATTTGAGATAAAGATGATTCTGGATGCCCTTGTAATCCATCTGAGAAACCTGGCAGTCATGCATATCTCTCCCGAATTACTCAACCTCCAGGCAAGTGAAAAGGATGACCTCAGAAACCTTGCGGGAGAGGCGGATCAGGAACTTCTTCTAAGGCTAACAAAGGAGTTTCTGCGAATCTATGAACAGGTGCTTCGCTCTCCGTCCCCAAAATTTACCCTTGAGGTGGAACTCCTTGGAATAACAGCGATAAATCCTGTAGCATCAGCTAAGGATATCCTCAGAAAACTGGATGAATTAAAAATTCCAGCCTCTCGGGCTGAAACGGTTATCAAAAAAAAAACACCTGAACAACAGGATGTTATCAACTGGGAGAATATAATTGAAAATGCAAAAAGAGACAACCCCCTGCTTGGCGCAATATTGAACCGGGGCAAGCCGGAGGGAATGGATAATGAGAAGATTAAACTTGCCTTTGCTGAATCCGACAAAGAAATGGTGACCTCGCAGATTGAGGAGATCAGATCCACCCTTATAACCTATTTGGGAAGGGATGTCGGCATTGAACTGGCATGGACAGATGATGTACCGAGGGAAGTCCCAACTAAAAAGAAAAAGGTTGAAGAGGCTTTCAAAGACGGCAATGTTAAAGATGCCCTGGAGATATTTGAAGCCCACATATACGATGTAAAGTCCGCTGGCTCCTTATGACTTATTTAAAGAGGGAGTTATGAAAAGGGTTGATGTTCCTGCTTTAATGCTTCGCCATCATTTTTCTTCCTTCTTCAATAGTTATGCCTGTTTTCTTTTCATCGGAGCCTTTTTAGGATTTTCTATACTGGGTGGTTGCGGGAGCGGAGAAAAAAAGCCCGGGGTGACTGTCTATCCCCAGACAATAGCAACGCCGCCAGGAGGGGATTATTCTGCAGCCAACTATCCAGTAGTAACACTTGAATGCAACAATCCGGCGACAATCTATTATACACTGGACGGAGAAAATCCTTATCCCGGAATGAGCAACACTTTCTCGGGCAGGAGCCCGGTGACAGGGATAGAGGTAAAGACCACCGCAACCTTAAAATTTTTTGCTTTAGATGATAAAGGAAATCAGGAGGCCATAAGGAGCGAGGTTTACACCGTAGGTCAAACCGCGGATTCAGATGATACAACGCCGCCTAAGACTTCCGCAGTTCCAGCGGGAGGCCGTTACCAGGCAACGCAAAATATAACCATTTCTGCAAATGAGCCAGCAACTATTTATTATAAAATCTATGTCAATGAGTATGATCCAGCGCGGTGCCCGGATCCTGATGTTTCATCCCCGGATGTGAAGACCGGAGACACAACGGTTTCGGGCATTCAGGTTCAGGTTGGAGTATTGAAGTATTTTTCTGTGGATAGAGCCGGGAACGCGGAGACGGTTAATACGCAGGTATATCTATATGGGAATTCTCCATATACTTACATATTCCCTTCCGGGGGGTTTTATAAATCATCCCAGATTTTACAGGTTTACAGCGATGTTATTCAGGGCGCAACAGCAACCATCTACTATACAACAGATGGGGCAATTCCTGATCCGAGTTCTCCTTCGTGCATCAGTCCCTGCAACATCCTTATCTATAATGAGGGCACCACTGTTTTAAAATATTTTGCTGTTGATAATTTTGGCAACACAGAGAGTGTCCGGATTGAAACCTACATAATTGATTCTATAACCCCTGTAACAACAGCATCGCTTGCAGCCGGGGAATACATGGGAGCGCAGAGCATCACGCTTACCGCCTCTGAACCGACAACAATCTACTATACATTGGATGGCTCTGATCCTGTGCCAGGTTCACAGAATACATTTTCAGGACCTTCGCCAATATCTAATATTGCGATTGACAGGGATATAACAGTGAAATTCTTCAGCGTAGATTCTGCCGGTAATGCCGAATCGCCTGTAAATTCTGTTGCTTATTCAATCGTTTACAGTTTTACAGATACATTCAGGGACGATTCCAAGAAGAATGCAATAATTACAACTGCAGACTGGGATACCGTAAATGGCGAGGTAAAGCTTGCCCGCGGTTCCATTCAGATAGAGAAGTCAATTTCCACAGGGGGAATATCAAATGGTTTTGATATATTCAATCAGCAGATCTTTCTGGCAGATGGGCTGAACGGTCTGAAAATTTATGATATCTCATCCCCTGGAAATCCGGAACTGCGTGGAAATTATCCTGCCGCCTCCGGAGAGATATTCTCATCTGTTATTGTGAGAAATAACACAGCCTTTGCCGGAACCAACATGGGGGTATTGATTCTTGATGTTTCAAATCCCTCATCCCCGGGATTCATTTCAAGATGGAACCCCGGCGTGCTCAATGTTTTTGATATTAGGTTTTTCGGAAAATATCTGTTTGTGGCAGCTGGAAACGGGGGACTGTGGGTTGCGGATGTAGCGGATACAGCCAATCCTGTTGATGTGACTAATCTTTTGTTCACAGGTAAGGCTGTTTCTCTGGAAGTGTTCGGCAGCACACTTTATGTTGCGGCTACGGATGGTGATCTGAAAATAATTGATATAACCCAGCCGGCATCCCCTGTGCTCGTTAGAACGCAGAGTATGCCCGACTCCATAAATTCTCTTGCTGTTGCGGGCAGCAGATTGTTTGCAGGAAGCAATAACGGTGTTATTTATGAAGAAAATCTTCAGTACCCGCAAAAGCCGGTGTTTACAGCCTCCATTAAGATTTCCTCGTCAGCGGTTAATCATATTTTATATTCCGGAAAATTTTTATATGCAGCCACAGGCACAGGGATTTTCGTAATCGATCCCGCAGATTCCACAAATATGAAATTACTTGCTGCATCATTGTATGTCAGTGTCAATTGGATTGCTGTATATGAAAATTACATGTTTGCGTCAGGCAGTAATTTTCTGTCTTTGCCAATAAGCGAATACAGAACCCCACAGGATATTGGCGCTCTGACGGGGTTTGCCGCATTGGAGTCAAAAGTAAACGGTAATATACTTGTGGTTCCTTCAGGGGTCAGCGGTGTTAAAATAATAGAACTAAACAATGTGGAAAATCCTGTTCTCTATACAGGCTATCAGACAACGGGCTCAGCCAACAGAGTGGATACAGCGGGGAATTACGGATTCGTTGCCTATGGAGCGTCGGGGTTGATGATCCTGAATATGTCTGATTTGTCAAATGTGCAGAACGTGTCTTCAGTGCCTTCCCTGGATCTGTCGCTGGATGTTGTAGTTGATGCTAATTATGCGTATCTTGCTGATAGGGCTGGCGGTTTAAGAATAGTTGATATAAGCAACCCGTCTGCGCCCTCTGTTGCAGGCAGTTGCGTCCCGGGTGCATGCCTGCCAGCGGCTTCGCGCGCAGTCATAGCGGGAGTAGCGGGCAAAATGGCTTTAGCAGGGCTTGATACCAATAAGGTTGCAATCATTGATGTTACTAACAGGACGAATCCTTCATTGATAGCTACATTTAATACTGCTGGGTTGCCTGTTGACATGGAGATTTCAGGAAACTATGTGTATATTGCAGAGGGCGCATCCGGAATTGAGGTCTTTTATATTGGCAATCCGCAGTCACCTCTAAAGGCTGGAAGCCTAAGCACGCCTAATAATTCGGCAACAGGTATTTCCATCTCCGGCAATACGCTTTTTATTGCTGATGGTTCCTATATACTTTTTGCGGATATCACAAATCCTTCCAGCCCGTTTATATCCAATTATTATTCAAAGAATTCCTTTGATCTGGCAAGATGGGGGGAATATCTGATGATTTCAGATGGAACAACCAGCGTTGAGATAGTTGATCTTGCGCTGGAGTCCATCCGTTATCAAAGTCCGGGGACTGCTGCATCAGTGAATATCAATCCGCAATCAAGGAATATCGGTTCAGCAAAAATTTTGGTAAACGACTATAAAGGGGCATACGGCGACATCCAATATTATTTGAGCAATACCGGTGGAACAGCCTGGATTGCGGTTACACCAGGGGAGCCGTTTATTGCTTTTGAAACCGCCGGAAAGGACCTGTGGTGGAGGGCTGTGCTTTCTACAACTGATTTGAGAAAAACGCCGATCCTGGATAGAATGGAGGTATTCTACAAATATGCAGATTAGGATAAGAAGAATTGGGCTAAGTTTTTTGTTTTTTGCAGCTGGTATTTTTTCTATGCAGTTTATTTCCTGCAACAATGTTGATAATACTGCAGATAGCAATAATGTTTTGAAAAAAGAACTTGTGCTGCCCGCGGATCTTAAATGGATAAACAGCGGTCTGATAATGGAGCCTGGAAAAAGAATAAAGATTGAGTTAGGGCCGGAGGCTATAGGCATTCCAGAGGTTTTCATTTCTGACCCCGTTCCGACCTTCGGGCACGGAGGGCTTATTGGCAAGATAGGAGAGAATGGCTTTCCATTCCAGGTTGGGACATCAAAATATCTTGACGGAAATTCTCATAATTACGGAGAACCACTTTATCTCGGAAGGAATGACGCCACAGATGTCGGGACTCTTGGTGTAAGCTATTTACCGCAGGATTTTGCGATAAATATTGAAGTCGCTGAAACAGACGCCCCAGGGTTAGTATCCCCGAGAGACGCGGCATGGTCACCCAATACACTTCCGATCTTTAACTGGGATGATGTGTATAACACATATCAGTATACGGTTGAATTAAGCATCTTCCCTGATTTCAGGCAACTGGAGCAGGGCGTTACGACAAAGGTTTCTTATGTCCATACAACCTCATCGCCCCAACCGGATACTACGCCGGCTGAGGGGACTGCTGAATTAATAGAGTTGTCTGAGGGGCTGCATTATTGGAGAATCAGGTCGGAGTTCAATGAAGGCAGATCTCTATCTCCTGATCCTGTTTGGTCAGACTGGAGCCTGGTTTATGTTTATGGGGTGGAGCTCGGGTCACCGCTTGAGCCTCCTGTAATAACCTCGCCAGCTGCACCGGCCAAGACCTCCCCGGGTTCACAGGTAACAATTAACTTTATAGCGGCCCCTGACCCAAGCGGGATTGTATGGAGGCATTGGATTAAGTATGCAAACTGCACGAGTATTCCGCAGATCGATTCTCTCGTGGACAAGCCCAGCAAATGGAGAGTATTTTCCGGTATTTATAATCTCTATGACCCAAATGAACCCCCGCAAAACTATTCATATGTTACAACACCAGTTCTTCAGAAAGGCCAGTGGCTTGTAAGGATTGAGATCAGGGACGGGAGCGATCCGGAAGAAAAAAATACAAATTTTACGGACTTGTTTATTGATTCAGGGTGTTAGGGTGCTTATGATTTGAAGAAATTACTAAACATATTTGTTTTGATAACCATTATGTTATGGGCGGACTGCCGTTCCAAGCCAGCAGCCCAATATACATTGAGAATCTCTGCAAGCCCCCAGACAGTTAGTGCGGATCTTGCAATGACTAAAATAATTGCGGAACTTGTGAACTCCTCTAATGAGGAGGGGGTTGATGGTAAAAATATCCAGTTTACCAGTACCACAGGCAGTATAGGAGGAGTTGTTGGTTTGGGTGGAGGGAGATATTCCGTCATTCTCTCAGGCATAGGACAGATCTCAGTCAATCCGGTTACTGTTACGGCATTGTACGAGGGACTCCGGGCTTCAATAGATATTTCAATTACGCCGGGCGGACCTTCATATATTGATCTTTACGTGGATTCAATGGTTAGCGCTGATGTTGGCGCAGTTATTCTTACCGCGCGGATTTACGATTACAATAATAACCCTGTTACTGATGCTGATCCTGTTTTCATCAGCAGTTACGGGGTGTTTGATCAGACAGCGAAGGACGGTTTAGGTGCATACGCTACTGTGCTGAGAGGGCTATATGACGTAAGAGAAAGCACAGTTAAACTAACTGTAAAAGCTGCGCAGGTTCAAAGGGTTGCAGAAATTATCCTTACCCCGGGTGTTCTAAAAGGTTTTTTGATTTCACATGTTCTTGACCCTCAGTTCAACAATGAGCCCTTTGCCCTGACTGCGGTGGCAGTGGACAAACGCAACAATTTGTTATCCGGTTTTAACGACAGCGTTAATATTGTTTCTTCTACCAATTTAGTAACCGTTTCCCCTGCAATCTCTTCCCCGTTTGTTAATGGCTTATTGTATCAGGAAAATGTGGCTATTACTGGTATAGCAACAGGTATGACGCTTACACTTAATAACGGTGCGGGAAGTAAAGGAACAACCAATCCATTTGATGTAATTGCAATTCCTGCGGTGGATCACTTTGATATAGCCCCTGTTGCCTCTCCGGTGACTGCTGGATCGCCATTAACGATAAGTGTTGTCGCAAAGGATGCAGGCGGCAATACTGTGACCGACTTCCACGGAACGGTAAATATTACGGATACAACCTCAACAATAGCTCCCGCAGTCAGTCAGAAATTTGTAAACGGTGTTTTAAATCAGCAGGTTAGCATAACAAAAGCCCAGACAGGAGTGACAATAACAGTCGTTGGCTCAACGGGCGGGAGCGGAGTCTCCAACTCTTTTAATGTGGTAACAGACGCGCTTGACCATTTTACCTTTGAGACGATAAATTCACCCATAATAGTTAATTCCTCATTTCCGGTAACGGTTACAGCAGTAGATGCATACGAAAACCAGGTAACGTCCTTTGCCGGAACGGCTTCTTTTTCCGATCTAACCGGCACTATTCTGCCGGCAACGAGTTTCAATTTTGTCAACGGTGTGTTACTGCAACAGGTGAAGGTGAGCATGACGGCGCTGGCAGATGTAATAAAGGTGGATGATGGTGCGGGGCACACCGGAGAGAGCAATCCATTTGAAGTTTCCACAATAAAGGTTGACCATTTTAATATCAGCTCAATATCAACCCCTCAGACTGCAGGCGCATCTTTTACAATAACAGTAGAGGCTAAGAATGCTTCAAATGCAACTGTTACAGAATTTAACGGAACAATTACCATTAGCGATTTGACAAAGACAATTGATCCGGAGATTTCCCCACCGTTTGTAAGCGGTGTTTTGACACAAAATGTGAAAATATACAAACCCATTACCAATAACACGATTACTGTATCCTGGAACGGCAAAACGGCAACGAGCAATACCTTTAACGTGGACCCAGGGGTGTTGAACAGATTTGTGTTTTCTCCCATATCTTCTCCGCGCGCAGCTGGACAAGTTTTCTCAATAACACTTGAGGCAGTGGATCTCTATGGGAATAGAACCGGATTCAACGGCGCTGTTTCAATGAAAGATCTTACAGGAAAACTGACGCCAGCAACGAGCAACAATTTTATAAACGGGCTGCTTACTCAGAAT
>DATBWZ010000026.1:0-24563 GCA_036514535.1 bacterium
CATTGAAGATGCTGTCAGGATGCTTCAGGAAGCGAATCAAGCCGCAAAGGATGGAAGGGCAAAGGTTCCCTTTGACTATTACGGTGCGAATCCGGGTGATGAAAACTATTCTCCGGAACAGGTAACCAAACCTGTTACAGAGGAAGATGCGTCGCCAGGTATTCTTAGTGTGGCAGTGAATCCGGAGACCGGCAAGGTTGAAGTAAAGGGGTTTTCCGGAAGGGAAAGCACCCGTATGCCAAAGCGCATTGCGCCCGGGCACGGTGCTTGTCCGGGTTGTGGTATTTTCCCGACAGTGGATCAGTTTCTGAAGGGACTAACAGGACATGTAGTAGTGCTCTTTCATACCGGCTGCGGAATGGTTGTCACAACCGGCTACCCCTATTCTTCTCACAGGATAACATACATACACAATCTCTTTCAAAACGGTGCGGGTGTTATGAGCGGAGTTTCTGAGATGTTTGAGGAAAGGAAACGCAGGGGAGAGATACCTCCGGACGAGGAAATAACCTTTGTTATGGTAACCGGGGACGGAGGAAATGACATTGGTATGGGTGTTACTATTGGCGCCGCTCTGCGCAACAACAAGATGATCGTTCTTGAGTACGATAACGAAGGATATATGAATACCGGACACCAGCTGTCGTTTACCACGCCATATGGACATGCTACATCAACCAGCAATGTGGGGACGAAGCAGTTCGGTAAGAACACACACCACAAGGATACTGCGCAGATTTTGGCAGGCTGCCATGTCTCCTATGTGTTTACCGCAGCAGAGAGCCATTACCAGGATATGGTGAAAAAAGCGGCAAAGGCACAGCACTATGCAAAAAAGGGGTTTGTTTTCGGAAAGACTCTTTCTTCATGTCCGCTTAACTGGAGATGCGAAGAAAAAACTGCATTCAGGGTTGTGGAAAAGGCAGTGGATTCATGCTTCTTCCCACTTTACGAGGTGGAGAATGGCAAAACAAACATAACCTACAACCCGGAGGCGCGGGACAAAAAGGTTCCGGTGTCTGAATGGTTAAAGATGATGGGAAAGACGCGGCACCTTATTAAATCCGAATACAAGGAAGTGATTGATTCAATCCAGTCCGAGGTTGACAGAAGGTGGAAAAGGCTCAAGGCTATGCATGAAAGCTCGGTGCTTTGAAATTGAACTTGAAAATCTTTAATGATTGTGGTAGATTATTAACAAATTATAAAATGTCACTAAGGAGCAGCTAATATGCCAGGGCCGCAGCTTGTAATGTATGAAGAGGAATTTAAAGAGATAACGGCAGTTCTTGATAAGCTCACTCGTGAAGCAAACGCAAAAATTGTGTATCTGGTGGACAAAAATGGACAGCTTATTGCGTCATCCGGAGAGACGGAGAGGATTGACGCAACATCCCTTGCTTCTCTGACAGCGGGTAATATTGCCGCTACAAGCGGGCTTGCAAAACTAATTGGCGAAAAAGAGTTCAGCATTCTTTTCCATGAAGGAGAGAAGGAGAACATTCATATATCGCTTGTTGGACAAAGGGTCATACTTGTTGTGGTTTTTGACCATCGCTCCTCTCTGGGGCTTGTGAGGCTCAGGGTCAAGAAATCTAGCGATGAGTTAAACAATATATTTGACAAGCTTATTAAAAAAGTTGAAACTGAACCGGAAGCAGAATCGCCTTTTGCTGAGATTACGGATGATGATATAGACAATCTGTTCAGTGAATAATGGTTCTAATTTGACAGGTAAGGAAGCGGCTTAATGTCTTTTATAAATTATTCCTCAAGAGAGATAAACTGTAAAATTGTTTATTACGGTCCAGGGCTCGGCGGAAAAACCACAAATCTTCAGTATATTTACGATAAGACCAATCCACAGGCAAAGGGCAAGATGATTTCTCTTGCAACAGAGACGGAGAGAACGCTCTTTTTTGATTTTCTCCCCCTTTCCCTTGGTGAAATAAAGGGTTTCAAGACAAGGTTTCACCTGTATACAGTTCCTGGTCAGGTTTTTTACGATGCATCGCGGAAGCTGATTCTCAAGGGAGTGGATGGCGTAGTGTTTGTGGCTGATTCCCAGATGGAGAGAATGGATGCAAATATGGACTCTATGGATAACCTGAAGCAGAACCTTGTAGAACACGGATACGATGTTGACAAGATTCCGCTTGTAATGCAGTACAATAAGCGCGATCTGCCCAATTCAGCATCCATGGAAGAACTTAGGCGGGTGCTGAACCCAAAGGGTTTTCCTGATTTTGAAGGTGTTGCGCCCAAAGGTGTCGGTGTCTTTGAAACGCTGAAAACAGTAGTAAAGCTCGTTCTCATAGAACTTAAAAGAGGCGCAGGAGTGCGGTAGGCTGACAGGGGCACGTTGCAACGGGCCATTGCGGAATCTTATCTGATTTTTATTTGCTCACAACAGAAAATCAAATCAAATTGGTAACAGATGAGTAAAATCCCGTAAACAATAAATGGAACAACTACACTGCGTTGTTCCCGTACGAAATACGGCGATTAAAATACCCTTGCAAAAATGCTATTCAGGTGTTAATTTAAATAACAATGATTTCATATATTCTTAAAAAGATTGTCGGTACAAAGAACGAAAGGGAATTGCAACAGATACAACCAATTTTGAAAAAAATAAATGCCCTTGAGCCGGAGATAAGCAATCTCCGGAATTCTCAGCTCCAGGCGAAAACAGGCGAATTCAGGGAAAAGATTGCCCGCGGCGCTATGCTTGATGATATTTTGCCGGAGGCCTTTGCTGTGGTTAGGGAGGCATCCAGGAGGACCCTCGGGATGAGACATTTTGATGTTCAGGTTATAGGCGCGATGGTCCTCCACAATGGTAGAATTGCTGAGATGAAGACAGGGGAGGGCAAAACCCTCGTTGCAACCATGCCGGTTTATCTGAATGCTCTCAGCGGCAAGGGCGTTCATGTAATAACTGTGAATGACTACCTTGCCAGGAGGGATGCTGAATGGATGGGGACAATATATAAATTCCTGGGGATGCGTGTAGGCGTGATTTTGCACGGGCTCAATGATTCGGAAAG
The DNA here is from genome assembly GCA_036514535.1 of bacterium. GTDB lineage: Bacteria > JAMCPX01 > JAMCPX01 > DATBWZ01 > DATBWZ01 > DATBWZ01. Next base: position 3,051 of record DATBWZ010000026.1, read on the forward strand.
GAAGGCAGAATACAATGCTGATATAACTTACGGGACCAACAACGAATTTGGTTTTGATTATCTCAGGGATAATATGAAGTTCCGCATTGAGGATATGGTTCAGCGTGAATTCAATTATGCGATCGTTGACGAGGTGGACTCCATTCTGGTTGATGAGGCGCGGACACCGCTAATTATCTCCGGTCCGGCAGAGGAATCCACTGACAAATATTATCAGCTTAACAGGATCGTTCCAAATCTCAAAAAGGAGACGGATTTTACTATTGATGAAAAATCCCGCTCTGTTGCCCTTACCGAGAACGGAGTGGCTAAGGCAGAGTCGCTCCTCAATGTTGAGAATCTTTTTGACCCCCAGGAAATAGAGTCGCTTCATCATATTAATCAGGCGCTCCGGGCGCACAATATGTTCAGAAAGGATGTTGATTATATTGTTAAGGATGGACAGGTTGTGATTGTGGATGAGTTTACCGGCAGATTGATGCCTGGAAGGCGCTGGAGCGATGGGCTTCACCAGGCAATTGAGGCAAAAGAAAATGTAAAGATTGAGAATGAAAATCAGACCCTTGCTACAATAACCTTCCAGAATTATTTCAGGATGTACAACAAACTTGCGGGAATGACAGGCACTGCGGATACAGAAGCCGCCGAATTCAAAAAGATATACAATCTTGATGTAATTGTCGTTCCTACGAATCTTCCTATGATTCGTATAGATAATTCCGATGTTGTTTACAGGACAGAAAAAGAAAAATTCAATGCCATTATTGAGGAAATAGTTGAACTGCACAAAAACGGCAGACCAGTGCTTGTGGGGACAATTTCTATTGAAAAATCTGAAATTTTGAGCAGGATGCTTTCAAGGCGCGGAATAAAGCATAATGTTTTAAATGCAAAACAACACGAAAAGGAAGCAATGATAATCGCTCAGGCGGGAAGACTTGGCGCTGTGACGATAGCGACAAACATGGCTGGCAGGGGGGTGGATATACTCCTCGGCGGAAATCCGGATCTGCTTGCAAGGGAGAGAATGACTCCGGATACATTGCCGGAGGAATCGGAAAAAATAAGAGAGGAAATGCGAAGGATCTGCGCGGAAGAGAAAAAGAAGGTTATAGGGCTTGGCGGCCTGCACATCCTCGGAACAGAGAGGCACGAATCAAGGCGAATTGACAATCAGTTGCGCGGAAGGTCCGGAAGACAGGGAGATCCTGGTTCCTCAAGGTTTTACCTCTCTCTGGAGGATGACCTCTTGAGGCTCTTTGGCTCTGACAGGATTTCGGGCATGATGCAGAAGCTCGGTATGGAGGAAGGGATTCCCATTGAGCACCGTTGGATTACGAGGGCTATTGAAAATGCCCAAAAAAAGGTTGAGGCGCATAACTTTGAAATAAGAAAAAACCTTCTTGAGTATGACGATGTCATGAACAAGCAGAGGGAGATAATTTACTCCCAGCGCAAGGCAATGATGAAGGGTGAGGGAATCAGGGAGGAGATACTCACAATTAACAGCGAATTGGTTGATGGTATTCTATTTACATATACCAACGAAAAGGTTGCTCCGGAGGAATGGGACTGGAATGGGGTAAATGATGCCTTTTACAGATTTTTCAATTCAAGATTGAATATTGATACTCAGAAACAGAGAGAGATAGAGAGGGAAGAATTAAGTCAATTGCTATTAGCCGAGTCAAAAAGACTGATTGATGCAAAAGAACATGAGCTAAGTGAACATATTTTCCTTTACTTTACGAGGATCCTCCTTCTCCAGACGATTGACTCCATGTGGAAGGACCACCTTCTCAATATGGATCACCTGCGCGAGGGCATAGGGCTGAGGGGATATGCGCAGCGGGATCCTTTAATAGAATATAAGCGGGAAGCATTTAATATGTTTGAGGAAATGATATCGCACATAAGGGAAGAGACAATGACCAGGCTCCTCAGAATTCAGATAAGGCAGGAACAGCCGCCTGAGGCTGTTATCCACCCATTGCGGCAGAAGTTGAGAACGAATGAGTTACATGCCGGGATTGCATTTGGAGGGCAGCAGGTTCAAACGGTTGCAGGATCCGCTGTCAGTGTCAAGAAGGTCGGAAGAAATGATCCCTGTCCCTGTGGGAGCGGCAAGAAATACAAAAAATGCCATGGCAGCGGAGCATGAAGATAAAAGGATTTCTTTTGTCAGGAATTGCCGCCGGCATAAAAAAAAATGGGAAGAAAGATCTAGCGCTGATACTCTCTGAGGTTGCATCTTCTGCAGCCGGTGTTTTTACGACAAATGTAGTTAAGGCAGCGCCTGTAATTATTACGGAAAAGAGGATTAAAAAGGGTTATGCAAGGGCTATCCTGGCAAATAGCGGCTGCGCTAATGCCTGCACTGGAAATGAGGGCGAGGATGCGGCCCTAATGTTAAGCGATAGTATTTCAAAGAGTCTGGGAATAAGGAATGAGGAAATTCTCCTTGCATCAACAGGTGTCATAGGTGAGCCTATGCCCGTGCGCGGGATCAGGCAAAGGCTTCCGGTTCTTATAAAGAATCTTTCAGCCAATGCTTTGAATTATGCAGCGGAAGCAATAATGACAACAGACACCTTTCCAAAAATAGCAGGGGAAAAAGTAAAGATTGGCAGGGATTATGTGAGTATTGCCGGAATAGCAAAGGGGGCGGGCATGATCCAGCCGGGGATGGCAACGATGCTCTCTTTTATCATTACTGATGCTGATGTAAACCCCGAGGCTCTCAGATTATTCCTGCAAAAATCTGTGGAAAAAACATTCAACAGAATTACAGTGGATGGAGATATGAGCACAAACGATACTGTTCTTATGCTTGCAAACGGGTTGAGCGGGGTGGATATTTCTGTCAGAGGAGGAATTGGTAAATTTTCAGAGGCGCTTGAAAATGTCTGCAAATCGTTGTCTTTGATGATTGTAAAGGATGGCGAGGGTGCAACAAAAGTGGTAGAAATAGAGGTGCAGGGGGCAAAATCAAAAGGAGACGCCAGGCAGATAGCTTACAAGATAGGAAATTCTCCACTCGTAAAGACCGCTATATTCGGATGCGATCCGAACTGGGGCAGAGTCCTTGCTGCAGCAGGCGCCTCCGGTGTCCGGTTTGATCCAAATAAAACCGATATATTCTTTGACAATGTTCAGATTGTAAAAAATGGAATAGGTACCGGAAGGGAAGATCTTACAAAAAAAATTATGGCTAAAAAAAGATACAGAATAATTGTCAATATCCGTTCCGGAGACGGTTGTTTTTCCCTGTTCACTTCAGATATGACCCACGAATACATTACCATTAACTCCTCTTACAGGAGTTAGGCTGTCCCTTTTAAAATCTAAACAGAATTCAATCTCGTTTCCCTTTTTCAGTTACAGTGTGTGGGGCTGTTCTTTGCTTAACGGGCTTCAGTAGCGCTCTACCTAAGGCTTGCATTTGCTTGCCCTGTTAATATTTTATATAATATCCAGGAATTGATTGCAAGAATCTTTAATTACCTGTCTGCCGAAAAAAGAAGACAGAATATTGCTGGAATTTTTATCCTTCTGGTTTTCTTTATTATATTCTTCTACAGCAATATTTTCGGAAACAGATGCCTTAATGTAAATTCCGCGATGTGGTTTGATTCGTTATATCTCAAGGATAAACCATTAGAAGCGCGCAGGATTTTTCTAGGCGACTTTACGCCGGTGATTATGAGTTATCCCTACGATTATCTTGCTGCGCAGGAATTCAGGGAAGGAAGACTTCCCTTGTGGAATTCATACAATGGCTGTGGAGCGCCGGTGCTTGCCGATTTTCAGTCCGCTCCATTCTCTGTTTTCAAGATTTTATTCTACATTTATCCGAGCCAGAAGACATATGATTTTTACTACATGAGCGTGCTTTTGTCCGCTGGTATTTTCACGTTTCTTTTTTTAAGGCAGAGCGGAGCTTCAGCGCTTGCAAGCATTTTCGGCGCGGAAACCTTTATGTTCAACCAGTATATGCTGCTCAGATTGAGCCTGACCGATGTGCCTGTGATTGCATTTCTCCCGCTTCTTTTACTTTTTACAGAACGGATATTCATTAAGGGATGGAGTCAATATTTTACAATTACAATTGCAATGCTCCTGGCAATCTCTTCAGGCCATCCCGAGGTCGCCTTTTATGTTTTTGCTGCGGGTTTTCTCTATGGATTATACATGATAATGCTGCGTGAGAAAGATTTGAGAGTGCAAAATTTCATAAAATTTATAAAGATTTACCCCCTTGCCGGGCTTACAACGCTTCTTTCATATTCTGCGGTTATTTTCCCTTTTGTTGAATTTCTTAAAAATGGATGGACGCATAAGTTCGGCGCTGCCGATTTATCGCCTTTAACTTTTCTGATTCACTCCGCAGCCCTTGTCAGTTATCTTCTTCAGCCGCTTTTTTTAAAGATACCAATAGCAATTACTGAATATTTTGTGGCTGATTACATGGGTGTTGTAGTTTTGTTATTGGGTGTGGCGGGGCTCACTGCATATTCATGGCGGGTTCCTTCCTTTGTGCTTGTTTTATTTTTTCTGCCTGTATTTAATATCATAGGGGTATTTACAGGCATTGTTTTCAGGCATTTATATACGACCCCTGTGTTTATACTCGGTATGATAATGTATGCTGTCAGGGTTATGGATGGGATGGATGATCAAAAAGAATTGCTTAAAAAAATAAAAATTTCATTTATTATACTTTTTATTCTCTCTTTTGTTTTCGCAATGCCCGTAACAATGGATATTCTGAAAAGATCAGGAATTAGAATGGAAAATTATCCGCTTTACTTTTTATCCCGCGCGCATTCATTGCTTTTTATATGGATGCCGTTATCCGTCTTTCTCTGGAGCATTCATAAAATCAGAAAGACTTCGCTGGTGAAGGCGCTGTTCATCTTTTTTGCTTTTCTGGATTTGTTTCTTGTTTCAAAATTTACACACTTAAGGAATCAATGTTTTGAATACTACCTTCCTGAACATCTTGGGTTTCTTAAGCCGGGGAGTGAACCGTTCAGAGTTTTATCGCTCAAAGGGGCTCCTCTTCCTGCAAATACCAACCTTGTCCCGGGAATTTTTGATATCAGGCATGCAGAAGCGATTTCTTTGCGGCGGTACGGCGAGTTCCTTTCTGCAGTTGATCCGAGCATTACGGAGACCGGGAAAATGATTCCCCACTCGCCAGAGGTTTTATTTTGGGATCTGCTCAATGTGAAATATCTTTTAACCTCCAGGTGTACATCTTCAGCGCATCAAACTTTCTGCGGAGAAAAAAATGTAGTGGGGATTTATAAGCCGCCGGAGATAACAGACGGTAAATTCAGAATGATTGTGGAAACAGAATATTACAGGATTTATGAAAATCTCTTTTTTATGCCGAGGGCGTTCCTTGTTGCAACCCCGATTTTTGTTAATGACGAAAGAGAGTCGTTGATGATGATTAAAGAAGGATGGAAGGACTTCCGGAATTCTGTGATAATTGAAGAAAAAGATTCCAAAAGCATAGAAGAGATAAAATCCAAGGTCTCTGCAGGAGTGCGGGATGGCGTAATTGAATTTATCTATTACGGAACACAGAAGGTAAAATTGCAGGTGAAGGCATCCTCTCCTGGATTCGTTGTGCTTTCGGATGCCTATTATCCGGGCTGGAAGGCTTTTGTGGACGGGGTAGAGACGAAGATATTCCCCGCGGATTATTTTATACGGGCGGTATTTGTCGACAAGGGGGAGCATATTCTGGAATTCCGTTACGAGCCTCTTTCATTCAGAATCGGGATGATAATATCCTTGGTCACATTGACGGTTTTTGCGGGCATGCTGATAAAGAAGAATCTCTTGACATCAATATAAATGTTGTGCTATAATATTTTTAGATTTTAAAATGTTTGTAAAAAACAAGGAAAATTTAACTGAGTTTCTGATCAGACGTAAAAAAGCCGTCCGGGCTTCTATTAAAAATCTTTCGCGGGTGATAAAAAAACGCAATATAGGATCCATTCTCGGAACATACCCTCAGGAAAAAAGAAACCATCAAGAAAATCGCAGAATAGCAAAACGAATTTTCGCAAGGGTTCCTGTGTATATAAAGGCGCTGGATGCCTTTTATATGGATTATTCAGTAGATATCAGCGAAGGGGGTATAAGCGTGGAGAGCCTGGAGCCTCTTCAGAAGGGGCAGAAGGTCGATCTTACGCTTGCGTTCTCCTCTCAGGATCAATTTGACACACAGGCTGAGGTTGCGTGGTCTCTTAGCGGAAAAGGCATTGCTAAATCTGCCGGGCTCAGATTTGACTTTATTGATAACCAGAAGAAAGATTCCCTTACGAATATTATTTATAGTTTAAAGAACACGCCACCCAGTGATTCTTAGATATTTCCCTTAATATTTCTTTTTCTTCAGAACATTCTGTCTTTGCGGATTCGCAGCGGTTGATGAATCTGCAGCCGTTTTGTGGAAACATAATCGCATTATAATTTTCAGGGTCATGCGTTCTGTTTTTCCGGTCTTTTGGATGGGCTGGCGGAATGGATGCAAGCAATAGTTTACTGTAAGGATGAATCGGGTTTTTGAAAAGTTCTTCCGTGTCAGCAAGTTCAACGATTTTGCCGAGGTACATGACAGCTGTTGTCTTGGCAATATGCCGGACAATTCTCAAGTCATGGGTAATTAACAGGATTGAAAGAGAAAATTGTTTCTGCAATTGTGTCAGCAGGCTCAGGATCTGTGCCTGAATGGTAACATCAAGGGCAGAAACAGGTTCATCGGCAACCACAAACCTCGGGTTAAGTATTAATGCCCTTGCAATGCATACGCGCTGCCTTTCTCCACCGCTTAACTCGTGGGGGAACTTTTGAATATACTCCCTTTTCAGCCCTACTGTTTCAAACATTTTTATAACAGAGTCCAACCGCTCCCTTTTGCTGCCGATCCTGTGGGCATCAAGCCCTTCTGCCGCGCTTTTCCCGACCCTCATTCTCGGATTCAGGGACGCATACGGATTCTGGAGTATAATTTGCATCTGTTTTCTAAGTTCTTTCAGTCTCCGTTCAGGCAGATCTGTTATATCTTTATTTAAAAAAACAATCTTTCCCTGAGAGGCAGGGATGAGTCTGAGCAAGAGCCTGCCGAGCGTGCTTTTTCCGCTTCCGCTCTCTCCCACAAGTCCAAACGCTTCGCCATTATATATTTTAATATCTACTCCATCCACAGCCTTTACAATCCGTTTTTTAAGGAATGTAAAAGGACCGGAAATATCAAAATATCTTTTTAAACCGGTTGCATTTATAAGCGGATTATTGTTCATGCCTTCCAGCATCTCACAAAATGCGCGGCGGATTTTTCGCGAAGCGCCTGTTCTTCATCATTGCATGCCGGTTCCGCCATTGAACATCTGTCAAAAAATACGCAGTTTTTTTTTTGGTTCGCAAGATTCTGCTCCGGCGGCAGAGAAGATACATTGTTAATCTTATTGCTTAATTTGTAAAGTGACGCTAAGAGCGTTTTAGTGTAAGGGTGAAGAGCGTTGTCAAATATCTCCGAAGTTACCGCCCGTTCTACAATTTTCCCGGCATACATTACAATAACAACATCCGCTGTTTCAGCGATTATCCCGAAATCATGGGTAATTAATATAATTGATGCGCCCCTGTCGTTACGTATTTTTTTCAGAAGGGAGAGGATCTGCGCCTGAATGGTAACATCAAGCGCTGTTGTCGGTTCATCCGCTAAAATGACTTCGGGGTTGCAGCACAGTGCCATGGCTATCATTGCCCGCTGGAGCATTCCTCCGCTCAACTTATGGGGATATGCCCGGTATCGTTCCTGCGGGGAAGGGAATCCCACTGAATTCAGGATCTCAATGGTTGCTTCCAGGGCTTCTTTTTTACTTACCCGGAGATGCTCCCTGATCGTTTCGGAGATCTGAAATCCAATTGTAAAAACAGGATTGAAATAGGACGCAGGTTCCTGAAATACTATGCTTATCCTGGCGCCGCGAATATTTCTGATGGTATCTTTTGGGATCTTCAGCAGGTCCATTCCCTTAAAGAGGACGCTTCCTCCAACTATTTTCCCGGGATGAGGAACCAGGTTCAGGATGGATAATGCGGTCATACTTTTGCCGCTTCCTGATTCACCTACAATACCTAATATCTGCCCGCATTCCAGACTAAATGTTATCCCATCAACTGCTTTGATCACTCCGCTGGGGGTAAAAAAATATGTTCTGAGATTATCAATTGAGAGAATGTGCCCCATCAGGGAAACTATTTCTTTTTTTCTTTAAGCCGTTGAAGCAGTGTATCTTTATCAATAATGCCTTTTTCCACAAGCATTTGCGCGAGAGCAAATGCAAGCGCCCAGGCATCCTTTTCCCGTGAGGATTTTATTTCCGGAGTTTTTTTGTCATCCTTTATTTCCTCCGATGTGATAGTATCCATCCTGTCTTGGTAAACTATCATTCTCTCGTTAGTTGGTTCGCTTAAAGGGACACCATCGCTGGCCTCTGTGCCAGGCTGGAGGCCAATTCCTTCATAGTAAAATCTTATTGCTTCTCCGATTCCTGTGTCAGTTGCAACTGCAGGTTTTAAATGGTAGTTTGTCAGAAACTGAATTTCGTCAATTGCTGCCAGGTTTGTCGGGTCAGACATGGCTAAAAGAAGGTATTTTTTCCCGCTCTCCTGCCAGATTGCGATGGGCATTACATGATATTTTTTGGCAATATCAACAGGGATAAGTTTCAATGGTTCATCTGTTATCTTTATCTTTTTAAAATCAACCGCCGGCAACTGGAGGTAGGAGCTTAAAAATTTAAGAAGTTTTTCCTCTGTCAAAAATCCCATTGAAATCAGGGTTACACCAAGCCGTCCCCCCCACTGTTTCTGGTAGGCAAGGGCGGATTTAAGCTGCAGATCATCAATTAATCCGGTTTCAAGAAGCATGTCTCCGAGTTTTTTCTTAATAACCATTCTATATGTATACTATTAAATTGTACCATGGTAGTCAATATAAATATGTGACAAAAATCACTCTTTTAAACTTTTAATAATTTTCCCCACAGCAGATGGTAATTTCGTAACACTTTGATTTATAATGAAAATAATGTTTTGACGCGCCGCGTAAAAAATGCTTGACGGATTTGACGCAATGTGAATCACAATAGTTGCTTGTCATTTCTTTTAATTTATGAAACAATAGGATATAAGAAAATGCCAGATTCTTTTGCCTTGGTAAAGGTGAAGAGAAAAATGAAAGGTGATGGCGGAAAATAAAAATATACATAGTCGCAAATTCCTGAATAAAACCGTATTGACTCTGATCGCAATAATCTTTTTTGAATCCTTTACAACCTCATCTAATTTTAATAGAAATTCTGAATTAATGAATGCACTGGTATCCGCTTCCGTTGAAGAACTGGACCTGCGTCTGGAACACGGGATGAAAGATAAAATCCTGAAGACAATAATTGAAGCCTCCAGGGAGAACAACCTGGATCCATTGGTTGTAATATGTGTAATCAATATTGAAAGCTCGTTCAGGATCAAGGCTGTATCAAAAAAGGGAGCGGTAGGTCTGATGCAGGTGTTGCCATCTGTAAGCAGGTCTCTTGCTGTAGAGATAGGCCGGACTGGAGAATTTGATCTTTCAGATCCGCATCTGAATATTTTTTTTGGTACATATTACCTTGCGAAACTTATCAATATATTTGACGATCTTAATACTGCCATTCTTGCTTACAATTACGGACCCACCAGGGTTTCAAACTGGCTTGTTTCCGGAGAGAAAATTCCGAAACAGTATGTAAGAAAGATCAAGGATTGCTATACAAGAGTGGCTGTGTTGAAGTAGTGCCGGGGATTCACCACTATGAGAATTGTATTGTTTTTCTGTTGCATGCATGTGCAGCGCTGTTGCATAAGAAAATCTTGCCGGCGTTTTTCTGAATTGAACCTTGTCCTCCCTGTATGCTATACTATCTCCTATGTATGAAATAAAGATAATCCGCAGTTTTTCGGGTGCACACAGGCTGAAGGGATACCGGGGGAAATGTGAGAATGTCCACGGTCACAACTGGAGAGTAGAGGTAGAACTGATCAGCGGCAGACTGGACAAAACCGGGATTTCTGTTGACTTCAGGATTGCGAAAAAGGTGCTTGACAGGGTGTTAAAAAAGCTCGACCATGCACTTTTAAATGATGTTGCCGGGTTTAGAGATAAAAATCCCTCAGCAGAGAATATCGCAAGGCATATTTTTGATTCCATCAGAAATAAGTTTTCAAAAAAAGCAAAGGTTAAACGGGTTACTGTTTGGGAAACAGAAAATGCAGGAGCTTCATATACAGAGGATTAACAATGAGTTTGCAGGACATTCAGAATACAAAACCCAGAAGAAATATGAAGATTGAAAGGGTCGGAGTTGTCGGAGTTTCTTATCCGATAGCTGTAAGGGACAGGGAGAAAAGCACTCAGCCAACTGTGGGAGTTATCACAATGTCGGTGGATCTCCCCAGGCACTTCAAGGGCACGCACATGTCCAGATTTATAGAGGTTCTCAATGAATACAGCAGGCAGATTGATATAAAAAAACTGAGCGAAATCCTTGAGAAGATAAAGAGGAGATTCCAGGCCAGCGCAGCGCATCTTGAGGTTGAATTCCCGTATTTCATAAACAAACCGGCGCCGGTTACATCTGCGGAGGGATTAATGGAGTATAACTGCAAGATTACCGGGACCGCAGAAGAAAAGAAGGATTTTATAGTGGAGGTGAAAGTCCCGGTAACAACATTGTGTCCATGTTCCAAGGCTATCAGCCGTAATGGCGCGCATAGCCAGAGGTGTGTTGTGACTGTAAGGGTAAGATACAGAAAATTTTTCTGGATTGAGGATATCATCTCCCTTGTTGAATCCTGTGCCAGTGCGGATATCTACCCTGTTCTGAAAAGGGAGGATGAAAAATTTGTTACCGAAAAGGCTTATGATACACCCATGTTCGTTGAAGACATTGTAAGGGAAATAGCCTGGAAACTCAGAAAGGAAAAAAACTTCTTCTGGTTTACAGTGGACGCAGTGAGCATGGAATCCATTCACAATTACAATGTCTTTGCCCATATAGAGGTGGGGGATCCACATGGCGGAAGTGCCTGAAAAAACAAAGGGCGGATATATTGGAGAGATATTTTCCTCTTTTCAGGGCGAAGGTATATGGGTGGGCATAAAACAGATTTTTGTCCGGTTTTTAGATTGTTCCCTCGGATGCGTTTATTGTGACACCCCCTACAGCAGGATGAGAGAGGGCTTTTGTTCTGTGGAATCCATCCCTGGAAAGAGGGAGTTCCTGCTTGTTTCAAATCCAATTCCGATTCAGAAATTAACCCGTTTTTTGAACCGGTTGGAAAAGCAAAGCCCGGGACATCACTCTGTTTCTGTAACCGGAGGAGAACCGCTTGAGCAGGCTGATTTTCTTGCAGAATGGCTGCCCGCAGTTAAGAGAAAATTGAAAATCTACCTTGAGACAAACGGCACAATGACTTCAGCGCTGGAGAAAGTGTTAAAACTGATTGATATCGTGGCAATGGATATAAAGCTTCCAAGCGCAACAAGAAAGAAGGCTTTCTGGCATGAGCATTTGGAATTCATGAAACTGTGCCGGAGAAAGGCAGCGTTGGTAAAGGTGATTATTACTTCAAAGACCGATAAATATGAAGTCCTGAAGGCGGCGCTTCTTGTAAAAAAAATTAATAAACACCTGCCATTTATAATCCAGCCCGCTACAGAATACGGGTCATTCAAGGATGTTCCCGAAGAAGCATTTCTTATCTCTCTTCAGAGTGAATGCGCCCGGATTCTGAAAAATGTCCGGGTTATCCCCCAGATTCATAAATTGATAGGTATGCGCTGACCCGCCTGTTTGTACAGCAGTCTTATGATTTTTCCGGTCACCCTTTTGAAAATTCCCATGGTTACCCGTGGTTTGTGACTTCCGTGAAAATCCGAGCCTGCTGTCGGGATCAAACCGTATTTTTTTGCTATTGAATTGAAATGTTTTACATTATCCATGGAATGGTATGAGGAATAAACCTCAATCCCCTTTATTCCGTATCCAATTATCAGCATTGTTTCCTCATCAGGGGTGTCAAAGGGATGGGCAAATACAGCTACTCCGCCGCTCTCATTAATTGTCTCTATTACCCTGCGGGTTTCAATATTGTCAAGTGGGGCATAAGCTGGTTTTCCGTACCTGAAGAAATCCCGATAAAAATTAAAATGGGGGGAATCAGAACGCTTTCCATCAATATATTCTCTCAGAATGGAGTTCTTTCTGTTATCACTGTTTTCTATAAGGGCGTCAAAAAAGATAGACCCGTTAGGCACATCGCCCCGGGCGCACCTTACGGCGTCTTCGTATGCAATATTAAACCCAAGTTTTTTTAATTTCTCTATCCGCGCCCTTGCCTGAAGCGCCTTTTTGAATTTAATATCTTCGGCGAGGTCAGTTAAATGCCGGTTTACGGGATCAATGAAATAGCCGAGTATGTGTATATCCCGCCCATTCAGGTTGCTGTTGAATTCAACGCCCGGAATGAACCCCAGTTTAAATTTGCCTGCCAGGGCAATTCCTTCATTGATTGAAATAACAGAGTTATGGTCGGTGACAGATATATATTTTACGCCTGAATGAACAGCAAGCCGGAATAACTCTTCAATGGTAAGGTCTCCATCAGGGGAGTACTTTGAGTGCACATGCAGGTCAATTCCTGTCATAAAATTATTCTAACAGATTTTTTAAAATTATTGTAACAGCAGTTTTATAACTGTTGACAATATTTATTTTTTTTATAAATATATTACAGATGTTAATGCGGAATTTGAATGCCGTTATCTGGTTGATCGGGATTTTGTGCGTTATTTCTCCTGCTGTGCCGGCAGGAAGCGAACCGACAGTGAGGGTTGCCATTCTTAAGGGATTGGATCATGTTTCTATTGAAGGCGAATCCATCCTTATAAGGGATGTGTGGACATACAACGCAATAGTGGAACCTCCGGAATTCGCCGGTTTCAGGCTTGAGCCTGCCGCTGGGCATATTTTGATTGATGGCAAAGACAGCGAGACTAACTGGCTCAATGTTATACCGAAAAAAACTATGATGAAGCTTAATGGAAAGCCATTCAGAGGCAAGGTGGAAATCGCTATTGATGAGGATAATCTTCTTGTGGTTGTTAATGAGCTCTCCATTGAAGATTATGTGAAAGGGGTCATCAATCATGAAATATCCTCCGCATGGAACATTGAAGCTGTCAAATCTCAGGCCATTGTGGCAAGGACCTATGCAATCTATCAGAAGAGACAAAGGGTCAACAGATTTTATGACCTTGAATCCAGCGTGCTGGATCAGGTCTATGGAGGAGCGCAGAATGAGGATTTCAGGGCAAGGTACGCTGTTGATGAGACGCAGGGGATGGTTCTTTTTTATGATGGGGAAATTGTAAAACCATATTATTTTTCAACCTGCGGAGGCGCCACTGAGGATGCAGCGAATGTTTGGGGTGAATCAAAACCATATCTCAGTAGTGTAAAATGTAATTTTTGCAAAGATTCACCTGCTTATAAATGGACGAAAAGTTTATCCCTCAACACAATTAAGAATAAACTATCTGCTGAGGGCTATAAGATAGGCGAAATCGCTAAAATTATAATACTTGGAAGAACTCGCAGTGGAAGAGTTTTAAAATTGAGCATTGCAGATAGCCGTGGATCGGTCAAATTGAACGGCGTTGATTTCAGGAGAATAATGGGGTATAATGTTATAAAGAGCACAAGTTTTGAGGTGAAAGTCAACGGAGGGGAAGCTATCTTTTCCGGCAGGGGATCAGGGCATGGTGTGGGCCTATGTCAATGGGGTGCAAAAGGGATGGCTGATTCAGGGTATAATTTTAAAGAAATTCTGGAATACTATTATCCGGGGACTAAAATAGAGAGGTGGTACAAATGAAGGAAGAACAAAAAAAACAACACTTGGACGAGATTACAAAACTTAAGAGAGAAAAGAGTCAACTGGAAGAAAAATTGATTGAACTGTATATACTCTATAATGTTAGCAAGGCGCTTAGTTTTACCCTCCAATTGACCGAACTCTTTGATGTAACCATGCAACTTATATCTACATCCCTTCAGGTGGATAGTTATGCAATTATGCTACTGGATGAGACGAAGACCCATCTTTTTATTCAGGCATCTGCCGGGCTTAATGAAAAAACTGTAAAGGAGCTTCGTTTTGGAGTGGACGAAGGATTTCCAGGCGAGGTTATGAAATCTAAAAAGCCTGTTCTGATTAAGGATGCAACCGGACATGACCAAAATGTTTTTTATAAAGGATACGAGACAGGCATTGGGTCGTATATATGTGTCCCGCTTAAAACACTTGAGAATGATATTATGGGAGTGCTTTCGGTCCATAAACCTGATAAGAATCTTATGGGAGAGCGTGAAATTGATCTCTTTTCAAAGGTTGCGGAGCATATAGCAACCGCCATAGAAAATGCTACGATATTCCAGATGGTAGTAGAGATGTCATACAAGGACTCCCTCACTCAGTTATATAACCGGCGTTATTTTTTTGAAAGGTTTGATAAAGAGGTTCATCGGGCAAGCAGATACAGCAGGGTTCTTTCTATTCTTATGGTAGATGTGGATGATTTTAAAAATTACAATGATAACATGGGGCATATAAAAGGAGATATCGCGCTCAAACAAATTGCAACTATAATGAACTCAAGTGTAAGGGGACACGATGTGACGGCGCGCTTTGGCGGCGAGGAGTTTATTGTGTTGCTGCCTGAAACGGATAAGGAATCGGCTGCTATGGTTGCGGAGAAACTGAGGGCCGAAGTTGAAAAATTTCCATTTGAAGGAAAGGAAAAACAGCCTAAACAAGCATTGACAATCACTATCGGAATATCATCCTATCCTGAAGATGCAATGGATTCATTTCAGTTGATTAACCTCGCGGATAAAGCATTATATGAAGGGAAAAAGAAGGGCGGGAATATTGTGTTAAGTAATGCAGCGGGTTAGTATTGAAAATTTTAGTTATGAACTTCCTAAGGATCTGATTGCACAAAATCCTGCTCCGCAGAGAGATACTTCCAGATTGCTTGTTCTTGAGCGGGATTCAGACAGAATTCATCACAGATATTTTTATAATATTTACGAATATTTAAAAGAAGGCGATATCCTTATTCTTAACAATGCCAGGGTTATGCCCTGTAGGCTTTACGGCAAGCTTGAGAATGGAAGCGGAATAGAGGCGCTTCTCTTAAATCCTGTTCAAGGGAATAAATGGGAGGCGCTGGTTAAACCCGGCAAAAGACTTTCTGCTGGAATAAAAGTGACGTGGGATGGAGACATAAGAGGAGATGTGGAAAAAAAGATTGGCAACGGCATTTGGCTGCTCACATTTGAATTGAAGGACGGAGCGGGGGAAATTTTAGAAAAAATCGGATATCCACCGCTGCCTCCGTATATTAAGAGAAAACCGGGGGACGGTATAAGGGATTTTGACCTGGAGAGATATCAAACAGTATTTGCAGAGAAAAAAGGCGCTGTCGCAGCTCCTACTGCGGGACTGCATTTTACAGACCTGATTTTAAAAGAACTGAAGGAAAAAGGAGTTAATGTATGCTTTATTACTCTAAAGGTTGGAAGGGGTTCCTTTGAGTCTGTCAGGATGGGTTATATTGATCAACACAGAATGGGAGCGGAATATTATGAGGTTAATGAGGATGTTGCAGCATGTATCAATATGACAAAAAGAAACAATAGACGGATTTTTGCAGTCGGAACAACCGTTGTGAGAACGCTTGAAACCATTGCATTGAAAAGAGGCAGGATACAGGCAGACTCAGGGTATACAGATTTATTTATTTCGCCAGGGTTTAACTTTAAGATTGTTGATTCGCTTGTGACCAATTTTCATCTTCCCCGTTCCACGCCTCTGATTCTAACCTGTGCCTTCGCTGGCATGGAGAGACTGCTTTCCGCCTACGGGGAGGCAAAGGGAATGAACTACCGCTTTCTGAGTTACGGCGATGCAATGCTGATCATGTAAAGGTTTCTTTTGACATCCCCCTTGGCAGACTATAAAATAATATGATTTAGTGGAGCAGAAGTTGGGAAATGTGAAAAACGAGAGAATGCTTGATTTTATTTTTACAGGGAGTCCATCCTTTTCCGCGCGGGCAGGCATCCTTCAAACAGCCCATTACACTGTAAAAACCCCGGCCTTCATGCCAGTCGGGACTGGCGCTGCAGTGAAGGCGCTTACGCCAGACGACCTAAGGGACTCAGGGGTGGAGATAATTGTTGCCAATACATATCATCTTTATCTCAGACCCGGGCACAATATAATAAAATTCCTCGGCGGTCTCCACGGATTTATGAATTGGAACAGGGCAATACTCACGGACAGCGGTGGATTTCAGGCTTACAGCCTTATGAACACGCGGAAGATCACCGAAGATGGAATTCACTTTAAGTCGGAGATTGACGGTTCGGAACACATGCTTACGCCCGAACTTGCCATGGAGATTCAATCAGCCCTTGGATCTGACATTGCGATGGTTCTGGATGAATGCCTGTCATATCCTGCAACATACGAGGATACCCTTCGTTCGCAGGAACTTACGACGAGATGGGCAAAAAGGTCCAAAGCATTTTCGGGTAGAGAAGATCAGTCAATTTTTGGAATAGTACAGGGAGGGATGTTTGCTGATCTGAGGAAAAAGAGTGCGGGAGAATTGGTTGACATAGGTTTTGATGGTTATGCCATCGGCGGTTTAAGTGTAGGAGAAGATCGTTCCAAAATGCTGGAGATTGCCGAAGCAACAGTGGAATTTCTTCCAAAGGATAAAATAAGATACCTCATGGGGGTAGGCAAGCCGGAGGACATTGTGGATGCAGTGGCTTTCGGAATAGATATTTTTGACTGCGTTATTCCAACCAGAAATGCCCGCAACGGTACACTTTATACCTGGAATGGCAGCATAGCAATAAAAAAATCAGCATATACGCGGGACGAGCGGAGTTTGGATGAATCCTGCAAATGCTATACCTGCCGGAATTTTTCCCGGGCATACCTCAGGCATCTCTGGATAAACCAGGAACCACTTTCATTCCGGCTTAATACCATACATAATGTATATTTTTATCAGGAACTTATGAGGGAAATAAGGCGTTCAATAGAGATAAACAAATTTGATGATTTTAGAAAAGAATTTAAAAATCCTATAGGAGGTGACGAAAAATGTGGACAGGAATAGCATTTGCGGATAATGGCGCATCACAGGGGCAGCAACAGCCAAGCATATTTGATTTTCTGTTGCCTGTAGTAATAATTTTCCTTGTTTTCTATTTTGTGGTGCTCAGGCCCCAGCAAAAAAGGGTTAGGGTGCAAAAGGATTTTTTGAGCAAGCTCAAGAGCGGCGATGAAATAGTTACAGCCAGCGGCATTCACGGGAAGATTGTAAGTATAACCGATGATATCGCGACTATTGAGATAGCAAACAATGTCCGTATAAAGATTGAAAGGTCGAGCATTGCTGCAGAGGCGAAGGTTCAGAAGAAGGCGTAATGATGGCTGAAATCTTTAAGGATAAACTTCCCGATATTGAAGATTTGAAAAAGCATCCAAGCACAGCCATTTACCTTGAGAGTGCCGATAAATATCTTGAGAGGATTGGTTACACCGAACATGGATTGAGACATGCGAAGCTGGTATCAAAAAATTCCAAAAAGATATTGAAGGAACTTAATTATACAGATCGTATCTGTGATCTTACGGAAATAGCCGGATTCTTTCACGATGTAGGGAATCTACTGGGAAGGAAGAACCACGGAATAGCAGGGGCGTTGATTGTGGAGAGGCTTATGATGGATTGCGGATTTAAGATAGAGGAAGTAGTTAGAGTCATAGCTGCTATCGCCAACCATGAGGATTATGAATACGATATAACCGATGATATAACAGCGAGCCTGGTAATTGCCGATAAGGCGGATGTCCACAGGTCCAGGGTTAGAAATCCCAATTTTATCAAATTTGATATACATGACAGGGTAAATTTTGCCGTTACCCAGTCTATCCTTGAAATAGACTCCCGGAATAAAGGCATCTCCCTGATACTTACCATTGACATCTCTATATCAAAAGTGGTGGAGTATTTTGAGATATTTCTCTCAAGGATGATGCAATGCAAAAAGGCGGCAGAGTTTCTTTCTTGCAATTTTTCTATAGTTATGAATAACATGAAATTGCTTTAAGCCGAGGAGGAATATTTATGAAAGAGTTTAAATGGCGCGGCGTCATTATTATAATAGTAACAGCGGTTTCTCTTATATTGTTACTTCCTACGTTCTCTTCATACCTTCCGTCAGGGGTTAAAAAACTGCTCCCCAAAAGGCAGATCAAACTCGGACTTGACCTCAAGGGCGGTATCCATCTTATTTTCAATATTGATATGGATAAGGCTATGGAATCCAGAATTAACATTCTTGCCCAGGAGATAAAGGAGAAACTTGCCGAGGAGGGCATTACAGAGGAAGACATCAAATCCGGTCAGGTATTGAAAGTTATTCTGCCCGACGCTTCTACTCAAGGTATTTTCAGGGATGTGATTAACAGCCAGTTTCCTGATCTTGAAGTGATTTCATCTGGAGAGGGGGGAGATGGAAAGTATTCCTTTGAGTTAACCTTGAAAGAAACAGAAAAGAAGATTCTTAAGGAGCGTGCTGCCTCTCTTGCACTGGAGACAATCAGAAACAGGATTGACCAGTTTGGGGTAACGGAACCGTTGATCGCAAGACAGGGGGAGAGCGAGATTGTCGTTCAGCTGCCTGGAATAAAGACTGATGCGGAAAAGGAACAGGCGAAGAGGCTTATAGGACGGACAGCGCTCCTGGAGTTTAAGGTCGTGGATGATTCTCTGGATCTGATAGCGAAACTTGCCGACAAACTGCCGGAGAACATATATCTGACCTATGAAACCATCGAGGATAAATCCGGCGCAAGAAAGAGCGTTTCCTATCTGCGTTCATCAAGCATTTCAAAACTTCAGGAATTCCTTAATGGTAAAATTCCGGATGGCTATCAAATTTTCCTTGGGGAGACGTTTGAGAAGGACACCAGGGTCCGCTCATTCCGGACATATCTGATTAAAAAGGATACACTCTTAACGGGCGAGATGCTCACTGATGCGAGGGCAAGGTTTGACAGGTTTCCTCCCTATGTGGGAATCAAGTTCAATTCTGCCGGCGCCGACAGGTTTTTTCAGATAACAAAGGCTCATGTAGGGGAAAGGCTTGCCATTGTCCTTGATGACAAGGTCTATTCTGCGCCAAGAATAAAAGAGGTTATTTCCGGCGGAAGCGCGGTGATAGAAGGGAGTTTCACAGATGAAGAAGCAAAACTCCTTGCTATTGTGCTCCGTTCCGGTGCGTTGCCGGCTCCACTGAAGATGATAGGCGAGATAAGTGTAGGTCCAACTCTTGGAAAGGATTCCATAGACAAGGGGCTTTTTGCATCTCTTGTTGGCGGTTTGGCTGTTATTGCTTTTATGCTGTTCTATTACAGCTTCTCCGGCATAATTGCCAGTATCGCGCTTGTTCTTAATGTGCTGATTATCCTTGCCATAATGGGCGCACTGGAGGGAACGCTAACCCTTCCTGGAATTGCCGGTATTGCCTTGACAATCGGGATGGCTGTTGATGCAAACGTGCTTATTTTTGAGAGGATAAAGGAGGAATTAAAAGTTGGTAAAACTCCGAGGGCAGCAGTGGATGCGGGCTTTGACAAGGCTTTTAATACCATATTTGACTCCAACCTCACAACGATTGTCGCTGCTCTGGCGCTATTTCTCTTTGGAAGCGGCCCAATTAAGGGATTTGGAATAACATTGACTCTGGGGTTGATTGCCAATATTTTCACTTCGGTTTTTGTCTGCAAGACTATCTACGATTATCTCCTCCAGAAACGAAAGATTAAGACGATCAGTATTTAGGAGGTTCTGATGAGACTCTTTCCCGAAACAAAGATTGATTTTATGAAATACCGGAACTACTTGATCACTATTTCACTCATTGTTATCGCAGCAGGAATGATATCTCTATGGGTAAAGGGTGGGCCTAAAATCGGTGTTGAGTTTACAGGCGGGACGCTGTTGACAGTGCAATTCAATGAACCGCAGAATTTCAATGAACTACGGAACATATTGGCTTCCTCAGGATTGGATAATGCGGTCATTCAGGAGTATGGAACAAATGGAGTTGCAATAAGAATCCCGGAATTTGAAGCGGAGCCTGAAGGCAATCTGCGTGAGGCTCTTAAAGGCAAAAATTATGAGGTACTTGGAGTGGAGGGGATAGGTCCCCAGGTAAGCAGATCGCTCCAGAAGAAAGCGTGGCTCGCTATTCTTATTGCGAATGCGGGAATACTTGCCTATGTGGGATACAGATTTAAGCCTGTCTGGGGGCTTGCCGGCGTTATCGCCCTTGTGCACGATGTCCTTGTCACCGTTGGATTTTGTTCATTTTTTGATAAGGAAATAACACTCTCTGTTATTGCGGCATTTCTTACACTTATTGGATTTTCAATTAATGATACAATAGTCATTTATGACAGGATGAGAGAAAACCTGAAACTTAAAAAGGGGCTTGATTTTAGGGAGATAGTCAATCTCAGTATAAATCAGAACCTTGCAAGAACAGCGCTTACATCTTTTACAGTTTTCCTTGTTGTCGTTGCGCTGTTTTTTCTCGGGGGACAGGTTATTCATGATTTTTCCTTTGTTTTTATAATAGGTATTATTACCGGTACTTATTCCACTGTTTTTATAGCGGCGCCTATCATTGTATCCATGGAAAAGGGGTAGATGTCATTAGAACTTAGTTGCCTTGACAAGGTCTGGATATTAAAGGACTCAGATATAGAAGCGGTTCGTTTACTTTCTGAAAAACTGGATATTTCTCCTGTTACAGCTACTGTCCTTGTTAATAGAGGTGTGAAAAATGTTTCAGAGGCGGAGGCATTTCTGAATCCCTCCCTCAGCTCCATCTCTGCGCCCGATCTTTTGCCGCATGCTGCTATGGCAGCAGAGATTGTCGGCGAGGCAGTGGTAAACAAGAAGCGGATAGTTATCTATGGAGATTATGATGTTGATGGAATAACCGGAACGGCGCTTCTTTTTTCTTTTTTGAAAAATATAGCCGGCGATGTGGCTTTTTATATTCCAAACAGGTTAAAAGAGGGATACGGACTGAATCAGGATGCAATAAAGCATCTTAAATCCCAGTCCGCGGAATTGATCGTTACCGTTGATTGCGGAATTTCAAATCTTAATGAGGTTGCCCTTGCCGCTCAACTTGGAATTCAGGTTATAATAACCGACCACCACGAGCCTCCACCGGAATTACCCTCTGCCTCTGCGATTGTCAATCCTAAACTGAAAAA
>DATBWZ010000027.1:0-20294 GCA_036514535.1 bacterium
ATGATATTTACGGAGTGCAACTAATTGATAAGGTGATTGTAATTGATCAGTCTCCTATCGGAAGGACGCCGCGGTCAAACCCCGCAACCTATACTGGCATTTTTACGCCTATAAGGGAACTCTTCACCAGACTGCCGGAGAGCAGGATTCGCGGATATAACCCTGGCCGGTTCAGTTTTAATGTCAAGGGCGGGAGGTGTGAGGCGTGTTTCGGAGACGGAGTGATAAAGATTGAGATGCACTTCCTTCCTGATGTGTATGTAAGGTGCGATGTATGCAAGGGCAAGAGGTACCATTCGGAAACACTTGAAGTTCGCTATAAGGGGAAGAGCATTTACGATGTTCTTGAAATGCCGGTGTCCGAAGCGCTTGAGTTTTTCAGTAATATTCCTGCTCTCCGGCACAAACTCCGGACATTGGTGGATGTGGGTCTCGGCTACATAAAACTCGGTCAGCCCGCAACGACCCTGTCTGGAGGAGAGGCGCAGAGAGTAAAACTTTCCAAAGAACTGTCAAGGAGAAACACGGGCAGAACGCTTTATATACTTGATGAACCTACAACGGGATTGCATTTTGCTGATGTGGAAAAACTTCTGTCTGTGCTAAACCGTCTTGTGGAAGCGGGGAATACTGTTGTTGTGATTGAGCATAATCTGGATGTGATAAAATCTGCAGATTACGTTATTGATTTGGGGCCGGAGGGGGGTGAGGCTGGAGGTCAAATTGTGGCAGTTGGAACACCGGAGGCAATTGCCAAAAACGCTTCCTCGCACACAGGTCAGTTTCTGCAGCAGGTTCTGAATGGAGAAAGGCGGGCAAGGGGTTAGGCCGCTTTTACAGCGCTGATGATGTCCAGCACGGCTTTCTTTCCATCACTAAAAAGCATTAGCGTATTGTCAGCTGCGAAAAGCGGATTCGGGATCCCTGCAAAGCCAGGACTGAGACCCCGCTTTATGATTACAACAGTCTTTGCTTTATCCACATTAAGGATGGGCATTCCCGCAATAGGACTTTTTGTGTTTGTTCTTGCGATGGGATTGACCACATCATTTGCTCCGATGACTATCACTATGTCTGTCTGTTCAAAGGTTGTGTTGATTTCCTCCATGGTCTTTAGTTTTTCGTAAGGAATATTAACCTCTGCAAGCAGAACATTCATGTGTCCCGGCATCCTTCCGGCAACAGGATGTATTCCGAATTCAACGGTCATTCCATTTTTCTCAAGCAATAAGAACAGGTCGCGGACAGCGTATTGAGCCTGTGAAATAGCCATTCCGTATCCGGGAACGATGACGACCCTCCGGGCTACGTCAAATAGCATGGCAACCTCTTCCGGGGTGACTGATTTTACACGGCCCGCATAGATATCATCATCCTTTGTGGTCATCTTCTCGGTAGTACTTCCAATGCCAAAAAGCACATGGGCAAGGGAGCGGTTCATTGCGATACACATGATTTGTGTAAGGATTAAACCTGACGATCCGACAAGAGATCCGGATATTATGAGTGAGTTGTTGTTCAGCACAAAACCTGTTGCGACAGCAGCAAGCCCGGAGTAAGAATTCAACAGGGAAATGACAACCGGCATGTCTGCTCCGCCAATAGGAATAGTAGAAAGAATTCCGAGGATAGACGACAGAGCAACTATTATCCAATAAAAAATCGTCTCCTCAGGTTTATATACAGATAATCCACAAAAAGACAGAATTATCAAAAAAAGTATCGCATTAATTATATTATGGCCCTTAAAGTTTATTGCTTTCTCAGAGATGAGTTCTTGCAGTTTTGCAAAAGCGATAAGGCTTCCCAATAATGTAACCGCGCCAATAACTCCGGATGCCGCAATGGATATTCTAAACTGCAGACTGAAATTTTCGTTGAGGTAAATGCTTTCGTAAAGAACTGCTCCTGCAACTAAAAAGGACGCCCCTCCGCCAAAACCGTTCAGTAGGGCTATAATCTGGGGTATTGCGGTCATCCGTATTCTGGCTGCAAGGAGTGTTCCTATTGCTGAGCCAACCACAAGGCCGGCAATTATAATTTCATAACTGGCGATCTTTGCATTAAAAAGAGTTGCAACTATTGCGATGAGCATACCCAGGGCGCCCATAAGATTACCCCTGACCGCAGTGCGAGGATGGGTCAATCCTTTAAGACCGTAAATAAAAAGGATCGTAGAGAAAAGATAAGCCAGATTTATTAATGATACAGCCATATTATTTTTTCTTAAACATCTTGAGCATTCTGTCGGTAACCATAAAACCGCCGACGACGTTTATGGTAGCAAAGACTACGGCAATAAATGCGAGGATTGTAGTCAGGGTTGTATGTTGATAGCCCGCTGATATTATTGCTCCTATAATGGTTATTCCTGATATAGCGTTGGAGCCGGACATTAGCGGCGTATGAAGCGTTGGAGGAATCTTTGTTATTATTTCAAACCCAACAAAAAGAGAAAGTATAAAGATTGTAAAGGCTATCACAAATATATCCATTTAACCGCTCCTTTCTGCCAATATTTCTTTTATCCGCGCATTGGATATTTCTCCGTCCTTTGTTACCATTGTCTCGCGGATTATTTCGTCCTCAGTATTTAGTTGAAGGCTGCCGTTTTTGACAAGATAGAGTAAGAAATTTGTGATATTCTTTGAATACATAATGCTCGCATCGTAAGGCACTGTTGAAGGCAGGTTCGTGGGACCCATTATGGTGATACCGTTTACTACGATTGTTTTACCGGGTTGGGTAAGTTCACAATTGCCCTCCCTTTCTGCGGCAAGGTCAATAATAACGGCGCCGGGTTTCATCTTCAGCACCATTTCGCGGGTAATGAGAATCGGCGCCCTTTTCGCAGGAACAAGAGCAGTTGTAATTGCGACATTGCTGGCGGCAAGGACCGTTGTCATCAATTCCTGCTGTCGCCTGTAAAAGTCTGCGGACATGGCGCTTGCGTATCCGGTAGATTGTTCTGCTTTTACGGTTTCAATAGATAGTTCTATGAATTTTGCCCCAAGACTTTCAATTTGCTCCTTTACTGCCGGCCGGACATCATAAGCGCTTACTACTGCACCCAGTCTTTTAGCTGTGGCAATTGCCTGGAGACCGGCAACCCCTGCGCCGATAACGAATACGTTTGCCGGAGAGATTCTTCCAGCCGCTGTCATGAAAAGGGGAAACATCTTGTGCAATGCCCCGGCAGCCAGCAGAACAGATTTATAACCCCCAATTGTTCCCATTGATGTGACGGCATCCATGTTTTGTGCCCTGCTGATTCGCGGTATCAGTTCCATTGCGAATGCAATTACTTCGCGTTTTGCAAGTTCCTTTATTGTCTGCGGAGCATAGAATGGTTCAAGAAAGCCGGCAAGGACCTGATTTTTTCTGAGCATCTCAAATTCTTCTTTTCTAAATTCTGGATTTGCGCCCGGACCACGGACGAAGAGCAGTATTCCGGATGAAGAAAATATTGTTTTTCTTTCTGATATAATCTTTGCCCCCTTTTCCTCGTATTCCCTGTCCGTGAACCCCGCTGGTTCTCCGGCTCCTTTCTCAAATAAGATCTGTAAGCCTGCATTAAGAATGGAGGGAACTACGGCCGGCGTTATTGAAACCCTCCGCTCGTCCTGAAATGTTTCTTTCAATATACCAACGATCATTGAATCCATGTTATCAATTTTTATTTGCTTAGTCCAGCAGTGAGAACCTTACAATCTGATATAATGCCAGTAAGCCATCCTTCCATTTTATCTTTTTCCCCTCTGCGTATGTCCTCCCGCTGTAGGAAATAGGAACCTCATAGATTTTGCAATTCATTTTTGCGACCTTTACGGTAACCTCGGGCTCAAAGCCGAACCGGTTGGATTTAATCGCAATTTTTTTAATCACCTCACCCCTGAATGCCTTATATCCTGTCTCCATGTCAGAGAGGTTGAGATTTGTAAATATGTTTGTCAGGAGGGTTAGAAATTTGTTGCCCAGATAGTGCCAGAAAAACAAAACCCTGTGCGGTCCGCCGATAAATCTTGAACCATAGACTACATCGGCTATTCCTTGTGCTATCGGGCCAATTAAAATATGGTACTCCTGCGGATTGTATTCCATGTCCGAATCCTGGATAATTACAACATCGCCCGAGATATGTTTGAATCCTGTGCGCAGCGCAGCGGCCTTGCCCCGATTTATTTCGTGAAAGAATATCCGGATACGGTTGTTTGGATCAGCATTAGCGTATTCGCCGGCAAATTTTTTCAAGAACTCCCTGCATCCATCTGTGGAGCAGTCATCAACAATAATAATTTCCTTAATGATATTTACAGCCATTACCCGTTTTAGAATCTCAGGAAGGGTTTTCATCTCGTTGTAAACAGGCATTACAACAGAAAGTTTCATTACAATAAAGTATGCTGAATTTTTTAATAAAAGTAAATATCTTTAATTGTTTTTAGGACGACCGGATTGGTCACCCCCTGCGTCATAATCAAATGGAGCAAGGATAATAAAAAAGCATTTTTCTTGCAAGAAAATTCTACATTGTGTAGAATAAAGTCATGGCTGTTTATACAGACCCTGTCTGTGGGATGGAGGTAGAGGATACTCCGGACGCTTTAAGAATTATCTATAAGAACACGGAATACCTTTTTTGCAATCCATCCTGCAATGTCCGATTCAGCGAAGATCCAGAGTCATTTTTAAAGCATCAATTATCACAGGGTAGCGCAAGGAATAATGGTGAGATGCTATCCGATATTCGGGCGTACCGCCGGACCGCTCCTCCAGAAAACCTTTCCACCGCTATCCTTCCCATTGAGGGCATGTCCTGTGCATCCTGCGTTGCAAAGATAGAAAAGTCGCTCAATTCCCTGGACGGAGTTGGCGAGGCATTTGTGAATTTCGGGACAGAGAGAGCGGTTGTGAGATATGACCCCGGAATAACTGACATTGAATATCTGAAAAAAGCAATAAGTTCCGCAGGTGCGTACAAAGTAATAGAAACAGGGGGGAAGGATACCGGTGAAGCGGAACAGGCAGAGAGGGAAAGGTTTTATTTGCAGCTCAGAAACAGATTTGCTTTTGCCGCCGTCTCCGCTGTTGTGGTAATGGCAGGCAGCATGTACATGCTGATCCCCGAACTGCATGATATACTCCGTTCATACCAGTATCTTATCAATTACATCCTGTTTTTAATAACAACACCAGTGCTGTTCTGGTCGGGGCGGCAATTTTTCAGGGGTGCATGGGCCGAGGCAAAAAGATTTTCTTCAAATATGGATACTTTGGTTGCAATAGGTACTTCCGCTGCTTATCTTTACAGCAGCGCCATTACCTTTTTCCCCTCTCTTCTTGACGGAAAACTCAAGGGCATGTCAGATACATACTACGATACCGCAACTGCGATTATCGCCCTGATCCTTCTCGGCAGGCTTCTGGAGGCAAAGGCAAAGGGAAGAACGAGCGATGCAGTCAGGAAGCTCGCCGGTCTTCGGGCAAGGACCGCTCACATAGTCAGGGATGGCGCCGAGATGTATATTCCTGTTGATGGTGTTCGTGCCGGGGATACTGTAATTGTGAAGCCTGGCGATAGAATTCCTGTTGACGGGATGATGATTTCAGGCAGTTCATCCGTGGATGAATCAATGATTACCGGAGAGAGCATGCCTGCAGAGAAAAGGTCAGGAGACGCGGTCATCGGAGGAACAGTGAATCTGACCGGCAGTTTCAGATTCAGGGCAACAAAAATTGGCAGGGACACAGCTCTTGCCCAGATAATAAGAATGGTTCAGGAGGCGCAGGGGAGCAAGGCGCCTGTTGAAAAACTCGTGGATAAGGTCGCATCATATTTTGTTCCTGCTGTGATTATAATTGCAGTCATAACCTTTTTTGTATGGTTATTCCTGGGGCCGGAGCCATCATTCAGGTTTGCTATAATAAACTTTATAACAGTTCTGATTATTGCCTGCCCCTGCGCTCTCGGGCTTGCGACGCCAACCGCGGTGATCGTTGGCATCGGAAAGGGCGCGGAATCCGGAATTCTTATCGGAGGAGAAAGCATTGAATTGCTTCACAGGATTACGACCGCTGTGTTTGATAAGACAGGCACAATCACTGAGGGAAAACCAGTTGTTGCGGATATTGTTATTCTGGATAAGGATTATACTGAGAAGGACATACTCAGAATTGCCGGATCTGTTGAAAAATTGTCCGAGCATCCCGTTGCTCTGGCAATAGTGAAGAGGGCAAAAGAGAACAATATTGCCCTGCCTGAACCTCAGAAATTCCGGTCTGTTACAGGGTATGGTGTGCTTGGAGAGGTTGACGGCAGGCCGGTAGTTGCAGGCAATCCGGCAATGCTCCTTGATCAGGGAATAAAGATTGGCCGGGCTGCTGAACTGACTGAGAGACTTTCATCAGAGGCAAAAACAGCTGTCTGTATTGCTGCAGAAGGAGTTGTCCGCTCTGTGATTGCTGTTTCCGACACGATTAAGGCGTCGGCGCCGCAGGCTATTTCCGAATTAAAAAAACTCGGGATTAAAACACTAATGATCACCGGAGACAATAAAAATGCTGCGGACGCAATTGCCCGGATGGTTGGAATTGCGTCAGTGAAGTCCAATGTTCTTCCGCAGGATAAGGCGGGGGAGATAAAAGCG
This sequence comes from bacterium, assembly GCA_036514535.1. Classification (GTDB taxonomy): domain Bacteria; phylum JAMCPX01; class JAMCPX01; order DATBWZ01; family DATBWZ01; genus DATBWZ01. The sequence continues at coordinate 6,648 of DATBWZ010000027.1, forward strand.
TTGCAGGCAATGGGCGAAAGGGTTGCCATGGTGGGTGATGGCATAAATGATGCGCCGGCGCTTGCTCAGGCGGATGTGGGGATTGCTATCGGCTCCGGTACGGATGTTGCCGTTGAGGCTTCGGATATAACGCTTGTCAGCGGGAATCTTATGGCTGTTGTAAAAGCAGTCAGGCTTTCAATGTTCACTATGCGCACAATAAAACAGAATCTCTTCTGGGCGTTTTTCTACAACACAGCCGCAATCCCTGTAGCTGCCGGCCTGCTCTATCCGTTATTCCATTTCCTTTTAAATCCTGTGGTTGCTGCCGCTGCAATGGCATTCAGTTCTGTATCTGTAGTGCTGAATTCTCTGCGTCTGAAGCGCAGTTCCCCTTGACGAAAACGTGTAATTCTGTTAATTTTTTAACCAATGAAGGGCATATACTCAATCGGCGAGGTTATACCTAAGGTCATTAAGTCATTAGGACTTGAAAAGAAATCAAAGCAGGTTGACGCAATGCTTCTGTGGAAGGAGATCGTGGGGGAGAGGGTATCGGAGAAATCAATGCCAATCGGTATTAGCCGCGGGATTTTGAAGATCAGCGTATGCAGCTCTTCGTGGATGAACGAACTCCAGATGATGAAACCCGAGATAATGGAAAAGGTTGGCAAAAAAGTAGGCATTAACATCATAAAAGATGTAAGGTTTTACCTCGGAAGTATTAAATAGGAATGTCTTGACCGGGAGCTCCCCGTTGATTTGCTAAAGTTGCGGGCGCAAGAGCCGGCGAGCGGATTTGAACCGCTGACCTGCCGATTACGAATCGGCTGCTCTTACCAACTGAGCTACGCCGGCAATTTTCCTATTATATCATAAGAATCTGTTTTCAACAGGCTTTTTCTTTTTGACGAATTGACTCAGAATTGTTCATATCAAAATCAATCAGAACAACTTGCTTCTTGACATCTGGATGCAAATTTGGTAACCTTTTTAGCAGCAGTGCAATGGGGGAGAGACTTTTGATATTTGGTGCAGGGGATTATTTGTTCGGATTAAAGTTGGATACTGTTTTGAGAGTTGATACCATTGAAGCCCCTGATGAAATCAAATATGGAGACAGATATTGCGGTACTGTAAAAATCTCAAATTCAACCATTCCCTTTGTAGACTTGAGAAAAAAACTAAATTCTCATTTAGCGGGGAAGCCTGTGCTTATAAGGTACGAACACCCCTATTGTACGCTCGGGATTCTCAGCGATAACCTTTCGGGCATCCAGGAGATTGAAAAAGAGAGCCTTATTCCTTTTCCGGAAATTGTTGTCAAGTCAAGCCGGGATATCCTTCAGGGGTTTTTTTTAAAAGGGAGGCAGGTCATTCTGTTTGTCAATGGCGGCAAACTTATTTCCATGGATGATATGAAAATAATAGAAAAGATGACAGTTGTATGAGCGAAGAAAAATACATAGTTTTCAGCGTCAAAAATAAACTATTTGGGATTGATACAATGATGCTAATCAATGTGGTTAATACGCCAGAGGTAGTCAGGCTGCCATTTGTTCATTCAGAACTCAAAGGCGTAATGCTTGTTGATACCGGTCCGGTGCCGGTGTTTTCTTTTGCTGATGGCGCCTCCGGAAAATTTGCCGTTCTTGTGGATTCACAGTGGGGTTTGCTGGGGATTCTTGCGGATGATGTTTTTGGAATTATTGATAAGGAATCTTTGAAAATCAGTGAAGATGCAGGGAGTGATTCCATAGGAGAACTTTCAGGTAGAAGGGTTTTCCGTCCGGATTTAAAGGGGGTTCTGGATACCGTTGCAGGGACCAGAGAGAAAAATTGATTGATAAGTAGAGATCAGGAGGAAGATGATGTCAAAAAAACTATTGATTGCTGATGACAGTATAACGATCCAGAAGGTAATGACTATTACCTTTTCTTCCAAGGATTACGAATTAGTTATCGTAGGAAACGGAATAGACGCAATTTCAAAGGCAAAAGATGTAAAACCCGATCTTGTGCTGGCGGATATAGGCATGCCAGGCAAGAACGGCTATGAGGTGTGCGAGGCAATTAAAAAAACCCCGGAATTAAAGGATATACCAGTCCTGCTTCTTGCCGGCGCTTTTGAGCCCTTTGATGCAAATAAGGTTAAAGCAGTAGGCGCCGATGATTACATTATGAAGCCATTTGAAACCCAGGCGCTGATAAACAAGGTTAATGAATTGCTTTCCAGGGCGAAAAAGCCCGAGGTAGCAGCAGAAGCCGGGGTTTCGGATGAGATTGAAGATGCCCTTGATATAGATCTTGGTGAGATTATTGAAGAGGAAACAGAAGGAATAGAATTGACCGAAGAAGCGAAAACAGCGGAAGAGACGTCTCCTGAGGATATTTGGAGTATGGAAGGCTTTGACGGTGCTGAAAAAAAAGCAGAGATCCCTAAGGCTGTGAAGACGGAGGAAAGGCCTCAGGTTACAGCAAAAACGATAGCAGCAGAGGTTATGGCAGAAGAAGCAGAGCCGGAAGAAGCGATAGAGATCGGAGAATTTACAGAAGAAACAGGGGATTCAGGTGTAGATGTAGCTGAAGAGACTTTTACAGCGCTGGAAATCAACGAAGTAACCGGGGAAGCCGAAACGGTTGACGCAGAAACAGAAGAGCATTTTGAGCAAATCCCCATTGCAGAAGCGGTTGAATCTCCGGTGCATGCGAAGAATATTGCTCCACCGGCGTCCATCTCGCAGATTTCCCTGGAAATTCAGAAGCAGGTTTCAGAAATTCTCATAAAAACCCTTCCATCGCTTATGCAGAAAATTGCTGAGGAGATAATAAATTCGGTCATTAAGGGATTTGTCAAGGATGCAATTGATAAGGGAAATATCCTGGAGAAAACAAAAAGGATGGTTGACGAAGAGTTTAAAAAAGTTAAATAGTTATTCCAAATTTTCTTTTTATAAATAAAATATACCTGATAAATAATTATGGAAAAAAATTCAAAGAAAGAATTATTGCCCAAATCCTGGAATTCAAAGGAGATGGAATCTAAGTGGTATGCATTCTGGGAATCAAATGGTTATTTTACTCCCGATCTGCATTCATCAAAGCCTCCTTTTTGCATTGTTATTCCACCGCCCAATGTAACAGGTTCGCTGCACATCGGCCATGCGCTGAACAACACACTCCAGGACATCCTGTCAAGATACAAGAGAATGGCAGGGTTCAATGTCCTCTGGCTCCCAGGAACAGACCATGCCGGCATAGCTACGCAGAATGTTGTTGAACGCATTTTGACGGAAGAGGGGCTTGACAGATTAAAAATCGGCAGGGACCGCTTTATTGAAAGGGTATGGAAATGGAAGGAGGAATCGGGAGGAAATATCATTTATCAATTGAGGCGTCTTGGCGCATCCTGTGACTGGACGAGGGAGAGGTTTACGCTTGACGAGGGCTTGTCAAAAGCAGTCCGTGTTGCTTTTGTAACCCTTTATAATAAGGGTCTCATATATCGTGGAAACTACATCATAAACTGGTGCCCCAGATGCGGAACGGCTTTGTCTGATCTTGAGGTAGAGCAGGAGGAGATAACTGGCAAGCTTTATTATATTTTGTACCCATTAAAGGAACCAAAATCGGACATTAAATACATCATAGTAGCAACCACAAGACCAGAGACTATGTTCGGAGATACTGCTGTAGCAGTACATCCCGAAGATGATAAATATGCTGATGCGATAGGCGCCTCACTGCTTCTTCCGCTCACAGACAGGGAGATTCCCGTGATAGGGGACGACAGGGTAGAACGGGAATTCGGTACAGGCGCCGTGAAGATAACGCCTGGCCATGATTTCGCCGACTTTGAGACAGCAAACCGGCATAATCTTCCATTTGTTAAGGCGATTGACGAACATGGGAGAATGACGGAGCATGCTTATATATATAAAGGGCTTGACAGGTTTGAGGCAAGGACAAAGGTTGCGAAAGACCTTGAAAATGCAAGCCTCCTACAGAAGATTGAGGATTATAAAATGGTTCTGGGCCATTGTTACAGATGCAAAACAGTGGTGGAACCAATGTTGTCGGTTCAGTGGTTTGTTAGGGCGGAGCCCCTATCTCAGGAGGCTATCAGGGCTGTTGAGAGCGGCAGGATAAAACTTATTCCAGAGATGTGGAATACGTCCTATTTTTCCTGGATGCGTAATATCAGAGACTGGTGTATTTCCAGACAGATCTGGTGGGGACACAGAATTCCGGCATGGTATTGCGGGGATTGCGGTGAAATCGCTGTGTCAATTGAGGATCAGAATGTTTGTGTTAAATGCGGTTCAAAAAATATAGAGCAGGATAAAGATGTGCTTGACACATGGTTTTCTTCCGCCCTCTGGCCATTTTCTACACTCGGTTGGCCGGACAGGACAAGGGATCTCTCTATTTTTTATCCTACATCGGTTTTGGTGACATCATTTGATATACTCTTTTTCTGGGTGGCGCGGATGATAATGATGGGGCTCTTTCTTATGAAAGATGTTCCCTTCATGGAGGTCTATCTGCATGCCCTTGTTAGGGACTCAAAGGGGCAGAAGATGAGCAAATCCAAGGGAAATGTTATTGATCCGCTGGTTATGATGGACAAGTACGGCGTGGATGCTTTCCGTTTTGCCCTCGCTGCTTTAACCGCTCAGGGCAGGGAGATAAAACTGTCAGAGGATCGCATTGAGGGCTACAGGCATTTTACTAATAAACTCTGGAATGCATCAAAATTTATACTTATGAATACCGGAGACATTCAGAACAATCAATATCTCGGCATTATCCCTGAAAGCATACTCGGCAGGTGGATTTACACTCTTTATCAGGATACGATTAAATCTGTGCGGGATGCCATTGATGTATATAATTTTGACAGCGCTGCAAGGATCCTGTATAACTTCATCTGGCATGAACTCTGTGACTGGTACCTGGAGGCGGTGAAATCAAGACTCAGCGCGACAGGAGAACCCGAACACAAAAAACTGCTCCTGTATATTCTTGATGGAATTCTAAAAATGCTGCATCCGTTTATGCCTATGATAACCGAGGAGATCTGGCAGCGGCTTCCGGGAAGTTCCGGAAGCATAATGATTTCAAAATTTCCGGAGGTTTCATCCGGGAAATATCCCGATGAGCGTAATAAATTTGAATATGTTAAGGGAGTAATAACCCGCATACGAAATATTAGATCAGCGCACCTAATCCCGCACACCGAACGCTTCAGCGTCCATGCAAGGACGCAGGACAGTCAACTGGCTGCTCTGCTTCAGGAGTTCAGCGCAACAATTGTTTTTCTTGCCCGTCTTGATAATTTTACAGTCGGAGCAGCAGGCCGGGCTTTCAAATCTCCGCTTATTGTTAAGCATGACAATACGGAAATGTATCTTGATTTGGTGAATCTCGTGGATTATAAAAAAGAAGCAGCGAGAATTGAAAGGGAGATTGAGAAGATGAGAAATGAACTGGAAAGGGTATCTGGAATGCTGAACGATCGTAACTTTAAATCAAATGCTCCGGCAGAAATCGTGGATAAGAAAAAAGCGGAATTTGAAACTCTTAAAATGAAATTGCGGAATCTTGAGGAAACAAAGGAAATGATCAAAACTTCCCAGGAAAATGTCTAATCGTATATTTGACAGGGATACGAAAAAGGCAATCGCTGCAGCTCTTGCTGAGGATATAGGCAAGATAGACCTTTCATCGTTTTGCATACCCAAAGGGAAAAAAATTGCCGGGCTGATAATTGCCGGAGAGGATTTTCTTCTTGCAGGAGTAAATATTGCAAAAGAGGTTTTCAAGCAACTGGATAGGAAAATGAAATTTAGGGCATTAAGTAAGGATGGGGAATGGATAAAAAAGAAAAAGGTGATTGCAGCGGTCAGTGGGGATGCCCGGTCAATGCTTAGTGCGGAAAGGACAGCTCTGAATTTTCTTCAGCATCTTTCCGGTATAGCCACTAATACGAAAAAATACATCCGGAAGGCCGGTGCTAAAAAAGTTATAATACTGGACACGAGAAAAACAACCCCCGGGCTGAGAAGACTGGAGAAATATGCTACAAGGATAGGGGGCGCTGTAAATCACAGAATGGGATTATACGACCGTATTCTTATAAAAGAAAATCACATAAGGGCTGCTGGCGGAATCAGGCGTGCAATTGACACGCTTAAGAAAAAATTCCCAGGGCATACAGGGAACGCTGAGGCGGAGGTCAGGACAATTGACGAACTGAAGGAAGCACTTGAGTGCGGGGTCAGGCATGTTCTCCTGGATAATATGCGTCCTGGGACAATAAAAAAGGCAGCAAAAATTGCTGGTGGCAGGGCAAAAATTGAGGTATCTGGCGGGGTCAGTCTGCAAAATATAGGTAAATTTGCGTCTCAAAATGTTGACTTTATTTCTGTTGGGAGGCTTACCCATGCAGCAAGATGGGTGGATATTTCCTTCCAGGTAAAATAAGTTATGCTATCAGTCAGGTATGAGCATACCACAAGACTTGTGCTTGACAGTCTTATGCAAGCAGGAAGGGATTTTGTTTCCGGTGAAGCGTTAAGTCAGAGGCTGGGGGTTACGAGGGCTGGTTTATGGAAGCGGATAAAAAATCTGAGAGAGCTTGGTTATATTATTGAGGGCCATACTGCAAAGGGGTACAGGATTTTTAGCGCTCCGGATAATCCATATCCGTGGGCGTTGTTGGATGGCGAAGATGAATTTTGGCGGGACGCGGTCTATTATAAAAATACTGATTCCACAAATACGGTTGCAGTCGGCATGGCTTCTAGGGGTGCGGTGGAGGGTACGGTTGTGGTTGCGGAGTCACAGACCGCCGGCCGGGGCAGGCTTGGCAGAATGTGGGTTTCCCCGCCTGGCAACAATATTTATATATCTGCTATACTCAGGCCGGACATGCCCCCGTATATCTCTCCGCAAATTACGCTTGTTGCCGGTGTCGCCGTAGCAAGGACGGTGGAAAAAGTAACCGGAATCAGAGCCGGGATAAAATGGCCAAATGATCTTCTCCTCAATGGGAAAAAATTCTGCGGAATCCTTACCGAGATGAATTCGGAATCTGACAAGATCAACTTTATTGTTTTGGGCATTGGAGTAAATCTGAATTCAACCATCAAAGAGTATCCTGCTGAAATAGCAGATAACATCACAACATTGAAGGATGTAACAGGGAGAAATATTCCAAGAGTTGAATTTACAATGGCGCTGCTCGGTGAATTAAAGAAAATGTATAAGGAGTTTCTTCGCCATGGATTTAGTAATATAAAGAAAGAATGGTCCGGATATTTTTGTATGTCCGGAAAAGATGTGGTAATATCCTATCTTGATAAAAAGGTAGAGGGAACCGCTCTTGGGATTGATAACAGCGGTGCATTACTTGTCAGGAAGTCTGATGATAAAATTGAAAGAGTTTTAAGTGGAGATGTAATGTTTTTAAGGAGGAGGACTTAATGCTCCTTGTTATTGATATCGGTAATACGAATATTGTGCTTGGTATATATGATAGGGAAGATCTTCTGTCCTTTTGGCGATTTGCGACAGATCAGGGGAAAACGGAAGATGAATACGGCATAATGATGCACCAGTTTTTAACACTTTCAAAGATACCCATCACAGGAGTGGATGGCGCCATTATCTCTTGCGTTGTTCCTCCACTGCTGGCCACATTTGAGAAAGCATGTCAGAAATATTTCTCTGTTCGTCCTCTTGTAATCGGACCTGGTATAAAAACCGGAATGCCTGTGCTCTATGACAATCCAAAAGAGGTAGGAGCGGACAGGATTGTAAATGCTATTGCAGGCTACGAAAAATGGAAACGCAGCCTGATTATTGTTGATTTTGGCACAGCTACAACCTTTGATTGCATTTCTTCAAAAGGGGAATATTTAGGTGGTGCAATTGCTCCCGGATTGATGATCTCATCAGAGGCGCTGTTCAGATCGGCATCAAAACTTCCCAGAATAGAACTTGTGAAACCTCCCAGCATAATAGGCAAAAACACGACCCACAGCATTCAATCCGGTATATTCTACGGCTATGCCGGACTTGTGGACCGTATTGTTACAGTAATGAAGAAGGAGATGGCGGGAAATCTTAAGGTTATTGCTACAGGCGGGCTTGCGCCTTTAATTGCACCAGAAAGCGAGACCATTGAAGAAGTTGATGCGCACCTTACGCTAAGGGGATTAATGATCCTTTACCATAGAAACAGATTAGGGGTTGACTTATAACTTATAATAGAATAATATTAAAAGATAGGTGAAGAGATGGGAAGATTTCCAGTTGATAAAATAAGAAACATAGTGTTTCTTTCTGGAAGTGATACGGGTAAAACGTCCATCGGCGAGGCAATTTTGTTCATAACAGGGGCAACAGACAAACTGGGAAAAACAAGGGACAAAAGTTCATTTCTTGATTTTGAGGAAGAGGAAATAGAGAAAGGTATAAGCATCGGTACTGCCATTGCTTCTGTTGAATGGAAGGGCTGGCGCTGTAATTTTATTGATACTCCCGGTGTTTCGGCATTCATTTTTGATACCCTAAATTCCATGAGGGTTGCAGAAGCCGGCGTTTTTGTGTTTTCTGCCTGTGACAGCATAAAGGTTGAGACCGAGAGGCTGTGGAAATCGGGAGAAGAGCACGCGCTGCCTTCATTAATATTCATCAACAAACTTGACAGGGAACACGCAGATTTTATGAATACCCTTTCAGCGATTGAAAAGTCTCTTGGAATAAAAGTGCTTCCGGTCTGCTTTCCTATCGGCAGGGAAGCGGAATTTAAGGGCATTGTGGATCTCGTAAACGATAAAGCTGTTTATTATAATGAAAATACAAAAAAGGAAACAGAGGCCAATATCCCCGCTGAAATAGCCCCCGCATTGGAAGAATACAGAAAAAAAATAGCAGAAAGCGCTGCTGAACAGGATGATGCGACTTTGGAGAAATACCTGAATGGTCAAAGCGTTTCAAAAGATGAGGTGCTTAAAAATCTCAGAAAGGGCATCCTCGCGCGGAGAATATTTCCCGTATTTTGCGGTTCTGCCGGCAGACTTGCGGGAATTACAACCTTGCTTAACCTTCTTCCTGAATTTACTAAGTCTCCGCTTGAAAAAGGGGATATTTCAGGGAAGGATCCGTCCAATGGAAATAATATTTCAAGAAAACTATCTTCTGATGAGCCGTTCAGCGCATGGGTTTTTAAAACCATTATTGATCCATTTGCAGGAAAGATCAGCTATGTCAGGGTTTTTTCCGGCATTCTCAATTCAGACACGCAGGTGCTTAACTCCTCCAGAAACATTAAGGAACGCATCGGTCCGGTTTATTTATTAAAGGGGAAGAAACAGGAGCATAAAGATTCCTGCGAGGCAGGCGATATAGTTGCTTTTGTAAAACTGAAAGAAACGGCCACCGGTGATACGCTTTGCAATGAAAAATCCCCTGTCTTATATAAGGGGATTGATATTCCTCGCCCCATTATCTCTTTTGCCATAAAGCCAAAAACAAAAGCTGATGATGACAGGCTTACAACGGCGATCTCCAAGCTTCTGGAAGAGGATCCGATTCTCCATGTTCAGAGGGATCAGCAAACCAAGGAAATTATCCTGGCCGGAATATCCCAGGCTCAGATTGAGATTGCAGTTGCTAAACTTAAACGCAAGTTTAATACGGATGTGGAGATTGCCGCACCTAAGGTTCCGTATAAGGAAACCGTGAAGGGCAAGAGCAGGGTTCAGGGTAGATACAAAAAACAATCCGGCGGCAGGGGGCAGTATGGAGATTGTTGGCTGGAAGTGGACCCGCTGCCAAGAGGAAAAGGATATGAATTTGTTGACAAGATTGTGGGCGGAGTTATTCCGAGGCAGTTTATCCCTTCTGTAGAGAAGGGCGTGAAGGAGGCTATAACAGAAGGCGTGCTTGCTTTTTATCCTGTGGAAGATATAAGGGTTTCCCTGGTAGATGGGTCATATCATGTTGTGGACTCTTCTGATATTGCTTTTAAAATCGCAGGGGCAATGGCTTTAAGAAAAGCGCTGCAACAGGCTAATCCTGTCCTGCTTGAACCAATTATGTCAATGGAGATAGTTGTGCCCGATGATTATGTTGGGGATGTAATTGGAGATCTCAACAGCCGGAGGGGAAAGATACTCGGTGTGGAAGCATCAAACAGTTACCAGATGATAAAAGCCTACGCACCTATGTCAGAGGTTTTAATGTATGCAGCTGATTTAAGATCCCTGTCTCAGGGGAAAGGCAGTTTTACTATGGAGTTTCATTCCTATAATGAAGTGCCGGCGCATATTTCAAGCAAGATTATTGAAACAAGAAAAAAAGAAAGGGTTGAGGGTGAGATAAAGGAGGAATGAAGTGGTAGAAGACGGAGGAGCAAAGAAGAAGAAAGGCCTGAGGCAGGATCTGCTTCTGGATGATTTTTTTAAGCCCCCTGCAGAAGATGAACAGTCTCAGCAGATAAAAAAAGAAGACCGGGCTCCTAAAAAAACCTCTATGAAGAAAGACCTGCTTCTGGATGATTTTTTTAAGCCTCCTGCCGAAGAGGTTTCTGAGAAAGCTCCACCTGTTTCTCAAAAGGAATCAAAGTCCCTCTCTGTCTATAGCCAGATAAAAACTCAGAAAACGCCACCACCCGTTCCGCCCGAAAAAGAAGAATCTCCGTTACCAGAGCTGGACATTGCATCACCGCCATCTAAATCTCTGAATGAATTGCTGAATGAACCGCTTTCCCAGGAAAAAAATAAAGGCCCGGCGATGGCCACCCCAATGCCGTATGCTACGCCTGCTTTTCCGAAAGCGCCGGGACTGCATGTTACAGATACTGCTAAGGCAACTGGAAAATTTCCGTTTGTCCCTGTAGCAGCCGGAAGTATAATTTTAATTCTTATAATTGCAGGGGGAGCGTTCTTTTTGCTTAAGAAAAAAGAAGTGGTTCAGGAGGTAAAATCAACAAGGGCAGAAGTAATGGTAAATGTCCCCCCGCCCCCTGAGCCAAAAACAGAGCAGAAAATTGAGATCCCTCCATCAGGCGCAACGGCCCAGCCGGAGGATAAACCATCGGATCTCCCAGCGCCAAAGGATGTTCCAAAGCCTGCCCCGATGGTAAGCCCCTCAGCCTCAACTGCAAAGGTTTCCCTGGTTTTTGTTGAGGCAGGGCCCTACAAAAGCAAGGATGAAGCAAAGGCTGGGGAGATTAAGGCTAAAATATTCGGATTTAAGACAGAGATTAAGTCCGGGAAACAGGCTATAGATGAATACGCCCTATTCATAGAACATCCGTTATCTCAGGGAGAAGCAAAGATTGCAGAGTTAAAACTGAAATTAAAAGGATTTAGCCCGGAATTGATACCAGAAGGAGAGATGACGAAAGTAAAGGTGGGTTATTACCAAATTTTGAGTGAAGCAATTAGTCAGAAAAATACTGCCGCTGAAATTGGATATGGAATTACTATAGATATCGGCAAAAAAAGGGTGCCGGTATTCTTTATAAGGATGGGCTTTTCAGAAAAAAAGGATGCGATAGATGCCGTGGGTAAATTGAAAGACCTTGGATTGCAGGCACAGATTGTTTCAAAAGGTGGTTGATGGATTTAAGGGAAACCGTTGGCAAATCATCCCTGAATATTGAAATTCCCCAAAATATTAAAAAATTTACAGGGAAGGATGTTCCAAGGGAGAACAGGCTAAAGGCTGCAAAAGGAATAGTTCCGCTTTCCCTTGATGAACAGGTTTTGCTCCTTGTTAGTCTTGTTGGGGATCCGGATCCCGAAATCTGCAAGGTTGCTGAGCAAACTATACTTGAATTGCCGCAGGATTCGGTAATAAGAGTTTTGAAAACAGAATTGCATGCGGGAGTGCTTGATGTCCTTTCCAGGGTATTTGTAAAACATACTGAAATTCTTGAACTTATAACAATGAACAAAAAAACCAGCCAGGAGACAATTCTGAATCTTATAAAATTAGGCATTGCATCGGTGCTTGAGGTAATATCTCTCAACCAGGTTAGATTGATGAAAGAACCCGAAGTGCTGAATTCGCTCCTCGAATCCCCTAATCTCAGCCGTTCCACGCTAGAAAGGCTCCAGGAATTTTTCCTCAGACACCTGTCAAAATCTTATCCGCCACAGGCAAGTGCGACAAAGCCCGCTACAGAACAGAAAAAGGAACAGAAAACAGAGCCAGTTCCTATAAAAGAACCGAAAAGCGTTGAACAGCAACAGTCTGCTCCTGCGGGTACAGCGGAATCAGTGTATGAGTATGGCGCAGAAGCACCCAGGGTGCTTGAACATCTTGAAATACCACAGGATTTTTTTGATATTCCCAAAGAGTTAACACTTGATAAGGAAACGGAAAGTAAGGATGAAGAGAAAGAATCTATTTTAAAACAACTTCAGAATATGAATGTAGCAAGAAAGGTTAAACTTGCCCTTTTTGGCAATAAGGAAGTCCGTTCTGTACTTATTAAGGATTCCAACAAAATTGTTGCCACGAGTGTTCTCAAAAGCCCGAAGATTGTTGATTCTGAAATTTTTATGTATGCGCAATCCCGCAGTGTGAGTGATGAGGTTATACGAATTATATCTACAAATAAAGAATGGGTAAAGAACTACAGGATAAAGACTGCACTGGTAAATAATCCGAAAACGCCTCTTCCAGTGGCTATAAAATTTGTGAATTACCTGACACATCGGGATCTGAAGGATCTCTCAGGGTCAAAAAATGTTTCCGGTGCACTATCAAATATGGCAAGAAGTCTGCTCCAGAAGAAACAAGGATAGGATTATGGCGATTCTGAATTATTTAAAAAAAGAGATCAATGCAAAAGTAGTATATTATGGACCAGGGCTTTCTGGCAAAACCAGCAATATTCAATTCATTTATCAGAAACTCAAACCGGAATACAAGGGAAAACTTATGACGCTCGCAACGCAAACAGATAGAACGCTTTTTTTTGATTTTCTTCCTCTGGAGCTTGGCGAGATTAAAGGATTAAAAACAAGGTTTCAAATATATACAGTTCCGGGACAGGTTTATTATAATGCAACCAGAAAACTTGTTTTGAAGAATGTTGACGGGGTAGTTTTTGTTGTGGATTCGCAGAAAAAGATGTTTAACGAAAATATTGAGAGTTTTAAAAATCTTGAAGATAATCTGAAATTCTACAACAGGGCGCTCAGAGATGTTCCCCTTGTATTTCAGTACAACAAACGGGATATGGGAGATGTTTTATCAATACAAGAACTTCAGCGATCTTTGAATCACTTTGATGCGCCATATTTTGAAGCAACGGCACATCGGGGAGACGGGGTATTACAGACGCTTACGACTGTGACCAAGATTGTTTTACAGAAATTGCGCTCCACCAATGAATTTCAAAAGCAGGGATCGGTAAAAGCAAATGCGGAGCTCAATGCTTCTGAGCCTGCCAATCTATCACAGCCAGAGCGGGAGCCTGTGCCGGCGGTGGCTTCGTCTGTTATAGAGAATGAGAAAGCGGTATCAACAGTTGCAATGGATCAGCCAGAGGGGAATAGAGGTGTTGAGGTCGGTATTCCGGAGGTGATTTCCAGAAACATCTTCAGGATTCCCATAAAGATTAATATGGAAGATGGTACAATA